>NZ_JALNUD010000020.1:0-29981 GCF_026540445.1 Chryseobacterium sp. GM_Chr_2
ATTCTTACTTATAAAACGTAACGGGTTTTGAAAACCCGTTACGTTTCGTATTATATATCCTGTTACCAAACAAAACAGATATTTATTTAATTTTCATCATGGTAACCAGTGAGGTTGCGACATGACTTTCAGAAACTCCGTTTTTATCTACGGTATAAATTTCTGTTCGGATAACGCTTATTTTTGCTCCACCTTTTATGACATACGATTTTGAAACCAACGCATCACCAATGGCAGGTCTCAGATAATTAACCTTTAGTTCCACTGTTACGACATAGCAATCTTCCGGATAATGGCTCACCGCAGCGTATCCTGAGGAAACATCTACCAAAGAGGCAATCATGGCTCCGTTGAACATTCCTGCTTTTCGGGTCATTAAATCCATCTTCGGGATTTTCATAGAAATAAAATCAGTATCTACTTCCAGCAATTCTGCTTTGTAGAATTTCAGTGTTTCAGAGCGGTTGAAGCTATCAGTAATTAGTTGTTTCTTTTCTGGAGTCATATTTCAGTTTTATGTGATGCAAAGGTAATGGCTATGAAACAATTTGATTTCGAATTGATAACAAAAATTAGTATTATTCTGAAAAAAAATTGGTCAAATTCTTACAGAATGACAAACTTGTAGTTATTTTTCAACAGTTGAAAAAACGGAACCGCAACCATAGCCCCGATCGCAGCATTTGTTTGAGCTCATTTTTTAGGGATTCGGTTCGGGCTGGCAAAGCCAGCCCGAACCGAATCCCTAAAAAATAGCGAGTGCGAAGAGCGGGAAAAAGCTTCAAATAAAAAAATATAAACTGCTTTTCGATGGAATCAAATTGCTCCTAAAAAAAGATAAAATGATAATTCGACGAAGTCAAAAAGCTTCCAAATAAAAATGGCTATCAAATCATTGAACAGCCATTTGTTTTACCTAAAATTATCTAAGCCAAAGAAAAATTTTCGGAAAGATTTTGTGTTTTCAGACCATAATCTTCTTTTATCATATCAGCGGCTTTTTCGCCAATCATAATCGTTGGAGCATTGGTATTGCCGGAAACGACATCGGGCATGATGGATGCGTCGGCAACCCTTAAACCTTTGATACCGTATACTTTTAATCGAGGATCTACCACCGAAAGGCTGTCGATTCCCATTTTGCAGGTTCCTGTCATGTGATGATAAGTAGAACACGATTTTTTAATATAATCGATCACTTCCTCTTTTGTTTTGCCTTCACCCGGATAAATTTCACCATCATTCCATTCTTTCATTGCTTCGGTTCTTCCCATTTCGCGACAGATTTCCACGCATCGATACAAAGCATCAAGATCAGATTCTTCAGAAAGATATTTTGGATCTATTTCAGGAGAAACGAATGGATCTGAAGAAGTTAATTTAATATATCCTCGACTTGCAGGTCTGATGAACCCGGCACAAAATGTGAACGCATTTTCAGGTCCGGTAAACCCAGGACTGTAATACGGAAGCCCCATGAATAAAGGTTGTAAATCCGGGAAAACCATTTCTTCCTTACTTTTCCAGAATAATTGAGCTTCCAAAAGATTAGCTTCGGGAGCCGGAATTTCTTTTTTAGCTTTAAAAATAACACTCGTCAGCAAATGATCCTGAAGGTTTTTTCCGATCCCTTTCAAATCTTTAACCACGGAAATTCCCACAGTCTCCAATTCTTCCTGATCACCAATTCCGGAAAGCATCAAAAGTTTAGCAGATTCTATCGTTCTGCATGAAACTATGACTTCTTTATCCGCAGTTGCTTCAACCAGTTCCCCATTTTTTAAATATTGAATTCCAACACATCGATCACCTTCAAAAAGTAATTTCTGAGCCAATGCATGTGTATGAATTTCCAAATTAGTTCGTGATCTTGCAGGATCTAAAAACGCTTTTGCAGTAGAACATCTCAAGCCATCTTTTCCAACGCTCAGATGATTCAGTCCGGCACCCCAGATTTCTTTATTAAAATCATCGGTTTCGGGATAACCTAATTCTTTACAGGCCTCAATCGCGCTGATGGAAATAGGATTCGGACGTTTGATTCTGCTTACGAAAAGTGGTCCGTTTCCGCCATGCATCTCATCTTCACCTTCTTCATGCGTTTCTGATTTTTTAAAATAAGGCAATACACTTTCCCAGTCCCAGCCCACACAACCGTTGTAAGCCCAGTGATCATAATCCTGACGGTGACCTCGAATATAAATCATCCCATTAATTGAACTCGAACCGCCCAACGTCTTTCCCCGAGGCCAATATCTCGTATTTCCGCCCGCACTTTCCTGAGCAACGGTATGATATGCCCAGTCTCTCTCTGTATTCCAGATCGCCGGCCAGCCCGCCTGCACCTGAACTTCAGGAACATGATCATCCGCTCCTGCTTCCAGAAGAAGTACTTTTATATTTTCGTTTTCGCTTAATCTATTGGCTATAACAGCGCCTGCCGAACCGGATCCGACAACTATAAAATCGTAGTTCATAAGTTTTAATTTATTCTTTCTATTTTTTGCTAAAAATCATTTTTTAACGCAAAGCCCCCAAAGTTTTTTTTTAACTACTGACCGCTTTTAAGTTCGCTAAGACGCTCTGCTTAGCAAAGCACACGAAGATTTTTAGCCATTGTATTTTGACTAATTCTGAGATACTGATTATTTTTTAATACTGATCACTTTTGGAATGGTAACCGCTTTCAGGCCTTCCACACCGAATTCTACTCCATATCCTGATTTTTTTGCTCCGCCGAATGGTACAAAAGGGTTAATCGCTCCATGCTGATTGATCCAAACTGTGCCTGCTTCCAACTGAGCTGCAATTTTTTGTGCTTCCTCAAGATCATCACCCCAAACCGAAGCGCCTAAGCCGTTTTCAGAATCATTGGCTTTTTCTACCGCCTCTTCCAGTGTTTTATATTTAATGATCGGAAGCACAGGTCCGAACTGCTCTTCATCCACAATACGGCTTCCGTTGTCTACATTTCCGATCAGTGTAATCGGGATAAAATAGCCCTCTTGATCCGGTTTTTGACCTTTAAATAAGAAATCAGCATTATTATTTTCAGCATCATTCAGCAAATCCTGAATTTTATCAAACTGCATTTTGTTCTGTATCGGTCCCAATACATTATTTTCGTCAGCGCCGTTACCCATCGGAATGTTTGCGGAATAATCGGACAATGCTTTCACCACATTTTCATAATCGTTTTCATGAACGTACAATCTTTTTAAACAGGCACAGGTTTGTCCCATATTTAAAAATGCACCCCAGAAAAGGTTTTCGATGTGTTTTGAAAGGTCAAGTCCGGGAAGAATAATTCCAGCATCGTTTCCGCCACATTCCAATGTCAGCCTCGCCATATTTTTAGCAGATGCTTCAATCACTTTTTTTCCTGTCGCAATAGATCCTGTAAACATCACTTTCCCGATTTCAGGATGTGCAGTAAGATAAGATCCCACTTCTCCCCTTCCTGTAACTACTTGCAGAACATTTTCAGGTAAAACACGATTAATCACTTTAATCATTTCCAATGTGCTGAAAGTTGTATATTCCGATGGTTTTAAAATCACCGTATTCCCCATTCTCAAAGAAGGAATAATCTGCCAGATTGCAATCATCAATGGCCAGTTCCACGGGGCAATGGCTGCAACAACACCGATCGGTTTTCTGTATAAAATATCTTTTCTTGTATCATCTTCAAAAACAACTTCCTCGGGTAAATCCAAGGATGCCGGAACTTGAGTCCAACCTACGCAGGCCTGCATTTCAAAATTAGATCCCGGTCCACTCAATGGTTTTCCCTGCTCACGTGTAATCCATTCTGCCAGATGTTTAGAATTCTGCTGTAACGCTTCTGCCACCTTCAGCAATATTTCTTTTCTTTCTGAATCCAGCCTTGCTGACCATTGTTTTTGGGCAATTTTTGCGTGTTCTATTTTACGGTCTATTTCGTCTGCTGATGTATTTTCTACTTTCCCGATAACCTCTAAGGTAGAAGGGTTTAGCGATAAAAATCCTGTATTGACGGCTGCTGTTTCTTTTGCAAATGAAGTATTTTACATTGTTTCGAATTATTTTGTATTTTACATACCCCGAAAATGACAAAAACATGACATAAATCATTTACTTATTCTCTATATTTTTTAACTTAAACTCTACGCTATAATGGAAAAGATCGAAGAAAGAACCGTTTTCAGCATTCCTTTCGGTGAATTGAATGTGTTTGAAACCAATGTTGTATGCCATGATTTCCCATTCTTTTTTGAGAAACCCGTGATCACTTTAATGCTGAGCGGAAATAAGATCATCAGAAGTGAGGAAGAAACTTTTGAGTTTAGGGAAAGAAGTGTATTTATTCCACCCTGTAATAAAGAATTAAGTATTGATATTCACCCTATTTTTCAGGAACCGACCAAATGTCTGGTTTTAAATATCGAACAGGAATATATCGACCATGTTTTTTCGGAAGTCATCGAAAACTGGCATCCCGACTGGGAGAAAACCGGAATTATGATGCAGGAAAATACCGTGAAAAAGTTTGTAAGTTCTGATGTTTCGTTATGGCAAAGTTTAACCAATCTTTACAACCGGAGGATTGACGAAAAGATGCAGGGTACCTCAGATTTTCTTTTAAGTTTAAGCTTAAAGGAACTGATTTACGAATTGATGAAAACCAATGCCAAACATCTTCTGCTTCACAATCAAAAAACGGAAAATATTCAAAACGGACTTCAGGAAGTGGTTCATTTTATTAAACAAAACTATCGCGAACCGATCACCATCAAAAAGCTGGCTTCTATCGCCGGAATGAGCGAGGCTAATTTGTTTAAAAAGTTCAAGCATTCTTATAATTGTACGCCTGTGGAATATATTATTGAGTTGAGAATAGAACATGCCAAGCAGCTGCTCATCAATAATCCCGAGATTGATATCAAAAATATCTGTTTTGAATCTGGTTTTAATACGCTGGAATATTTCTACAGAAAATTCACACAAATGACGGGAAAATCTCCGAAGAAGTTTAAAATTAGTTGATTTTATATTAATTATTTTGAACCATTAAGATTTGAGTTAAGAAGTTAAGAATATTAAGTTAAGCTTCGCTTCTAAATTAAAATCTTTGATTTTCTTAATTCTACTTAATTCCTTAATTATCTCTTAATGATTTAGAAAAGAAAATCTGATAGAAAATTAATTTTACTTTTGTCTTGAAACAAAAGTAACAAAAATTCAAGACTGGAATCATTCGCTAAAAATTTCAATTTTCTTAACGCTACTGCTTCCTAAGTCAATGTATCACAAAGCAATCAGCAACCATTAAGCTAATGAAACGGTAAATCCGGGAGATAGTGAAGCCACACCTTCTGTTATATTTTCAGGATGCGTGGTGAAACCTTTTAATTTTGATGTTTTTCCTTTTACAACTAAATCCAAAAGCTGTTTATCAGACAATTTTTTACCGAAGATTTCGAAATCAAGTTTAAATCCGCAATTTTTAAAATCAGAACATCCAACGGCTGTTTTGCCTTTCATTAAATGATGTTCTTTACATTTCGGACATTTGGTTTCTTCCCAGGACTGCAGTTCTTTTTTTACAGCGGGTTCGCGTTTTTTCTTTTCTTTAACCTCTTCTTTTTCTTCATATAACGTGATCACCTTCCCTTTTCCATCAACCACTTTTTTGGTCAGTTCCGTCACCATTTGAATCAATTCTTCCTTAAACTGATTGGCTTCATATTCACCACTTTCAATTTTACGAAGCTTTGATTCCCATTCTCCGGTCAGTTCGGGACTTTTCAGCAATTCATCTTCAATCGTATCGATCAATTGAATTCCGGTTTGGGTAGCGATCAGGTTTTTTCTTTTCTTCTCGATGTATTTTCTTTTGAAAAGTGTTTCGATGATATTCGCTCGGGTTGAAGGTCTTCCGATTCCGTTATTTTTCAACATTTCTCTAAGCTCTTCATCTTCCACCTGCTTTCCGGCAGTTTCCATCGCACGAAGAAGTGTTGCTTCTGTGTAAGGTTTTGGCGGTGATGTTTTTCCCTGGTGAATCATCGGATCGTGTGGTCCGGTTTCGCCAACTATAAATTCAGGAATGGTCTGTTCTTCTTCCTTTTCTTTTTCTTTATCCTTATCTGTGGGTTCCTCTTTTGGCTCTTTAGCATAAACGGCTCTCCAACCTGGTTCCAGAATTTGTCGACCACTTGTTTTAAAAGGAATTGTGCCTACTTTTCCTTCTACCAATGTATTTGAAATTTTACATTCAGGATAAAAAACAGCGATGAAACGTTTGGCAATTAAGTCATAAATCAACTTTTCTTCCCTACTCAGATTCTGCGAAGGCGGAACTTCAGTCGGAATAATGGCGTGGTGATCCGTTACTTTAGCATCATCAAAAACTGCTTTCGATTTTGGAATCGGAGCTTCCAATAAGGGAGAAATCAGTTCCTGATAAGGATACATTTTTCTAAGAATTCCTTCAATTTTCGGATGTAAGCTTTCGGATAAATAGGTGGTATCAACACGCGGATAAGTCACGTGTTTTTTTTCGTACAAACTTTGAATATAATTTAAGGTATTCTCCGCAGAATAGCCGTATTTTTTGTTGGCTTCCACCTGAAGTCCGGTCAAATCAAAAAGTCTCGGATTTTTCTCTTTCCCTTCTTTAATTTCAAAAGAGACGATTTCAAAAGGATTAACTTTTAGATATTCCAAACCTTTTTCGGCACGTTCCAAGGTTTTTAAACGATCAATCGCAGCGTTGAAAATAACGTCACGATATTTGGTTTTCAGTTCCCAATATTCTTCGGTGGTAAAAGCATCGATCTCCTTCTGACGCTGAACGAGCATCGCCAACGTCGGAGTTTGTACCCTTCCAATTGAAAGAACGGCTTTATTTCCGCCAAATTTTTTCGTAAAAAGTCGTGTTGCGTTGATTCCCAACAACCAGTCTCCGATGGCTCTTGCATTTCCTGCGAGATACAAATTTTTGTAATCTTCAGCAGGTTTTAAGCTTGCGAAACCTTCTTTAATCGCTTCTTCGGTAAGAGAAGAAATCCACAAACGCTGAATGGGTTTGTTGCATTTGGCCTTCTGCAATACCCAACGCTGAATAAGTTCTCCCTCCTGACCGGCGTCCCCGCAGTTGATGACCTCTTCACATTCTTCGACTAACTTTTCAATGACTTTAAACTGATTTTCCACGCCTTTATTCGGGATCAGCTTAATTCCGAAGCTGTTAGGAATAATCGGCAGCAAAAACAAATTCCAGGATTTGTATTGCGGACCGTAATCATGTGGTTCTTTCAGGGTACAAAGATGTCCGAACGTCCATGTTACACAATAGCCGTTTCCTTCCATATAGCCTTGTTTCGGCGTGGTAGCGCCCAATACTTTGGCGATATCTCTGGCAACACTGGGTTTTTCGGCAATACAAAGTTTCATGAATATTCGGAATTATTGAAGAGGGCAAAAATCGGGATTTTTTTTGGATTTTGCTAATTTACTGATGGTTGTTGGTTGATGGTTGTTAGTTAAGGGTTTAGCGTTAAGATAATTAAGTTTTAGTTAAAAAAAATGTTATGAAGAGAAAATTCTATTCCACATCGTTCACTTTATAAATTACATCGCAAAAAGTATATCTTACAATGGAAGAATGTAAAGTTACAACGTAAGAATGTAACTTTACAATGCGAAAAAGTAAATTAACATCGGAAAAATGCAATTCTACAATGGAAGAATGTAACCTTACATCGCAAGAAAGTAACTTCACATCGGAAGAATGTAATTTTACAACACAAGAATGTAAATTTACATTGAAAGAATGTACTATTACAATACATGCGTATAGCTTTTTTCTTCATTTTATTAAAATATATTATATTTATAAATATATAAAAAAGACTCCCTTAAAAAGAGAGCCTATCAACAATATTATGAAACGAGGTTCATTATTTAATTTTATTACATCGTCATCGGAACTTCCATTAAAAGGATTTCCGTGTTTTCTGATGTTGTTTTTATATTCAGATCGGCAATATCCCAAACACCAAAACCATCTCTTTCTTCGACTTTTTGGCCTTCAATTTCTGCACTTCCTTTCAAAATAAAAGCATAGACACCGTTTCCTTTTTTTCTGATCTGATAATTGATTTCGGCATTATTTTCAAAATTTCCTAAATGAAACCATGCATCTTGGTGAATCCAAACTCCTTCATCATCGGCATTTGGAGAAAGTATTTGCTGGAATTTATTTTTACTTTTTGATTTGTCAAGTGTGATTTGATCGTATCGCGGAGTAACATTTCTTTTATTCGGATACACCCAAATTTGTAGGAATTTCACCAACTGATCCTGATTTTTGTTGAATTCGCTGTGCATAATTCCCGTTCCGGCACTCATCACCTGAATATCTCCGCTTTTGATAATAGCAGAATTTCCCATGCTGTCTTTGTGCTCCAAATCGCCTTCCAACGGAATACTGATGATTTCCATATTGTCGTGAGGATGCGTTCCGAAGCCTCTTCCCGCCTCTACTTTATCATCGTTCAACACTCTCAGCACGCCAAAGTGCATTCTTTCGGGATTGTGATAATTGGCAAAACTGAAGGTATGATTGCTCACCAACCAGCCATGATCTGCCTTCCCTCTTGAATCTGCCTTATGAATGACAGAATTATCTTTAATTTTTGAATCGGTATTCGGTAAATGATTGTATCCGATAGGTTCCAACGGCTCGATCTCATCGATTTCGTTTTTCATTGTATTGCCCAATGAAGCGGATGCCACAAACATTCCTGTTCCCAATAATCCTTTCTTTAAAAAATCTTTTCTGTCCATATCTGTTAGTTGTTTATTCATTTTGATACTACAAATTTCGGAAGATTGAAATTGATGGGCATTTAACTAGTTTAATAAATTCTTTTTTTTATAATTAAGTCCTTTTGTCTTGAAACAAAAGGACCAAAAATTCAAGACTTGGAAACTGAATGCTAAAAATTAAAAATCATTCCTAAAATTCCCAAAACTTGCGCGAATTCAAAATTTCTTCTTCGATTCTAAATTTGTCTCGCGCTTCGAACAGGGGGAATTTTTTAACGGATTAATTTTTAATTTTCTTAACGCTTCAGTTTCCTAGGTCGCTTTTATAGATGATAAAATTTGTCATATATATGAATCTAGGTTTGAATTGTTCCAGAATAATTTCTAAAACATTGCTTAGCTCGCTACGAGATGGCAAACTTTGTGGAAATTCCCCTTCTTTGAAGGGGCGGATTTTTGTGCAACAAAAAGACGGGGTAGTTTAATATATAAATATTGTAACCACCCCGTCAAAAATTTCTCCGAAATTTTCGCCACCCCTCCAATGGAGGGGAATTTGTGTGCGTATATTTTCTTTGTGGGAAATTTATTTTTCTTTTGAAGCTAAACGTTTTCTGATTGTGCTGACAAACTCTTTGGAAACTCCAAGATAAGACGCAATATAATATTGTGCGACTCTTTGTGGAATGGAAGGATATACTTTGATGAATTCTAAATATCGGTCGGTTGCCGCTTTGGAAATCGTGTTCACCAAACGGTTTTGCAGCGTTGAAAGATTTCTTTGAACCAACATTCTGAACACTCTTTCAAATTTCGGAATCTCGGTTAATAATTTTTCTTTTGTAGTAGGATTCAGCATAAATATTTCTGAATCTTCTAAAGTCTCAATATATAATCGTGACGGTTTCTGTTCCTGAAATGAAGCAATATCGCTGATCCACCAATCTTCAATGGCAAATAATATCGTTACTTCAAATCCGTTATCATCAAGGTAATACACCCTCACACAGCCTTTTTGAATATAGCCTTCAAACTGGCATATTTCACCTTCCCTCAACAAAACTGTTTTCTTGGGAAACGTTTGGAGTGTTAATGAATCTGTGAAAAATTTTTCTTCTTTTTCGCTAAGTTCTATGAATCGAGTGACATTTTTGACGATATTTTCAGACATAAATTTAAGTTTACGGCTGCAAATTAGGAAAAAGTGTGTAAACTTCGTTCTTTAACAGTCCGCTTCCTCCGCCATAATGGTCGATTACCTTCACATCTTTATCTAAATTTTCACAAAAAATTTTCATATTATTTTCAAATTCTTCATCCAATCCGGAGCTTAATAAAACAATATCTACCTGATTGTCTTTAATATAATTATAGCAAATCGTTTCATCACTTTTAATCTCCGCTTTCCAGCCTTCATTATTTTCAATGATTCTTTTTAAAGTTTCTAATATTTCCTGATTTTTTCCTATCACAAGGAAGTTGAGTGTTTTCATAAGATTTGTTGTTTGTTGATGGTTGAGAGTTGCTAGTTGATGGTTTCTAGTTTTTGGTGTGTCGTTTGTCTCAATATAAATGGAAATCTATTTTAAGTTCAGAGATTCCCTACTTAATTTTGAATGATAATTTCATTTTAAAATTCAGAATTAATCATCCAACAAACATCAACTAAAAACCATCAACCAAAATTACATGTGTCTGCTGCCTGTAATCTTCAGTTCATTTAAATCCAATTGAGATTCCGCTTTTCGGATTTCGTCATCGGTGAAGTATTTTTCACGTTTTATATTGAATAATTCTTTCCTTTGAAGTGCGTAAATATCAAGCATAATTCGATGATATTCATTGATGTCATTTCGTCTGTTGGTACACATTTCCAACGATTCCAGATGACTTTGCTGTAAGGAAATATCATTTTCAATCGTATTCTTAAAATTTTCAACCAGACTGTTGGTTTCAATATTTGTTTTGTATTTCTCGTTCAGCCTGCTTAACGCCAGATTATCCAATCTTATCTGAATACTTGCCTGCTGCTCGTGTGATGGTAAAATAGGATCAATTTCTCCAATTTTGGTTAATTTAATAATTAAAGGAAGGGTTAACCCCTGAAAAACTAATGTTACAAAAATAACCACGAATGTGATGAAGATAATTAAATTTCGCATCGGAAATTCTGCCTGATCATTCATTATTACCGGAATTGACAATGCTGTTGCCAGGGAAACCACGCCACGCATTCCTGCCCAACCGATAATTAAAGGATTTTTCCATCCCGGGCTCGGGTCTTTTCTTACTTTTTTACTCAGCCATCTCGGAACGTGTGCTACCGGATAAATCCATAATAATCGAACAACAATAACAATTAAACTGATAATTAAACCATATTTAATGCCTTCCATTAAAGAAGTTTCTCCTAAACCATGGATAATATCAGGAAGTTCCAGACCAATTAAGACGAAAACCAAAGCATTCATCACAAAGATTAATGTGTTCCAAACGCCTGTCATATTAATTCTTGTTACTCCCGTTTTGAACATCTCATGCGAACGGAATGACATGAATAATCCGCCACTTACGACCGCCATTACTCCTGAAAAGTGAAAATGCTCCGCAGAAAGGAATAAAATATAGGGCGTCATTACGGTTAATGCTGCATCAATCGCCGGCGTTGTGGGTAAAAATCTGTGAATTGCGTAGAAAATATGTGCTCCTACAATTCCGACAACTACTCCCATCCCAGCAACCAAGAAGAATTGTCCGGTTGCTTCCTGCATAGAAAACATTCCTGTCATCACCGCGGCTAAGGCAAATCTGAAAACAATTAATGATGATGCATCGTTAATCAAACTTTCGCCTTCCAGCATCGCAATCGTACGTTTTGGAACCTTTAACCCTTTTAAAACGGTTGTTGCTGCAACAGCATCCGGGGGCGAAACAATTCCTCCTAATAAAAATCCTAATGCCACCGTGAATCCCGGAATTAAAGCCTGTGAAGCAAACGCAACAACTAAAGATGTTAGAAATACCAATCCGAAAGCCATTAATCCGATGGTTCTTTTCCATTTCCAAAAGTCGTTCCACGATGTATACCAAGCTGCTTCGTACAACAAAGGCGGTAGGAAAATTAAAAAGATGATTTCGGGATCAAGTTTTAAAACCGGAACTCCTGGAATTAAACTGATTCCCAATCCCGCCAATACCAAAAAGATGGGATATGCGATCTTGATTCGTTGTGCCAGCATTACCAGCATCATCACGATGAGGAGTAAGCCGAGTATTAAAAGTAGTTGTTCGTGCATATTTTATATTTTTCTTTTGTCTTGACACAAAAGAAAAAAAAGGTTAAGACTTGGAATCTGAATGCTAAAAATAAATTTTCTTAACGCTTCAGCTTCCTATGTCGGTTAATTCTTTACTCTATAAATGAATGAAAAGTGACGTTCGTTCTCTCTTTTCAAGGTTTTTGGTTTTATGCCCTTTTCCTGAAATATCTTCCACCAAAAGGATTTCACCGGTTTGGAATTCTCTAATCTCACCCAATGATGTTTCGATCTTTACTCCACCATCCAAAAGTACAATAAATTGTTTCTGTGGAGCGCAATGAAAATCATAATCGTAATCGGCAGAAACTTTTCTAAATTGTAATTTTTTAACGTCTATATTTTCAGATAAAAATCCAATTTCACCCTGACTGATTAATGGAATTTCGATGTCTTCGAAATGAGAGTCGCCATTTTCGTCGCTGAATATTTTTGTGATTTTCATAATTTATTTAATTTTTCTTTTGTCTTAACACAAAAGAAACAAAAAGTCAAGACTTGAAATCTGAATGCTAAAAATTAAAATTTAATCCTAAAATTTCCAAAACTCGCACGAATTTATCATTTGTCCTTCGGTTCTGATTTTTCCTCGTGCTCAAACAGTGGAAATTTTTAACGGTTTAAATTTTAATTTTCTTAACGCTTCAGCTTTCTATGTCGATTGCTTTCCCTTTTATTTATTTAAAAATTAATTCATTCGCCAGTTCCATTTCTTCCTGATTGATGGAATGTCCGAAATTAGCATAGACTTTTTCCGTAACATCAGCATTCATTTCTTTTAAAATATTCGCTGTTGCGTACACTCTTTCAACGGGAACATGAAAATCTGGATTACTCGTTCCCAGGAAAATCGGGGTTTGATTAAAATCGCCTTTATAATTTTCACGATTGACCTTATCACCGATAACTCCACCAATAATCGCTGCTGCTCCACCAAACCTCTGAGCATTTCTTGCTAAAAATTCTAAGGTTAAACACGCTCCTTGAGAGAATCCGAAAAAGTAAATATTTTCAGTTTTTATGCCTGCATCCAAAGCAGTTTGAACTGTTTTTCCAATCGTTTCAATGGCTGATGACAACCAAGGTTCGTTTTGCTCAACCTGAGCCATGAATGAAAGCGGATACCAAGTTCCGTTCGTTGCCTGTGGTGCTAATAACGCGTAATCTTCCACATTTAAATATTGTGATAAACTCAGAATATCCTGTGCACTTCCACCTCTTCCGTGAATCATGATTAAAACTTTTTCAGCTTCCTTCAATGATTTTCCTCCTGTTTTTATATCTAAAATATGACTCATTTTTATCTGTATTTTTCTGTCGGATAATTAATTTTTGGTAAAACTTCTACCAAATGTTCTCTTTTTTCTTCAAATTGTGATGGCAGATTTAAATATTCACCTAAAGAAGCCAATTCTTCATCAACATCGAATCCCGGACCTGAAGTTGCGATTTCAAACAAAACGCCGCCTGGCTCTTTGAAATATACGGAAGTGAAGTATTTTCTGTCTTTCACTTCTGTATGTTCCAATCCGAATTTGTTTAATTTTTCAATCATTTCAAGCTGAGTTTCAGCGTTGGGTGTTGCAAAAGCCACGTGATGAACGGTTCCTCTTCCTGCCAGACCTTTTAAAGCAGAAGGTGTGCAAAGCAAATCAACATATTTTCCCGGCGCATCTTCTGTCGCAAACCTAAATCGGTCTGAACTTTCGGCAATTAATTGATGATCCATCTGCGTGGTCAGTAAAGCCGCCGTTCTTTCATAAGCATCCAGCCAGATTTCAACATGATGAATTCCTTTGATGGCATAATCTTTAGGAATAAATCCGTTGTAATAGCCTTTTCTGCTATCTTTTTCATTGAAAACCAATTCTAATCCCAACCCATCAAAATCTTCCAGATAAATAAAAACTTCGCCAGAAAATCTCTGTTGTGGATGTTTAAAGGGAATATTAAACTGCTCCAAACGGCTCGTCCAATAATCCAATGCCTCCATCGATACTGAAAAAGCGGTGGTATTCAACATACCTTTTCCATGTCTTCCGTTCACCAGTCCTTTTCCGTACGGGAAAGTCGTCATAATGGTTCCCGGCGTTCCGAATTCGTCTCCGAAATAGAAATGATAAACATCTGAATAATCAAAATTGACGGTTTTCTTTACCAACCGAAGTCCTAAAACTCCGGTGTAAAAGTCTATATTTTCCTGTGCGTCGCCAGTGATGGCGGTAACGTGGTGAAGGCCTGTGATGAGTGACATTGTTTCTTGGTTTTTGGTTGATTGTTGTTTGTTTTTAGATTTCTTCTTTAAACCAGATATCGTTGTATTCTTCCGGATTACGTTTGAATTGGGCATGAACGTAAGGACATAATGGTACAATTTTCAAATCGTTTTCTCTTGCGTAAGAAACCAGTTGATTTAATAATAATTTGGCAAAACCTTTTCCGGCATATTCTTCGTCTACTTCGGTATGATAAACCGTTAATTTATCTTTGATCACCGAAATATCCATTTTTCCTGCTTTTTTATCGTCTGAGAACAATTGAACTTCTCCTCTTGCGTTTCCTAAAACTACTTTTGTTGTTTCCATATTGTTTAATGTTTAATGTTTAATGTTTAATGTTTAATGTTTAGCTAAATTACCTAGTTTATTAATGATGATGAATGATCTATGATAACTTCGGTAGCACTTCTTCAATTCTTGCACGTAATCCTTCGTGTTGTTTTGGAAGTTTTAAGTTGGTTCCCAATTCGTTCAAAGGCTCATCCACAGTGAATCCCGGATTATCGGTTGCGATTTCGAATAAAACGCCACCCGGTTCACGGAAATACAAAGAATAGAAATAATCTCTGTCAATTTTCGGAGTGATACTCAGGCCAGCGGACATTACTTTTTCACGGAATTCCATTAAAACTTGGTCATCTTTTACTCTGAAAGCAACGTGGTGATTGGTTCCTGCCGCATTTCTTCCGGTTATAATTTTATCATTTTCAATAATATCAACAAGATTGGCCGTTTCGATGGCGTCGGTTGCAAATCTGTATCTTTCGCCTTCCTGTTTTTGAAGATCATATCCGAAAATATCAGTTAACACTTTAATGGTCGGATCAGCTTTTTTCAGAGTTAAGGTGATATTATGAAAACCTTTCAAAGCATTGTCCTCTTTAATATCATCGGTTGTCCACACTTTTCTGTCATCCGGTGTGGAAGATTCAATGAACTGTAACTGTAAACCATCAGGATCTTTAAATGAAATCAGTTTTTCACCAAAAATCTCGCTTTCTTCAACATGTACATTAAATTGTTGCAATCTGCTTTTCCAAAATTCCAGGCTTCCTTTTGGAACCGAATATCCGATGTGAGTTGCCAAACCAGAACCGTTTGTTCCTTTTCCAATACCTTCCCAAGGAAAGAAAGTAAGGATGGTTCCCGGAGTTCCTTCTTCGTTTCCGAAATAAAAGTGATAGGTTCCCGGATCATCAAAGTTCACCGTTTTTTTCACTAATCTTACTCCTAAAACCTGAGTATAAAAATCTAAATTTCTTTTTGCGTTGTCTGCAATCGCAGTGATGTGGTGCAGTCCTAATATTCTATTTTCCATTTTGTCTGTTTGTTTAATTTTGATATGACAAATGTAGGACGATTGAGAACCCTGCACATTTAACTAGTTTAATAAATCACCGAAACTGCTTTTTTTATGAAATTAATGTAATTTTGCATTTTGATAAGTGAATGTTTTAAACCATTTAAATCCAATTTAAGATTTAATATCTAAACTGAATATATAAGGTATTTATTTGGTATATTCGCTATTAACAATAAAAATAGGATAAGGAATTACATTGCTAATCAACAGTTTATTTCAGATTTAAAATACTGTTTAGCAAACAATTACCAACTTATCAAAACATTTTTTATTTAAAAGTCTACTTTTTTAGTGGACTAATAAAATTTATGCCTTATATTTGCAGACATAATTACAGAAGTCTCTACAATGAAGGCAGAATTAAAATATAATTCAGATAAAAAACATGACATCACGAATATGATGTGCTGTTTTATGCCTGTTTTGAAGTACAACTGTGGTTAACCTTACTTTTATATGACATATTTTAAAGGCCTTACCACGTTGTAAAGCCTTTTTTAATTTTAAAATGAACGTATTTATAATAAAATGATAGAGATAAAGAATATTTCAAAGACTTTCCATCAGAAAAAACAGTCTTTTAAAGCGCTGGATGATGTGAGCCTGAACATTGAAAAGGGCGACATCGTTGGAATCATTGGATTTTCAGGGGCGGGAAAAAGTACGTTAATCCGAACGGTTAATCTTCTTGAAAAACCCGATCATGGCGAAATTATCATCAATGGAAAAGATTTTACGAAATTAAATTCTAAACAATTAGCCAATGAAAGAAAAAAAATCGGGATGATTTTTCAGCATTTTAATCTTCTTTCTTCAAGAACAGTATTTGAAAATATTGCACTTCCTTTAGAGCTTGATCATGTGAATAAAACGGAGATCAGTAGAAAGATTAACGAACTTTTAAAAATTGTAGGCCTGGAAGAAAAAGCCAATGATTATCCTAAAAGTCTTTCCGGCGGGCAAAAGCAGAGGGTTGCCATTGCCAGAGCTTTAGCCAACGATCCTTATCTCTTACTTTGTGACGAAGCCACCAGCGCGCTGGATCCTGCAACCACTCAATCTATTTTGCAGTTGTTGAGAGACATTAATCAAAGGTTGGGCATTACCATTTTATTGATTACCCACGAAATGGAAGTCATTAAAACGGTTTGCAACCACGTTGCTGTAATCGACAAAGGAAAACTTTTAGCCAAAGGAACTTTAGGTGAGATCATCTCCAATAAAGAGAATCCTATCATCAAACAATTTTTAAATGCCGGTGTAATGACTATACCACAAGAACTTAATAAAAAACTACAAAAAGAACCTCAGGACGGATTATTTCCACTTGTTGAGGTTGAAATTAATGATAAAGTATCTGTTGAAGAATTACTTTCTATCGTTTATGATCAATATAAAATTCCTTATCAGCTTTTAAAGGCTGATGTAGAATATTTAGGGAATGCCAACTTCGGAAAAATATTGCTGCAGCTGAAAGGTAAAGATGAAGAAAACCAAAAGGCAATTTATCATTTCAATCAAAACAACATTCAAAATACAGTAAGAGGATATGCTTAGTGATACGGTAATTTCGCTTTTGTCAAAGGGAATTTGGGAAACAGTTTTTATGACATTCGTGTCCGGATTTTTTGGATTTGTCTTAGGACTGCCCGTTGGAATTCTTTTATTTTTAACCCGAAAAGATCAGTTGCTTGAAAATGTAATTTATAATAGAGTTTTATCTGTTTTGGTTAATATTTTCCGCTCTATTCCTTTCATTATTTTGATTGTCTGGATGATTCCTTTTACCAGAAGTATTGTAGGAACATCGATCGGAATGAATGCCGCACTCGTTCCTTTAAGCATAGGCGCAGCACCTTTTATTGCGAGATTGGTTGAAAACAGTCTGCTGGAAGTTTCTCATGGCTTAATTGAAACTGCAAGAGCATTGGGAGCCACTCCCCTTCAGATCATCAGAAAGGTTTTGTTGCCGGAAGCGCTTCCTTCATTAATTAACAATGCCACGATCACTTTGATCACTTTAGTCGGATATTCCGCGATGGGTGGTGCTGTTGGAGCTGGTGGATTAGGACAAATTGGTTATCAGTACGGATACATCGGTTATGATGCAGTCATCATGAATCTCGTGCTTGGTCTGTTGGTTGCGATCGTTTTTATTATTCAGTTTGCGGGTGACAGATTGGCGAAAAGGTTTGATCACCGATAGTTTTGGGTTTGAGCGTACTAGTGTTTGAGAGTATGAGAGTTTTAGAGTTTGGGCGTGAGAGCGCTTAAGCTTTACCATACAATATATGTGAATGTGAAATAGTGTTGATAAAGGGCTTCTTTGCAATAGCTTATTAGCCTTTTATCATTTTTAAAAAGAAAATAATTTATAATGAAAAAAATAAAAATCTTAGGATTCTTTGCAGCAGGTTTATTGTTGTTTACCGCTTGTAATTCATCAAAAAAAGAAGATCCCAATTTCATCAAAGTAGGTGTTACTACGGGTCCTGAACAGGAAATTGCGGAGACTGCTAAAAAAGTAGCCAAAGAAAAGTATAATCTTGAAGTAGAGCTCGTTGCCTTCAATGATTATGTGGTTCCCAACGAAGCGCTGAACAACGGAGATATTGATGCGAATGCTTTTCAGCACGTACCCTATCTGAACGAACAGTCACAACAAAGAGGTTATAAACTAGCCGTGGTAGGGAAAACCTTCTTATATCCTATTGTTGCCTATTCTAAAAAGATAAAAAATATCAGCGAACTTAAAAACGGAAGCACCGTTGTTATTCCTAATGACCCGACAAACGGAGGTCGTTCGCTTCTTCTTTTACAGAAAAACGGCTTGTTAAAATTAAAAGACGGCATCGGATTATTACCAAAAGTAACTGATATTACAGAAAATCCGAAACAACTGAAAATTGTAGAGATCGAAGCTCCGCAATTGCCAAGAGTTTTGGATGATAAGGAAGTTGTTTTAGCAATCATTAATAATAATTTTGCCGCTCAGGCAGGATTAGATGCTGAAAAACAGGGAATTCTTACCGAAGATAAAGATTCACCCTATACCAATGTTGTAGTGGCAAGACATGACAATCAAAATTCCGACAAAGTGAAGAACTTCGTAAAAGCGTATGAATCTGATGAAGTGGTGAAAAAAGCACACGAGATTTTTAAAGGAGGTGCCATCCAAGGTTGGTAGTTTTTAAGCAATAAGCAGTAAGCTTTCTGCTTTGAAAATATTCTATTATTATATATTCAGACATTGTTTCAGATTATTGGAATGATGTCTTTTTTTTGTTTATCTAAAATTTATTTTTAAATTTGGTGAAACTATATTTTAGGAAAGCATTTATGTTTATCCTGTACAGACAGGCGAAACCCTGTCTATTTTTTATATTAATTTCTTGTTAAGCTTTACAAAAGCATTCAATATCATTTAATCTTGCCATATCCATTTCAAAACTTGATGAGAAAATTGATAAAATCTCTGTGGTTTTTTATAAGTGGAATGGCTTTGTGAAGCTTAAAAAGTTAATATTCAATAAAAACTTTGTGTCCTTTGTGTTCAGAGCTTAAGATTTTAATAATCTGTTAATCCATTGCTATCATTTGCTGAGTGAAACGCCATTGCGACCGAAAATATTCGGAATTAAATACTAAACCTTAGTGATCGATAGCGTTGAAAAAAAAGAAAAAGTCTCTTTTGTAATACTACGTCTAGATCCCTACGGGGATGACAAACTTTATTGATATAAGCAAAGTTGATCTCACTTTTTGAAACTAAGCCCTTTTACTCCCTTTTTTTCTTGCGCTTTTATCTAAAATTTTTAGATTTCCAAATTAACATATTGGTCATTAATAACCATTTATGAAATTTTTTATTTTCTCAATTTGAGATAATAAATATTTTTGCTATTTTTGTTACCAATCAAAAAAAGGCTTTTATGTTAAAGAGAACTGCCATTGTAAGTTTATTCACCCTTATATCTGCTTCGTATATGGCTCAAACAAATACTACTTTACCCGTTTATTTAGATGAATCAAAACCTGTGGAACAGCGTGTTAAGGATGCACTTTCCAGAATGACGCTGGAAGAAAAAGTGGCAATGCTGCATGCACAGTCGAAATTCAGCTCACCAGGTGTTCCGAGATTGGGAATTCCTGAATTCTGGACAACCGACGGTCCTCATGGGGTAAGACCTGAAGTAATGTGGGATGAATGGGATCAGGCAGGTTGGACAAATGACTCTATTATCGCTTATCCTGCACTAACAGCACTTTCTGCGACATGGAACAAAAAAATGTCTTGGAATTACGGTAAGGCACTGGGAGAAGAAGCCCGTTACAGAAAAAAAGATATTATTCTGGGCCCTGGAGTTAATATTTACAGAACTCCACTGAACGGAAGAAACTTCGAATATATGGGGGAAGACCCTTATTTAACATCGAAAATGGTTGTTCCCTACATCAAAGGAGTACAGTCGAACGGTGTAGCAACTTCTGTGAAGCATTTTGCGCTGAACAATCAGGAAATGTTCCGTCATACAAGTAACGTAAATGTAGACGACAGAGCATTGTATGAAATTTACCTTCCGCCTTTCAAAGCTGCGGTTACAGAAGGAGATTCTTGGACGTTGATGGGTGCTTACGACAAGTACAAAGGTCAGTACGCGAGCCAAAATAAATATCTTTTGAATGATATTTTAAAAGGTGAATGGAAATACAAAGGCGTTGTCGTTTCCGACTGGGGCGCTGTAAATAATACAGAACAAGCTATCCACAACGGATTGGATCTTGAATTCGGAAGCTGGACCAACGGACTTTCGGCTGGAACAAAAAATGCTTACGACAACTATTATTTAGCAAAACCTTACTTAGATTTAATTAAATCAGGAAAAGTAGGAACGCAGGAGCTTGACGATAAAGTAACAAGACTTTTAAATCTTGCCTATAAAACAACAATGAATAGAAACAAGCCTTTCGGAAACATTGCTTCTGAAGAGCATCGAGCTGTTGCCAAAGAAATCGGTGAAGAAGGAATTGTATTGTTGAAAAACCAAGGAAATGTACTACCTATAGATATTAATAAAGCTAAAAAAATCGCTGTCATTGGTGAGAATGCGATTAAAATCATGACTGTTGGTGGAGGTTCTTCTTCATTAAAAGTAAAATATGAAACGCTTCCTTTAGACGGAATTAAAGCGAGATTCGGAAAGCAGTCTGATGTACAATATGCAAGAGGTTATGTTGGAGATATCGGCGGAGAATACAACGGTGTAAAGTCCGGACAGGATTTGAAAGATACTCGTTCTCCAGAAGAATTATTAAACGAAGCGGTAGAATTGGCAAAAAAATCTGACTACGTAATTTTCGTGGGAGGTTTAAATAAAGCAGATTTCCAGGATAGCGAAGGAAACGACAGAAAAAGCTACGAATTGCCTTACAATCAGGATAACGTGATTGCTGCATTGGCAAAAGCAAATAAAAATCTTGCGGTAGTTTTGGTTTCCGGAAATGCAGTTGCAATGCCTTGGATCAAAGAAGTTCCGACTGTTGTTCAAGGTTGGTATTTGGGTTCTGAAGCTGGAAATTCAATCGCTTCAATTCTTGCAGGAGATGCGAATCCATCAGGAAAATTACCATTTACTTTCCCTGTGAAACTGGAAGATAATTCTGCTCACAAATTAGGAGAATATCCTGGGCAAAAAGATGAATTGGCAGCAGGAAAGGGAAAAGATCAGAAAAACCCGATCAATATTACCTATAACGAAGGAATTTTTGTTGGATACAGATGGCATGATACGAAAAAAATTAAGCCATTATTCAGCTTCGGACATGGTTTAAGCTATACAACTTTCGAGTTTGGAAAAGCTAAAGCTGATAAAACGACGATGTCTCAGGACGATAAAATCACGTTCACGGTTACCGTAAAAAATACAGGTAAAAAGGCCGGAGCGGAAGTGGCTCAGCTATACATCACCGATGTAAAATCTTCTGTAGAAAGACCTTCAAAAGAACTGAAAGGTTTTGAAAAAGTATTTTTAAATCCTGGTGAAGAAAAAGAAGTAACGTTCACGATTGATAAAACAGCGCTAAGTTTCTTCGACGCTCAAAAGCACGACTGGGTGGCTGAACCGGGAGATTTCGAAGCACAAATCGGAAATTCTTCTGATGCTATTAAAACGAAGGTGAAGTTTACGTTAAAGTAATCTTACTTATATATTTCTAAAACCAGAGAGTCCTTTTATTGGGCTCTTTTTTATTTTTTTGAACATTTTTTCAGATTAATTTTATTGCGTTGTTGGGTAAAAATTGTTTTACCCAACAACGCAATAAAATAGTCACATTTATCAGGAAGAGAGGAACTGAAAATATCTAAGCCTTTTGCAATTTTTTTCTCTCCATTAATTTCAAAATAAAAACTTGGAAGTTCAATTTGATTTAATCTGAAATTAAATTTTCATTTAAAACCTCCATAATCAAAATTGTATCATTTATAGTTTTTTTTTCATAATCTTGCTTTTTCAACGACATTGTATTTTCTCTATGTTTTTGAGAAAAACATTTGAAATTTATAAACATACTAAACAAAATTAGCAATAGTTTAATCTGTTTCATAATAGCTAAAGTTTAGACAAATTAAATTAAAAAATTACAAAAACTGATATATTGTCAATCTCTGCTCTCCCGATTTCATCAAAATATTTTCATCAACCGCCCATTTCAAATCTCGGCTAGCAGTTGGAGCAGAGATGTTTTTAAATTGCTGTAAATAATCTTTTCTGCTGAATTTTTCTTCCCCAATCTTCTCTTTAAATAAAAATATTCTGTCTTTTGTACTTAAATTAATATTTTGAGATTGTAAAACCTGTTCTAAAGATTGCAAAATAATCGCCAACATAAATTCAATAAAAGGAGTCGATTGTCCCATTTTTTCAGATTCCGAAAGCTTATTGTAATATTCCTGCTGATTTTCTTTGATTAAACTTTCAACGGGCAAATATTCAAAAACAGGATATTGCTGCATCAAAATCAATGTCTGCCAAAGTCTTCCCATTCTTCCATTTCCATCTACAAAAGGATGTATAAATTCAAATTCATAATGAAAGACACAGCTTTTGATTAAAATTAAATCTTTATCATTCTTTAAATAAGAAAAAAGATCATTCATCAAACCTTTTACCATCGTACCACTTGGAGCAAGATGTTCAACTTTTGAACCTTTTACTATCCCGACATTTGTTGTTCTAAATTTACCTGAGTTCTCCACCAAACCTTTCATTAAAATTGAGTGAGCCAACTCTAGGTCTTTGATTTTATGAGGATTAAAAATTTTCAAATCCTGATAAACTTCGATTGCATTCTGAACTTCAAGAATATCTTTTGCCGGGGCAATGACCCTTTTATTTTCGAGTAAAGCAGTAATTTGCTCCTCCGTCAAAGTATTTCCTTCAATCTCAAGTGAAGACTGAATTGTTTTGATACGGTTTTTCTTCCGAAGTTCTGTCGTCGGTTTATAAAGATGGTTTGCATTAATTTCTCCAATTTTTTCTGAAATAGAAGTGATTAATGTTAAAATCGTATCGGTAATTTTATAAGGTGGCTTCAAAATATGATAGTATCAAATGATACTATCAAAGATATAATTTTTAAATCAAAAAGCGCCCGAATTTCTCCGGACGCCTGCAATTGCAAAATTACAAGGAATTAAAAAATATAAATCTAAGTCTCGAAATAATGGATAACTCCAACTTCGGGATGATGTTTTTTCTCTGAATTAAAATCATGTTCACTGTTCTGGCTGCTTTCCAGAAACGAATTGCTGAACAAAACATACGACGGATTTTCTGCTAAACCGTTCTTTAACATTTGATGAGCCTCCACAATCGTTTTTCCGTATAATTTTCTGAAATTTCCGATGTTGTATTGCGAAAATTTGCCATAATGAACGATAAATTTTAATGATAAATCGATCACCATGCTTAATGATGTACTCAATTCTTCCACTTTTTGGGTAAAAGCATTCTGCATACTCCTCAACATCTTTGAAATTTTTTGGTACGATGGTTTTTCATCATATCGATAAAATAAAATGGCATCGCCTTCGATTTCCGAAATTTCAAAATACTCATTATTCATATCAATGAGCGTAGAAAGTAGTTGTCTTACAATATATTCTCCGGTATAAAGTTTAGTATTGAATACAAATTCCGTAAACCCGCTAAAATCCGGAATAAGAATAATGCCATCTTTAATATTTGTATTCTCCATAATAGTTTTGGGGTTAAAATCCTGTTACCTCCTTAGACGTAACAGGATTGATTTTACTTTATTGCCATCCTCCGCCAACAGAGCGGTAAAGGGTTGTTATGGCATTTAATCGTTGAGCTTTCAGAGAAGCTAGATCTAATTCGGTTTGCAGTTTATTGGTTTGAGCCAAAATCACCTCAACATAAGTCGCTGAATTGTATTTAAATAACAAATCTGCCTTTTGCACCGCTTCATTTGATTTTTTAACTAAACCTTCTGCAATTTTCTGCTGTTCTTCCAATTTTTGAATCTGAACTAAAGCATCCGAAACCTCACCCACAGCTTTTAAGACCGACTGTTTAAAATTGATTTCCGCCTGTTCTGATACAATTTTTGACTGTTCGTATTGCGTTTTCAATTGCTTACCATTCAAGATTGGTTGTGCTAAAGTTCCCAATACAGAACCGAAAAGCGAGCCCGGAATATTAAACCAATTGGTTGCTTTAAAAGCATTCAAACCACCTTGAGCAGTGATATTGAAAGACGGATACATATTGGCTCTTGCTACATTTACGGAAGAAACGCTTCTTCTTACATCGAGCTCAGCACTTTTAATATCAGGTCTGTAACTCAACAATTCGGAAGGAATTCCTGTTGCGATATTGTCGGGTGACTGAACATTATTTAAACTCGCACTTCTTTCAATTTTATCTGGCATTGAACCTGTTAAGATACTCAACGCATTTTCCTGAGTTGTGATCGAACTTTCAATAGCGGGAATTGATTTTAAGATCTGGTCTTTTACAATTTCCTGTTGCTGAACGGCTAAAGCTGTTGTTAAACCTAATTCTTGTTGTTTGGTTAAAAATTTCAGCGTGTTATCAGAATACGTCAGATTCGATTTGGTAATTTCCAGTTGAGTATCCAGCATCAGTAGATTATAATATCCCTGAACAACGGTCGCTACCAACTGCGTTTTCACCGCTTTTGCCGCTTCCTGAGTTTTCAGATAATCTGCCAGAGCCTGTTCTTTTCTGCCTTTAATCTTACCCCAAATATCAGCTTCCCAAGAAATATTGATGGAAGTGGTATAATCCTGCATGTATCGGCTTCCCATGAATTGTCCCGCCATCATTCCGTTCATACTGTTATCTGAAGGTCGGTTTACACTTGCATTGGCGATGGTCGCGCTTACGGTCGGCACATTTCCCCATTTGCTTTGATTATAGGCTAATGATGCAAATTCGATTTGCTTTAAAGCAACCTGCAGATCATTATTCTGCGCCATTGCCTTATCGATTAAACCAACAAGAACAGGATCTTTGAAGAAATCTTTATAACTTATTTTAGCGATATTTTCGTTGTTATCCGCTACGATACTGTCACTTCTGAAAACTTCAGGCATTTTCACTTCGGGCTGTTCATACTTCTGAACTTTACAGGCAATAGCAGTTCCCGAAATCAATGCGATATATGCTATATTTTTAATTGAATTCATTTTTAAAAATCATTTGAATTAATATTCCCAATCCGCTTCTGTCACTACTCTGCCGTTGATTTTCTCATGCAACGCCTGAAATACCACAAACAAAACAGGAACCACGAAAACTCCTAAGATCGTCCCGAATAACATCCCTGAAATGGCAGCATAACCAATAGAAAGGTTACCCATTGCAGATGGTCCTACCACGAAAATCAGCGGAATTAAACCGGTAATGAATGCCAATGAAGTCATCAAAATCGGACGAAGACGTGCTTTTGCTCCTTCTACTGCTGAAGCAATCAGGCTTTTCCCTGCTCTACGTCTCTGGATGGCAAATTCTACAATCAGGATCCCGTTTTTCGCTAATAGACCAATCAACATCACCAAAGCGATCTGTACGTAAATATTGTTGGATAATTCCGCAAAAGTAATTCCCACAAATACCCCTGATAAACCAACCGGAATTGCGATCAATACCGCAAACGGAAGAATATAACTTTCATACTGCGCCGATAATAAAAAGAATACAAACACGATACACAATCCGAAAATCATCACCGACTGTGAGCTTGAACCCGCCTCTTCACGGCTCATTCCTTTATAATCATAGGTGTATCCCGGAGGAAGAACCTGCTTGCTCACTTCTTCAATCGCTGCCATCGCTTGTCCCGTACTGAATCCAGGAGCCGGCATCACCGTTAAATTCGATGAGTTAAACAAGTTGAAACGGTCTACCACTTCCGCACCGGTTACCTGTTTCAGACTTACCAAAGTGTTTACAGGAACCATTTCGCCTGAACTGTTCTTCACGAAAATTCCGTTTAAGGATTCTTTATCCTGTCTGGTTTCCGGAGTAGATTGTACCAAAACTCTGTAGTATTTCCCGAATCTGTTGAAATCCGAAGACTGAATACTTCCGTAATATCCCTGCATCACCCCTAAAACATCAGAAACGCTTACGCCAAGCTGTGCTGCTTTCACTTCATCTACCAACACTTCATATTGAGGATAGGTTACATCAAAAGTGGTAAATGCCACCGCAACTTCAGGTCTTTGCATCAAAGCGCCCATCATTCCGTAAGAGATATTTCCTAAATTCTGAAGCTCACCGTTTGTTCTGTCCTGAAGAACCAGTTCCATTCCACTTGTGTTTCCGAAACCATCAACGGTTGGAGTATTAATTACAAGGAAATTCGCTCTTTTATCCTGAGAAAGCATTCCCTGAACCTGACCGATAATATCGTTGATATTGCTTACCTGACCTCTTTCTTTACCATTTTTCAGTTTAACGAAAATCGAAGCTGCCGAAGAAGACATCGAACCACTGAAAAGATTCAGTCCGTCTACCGAAATTACTTTATCTACCGCAGGGTTTTTCATTAATTTATCTTCCGTATCCGAAACCACTTTCGACGTTCTGTCTTTTGAAGCTCCGGGAGCCAAATTGGCTGTTACGATGATGAAACTCTGATCTTCATCTGGAATAAATCCTTTCGGCGTTGTCATCGACATCCATGCGAACAATCCGCCGAATACCAAAACAATAGCTAAAGCAATCCACTTTCTTTTCAATAAAAATAAAACAGCTTTTCCGTAACGGAAGGTCAGTTTGTTGAAACTCGCATTAAATCCGGCAAAGAAACGATCTTTGAAATTCATTTTTTCATGAGAATCTGCATGATGTTGTTTTAAGAAAATCGCACACAAAGCAGGACTTAAAGTCAAGGCATTGATCGCAGAAATTACAATGGCAATCGCTAATGTCAACGCAAACTGCTGATAAAATAATCCTGTTGAACCACTCATAAACGCCACCGGAACGAATACAGCAGACATAATTAAGGTAATCGAAACAATCGCTCCCGTGATCTCACTCATCGCCGACATGGTTGCGGCCCTCGGGTTCAGTTTTTTATGTTCCATTTTAGCATGAACCGCTTCCACGACGACAATGGCGTCATCCACCACAATACCAATGGCCAGTACGAGGGCAAATAACGTTAATATATTGATAGAGAACCCGAAAACTTTCATAAAGAAGAACGTTCCTACGATAGAAACCGGAACTGCAATCGCCGGAATCAGAGTCGAACGGAAATCCTGCAGGAAAATATAAACCACGATGAATACAAGGATAAACGCTTCAATTAAGGTATGAATTACCTGTTCAATCGACTGGTCTAAGGCATCTTTTGTCGCATACGGAATTTCATATGCCATTCCTTCAGGGAAAGATTTTTCCAGTTCTTTCATTCTTTGCTGAAGGGCAATCTGCACTTCATTCGCATTCGAACCCGCCATCTGGAAGATAGCCATCGTTACGGATGCTTTTTTATTATATTTCGAAGCAACGGTATAACTGTATGCTCCGAATTCTACTTTCGCAACATCTTTTAATTTTAAAACAGAACCATCGTTCAGTGCTTTAATCGTAATATTTTCATATTGCTCGGGCTCGGTGAATTTTCCTTTGTAACGAAGAACATATTCCATCGCTTCTTTACTTCTTTCTCCGAATCTTCCCGGTGCTGCTTCCAGGTTTTGAGTTTGAATCGCTCTTGAAACATCGGAAGGTGTTAAATTATAAGAGGTCAGTTTATTCGGATCCAGCCATACTCTCATCGAATAATCCTTGTTTCCATACACCATTGCATCTCCTACTCCTTTTACCCTTTTCAGTTCCGGAACGATGTTGATTTTTGCATAATTTTCAAGGAAAAGATCGTCCATAGAACCATCTTTACTCGTTAAGGAAACCATGGCAATCATACTGTTTTGTCTTTTAACGGTAGTGATTCCCGCCTGAACAACCTCCGAAGGAAGCTGATTGGTTACCTGTGCAACTCTGTTCTGAACGTTGATCGCTGCCTGATCGGGATCCGTTCCCAGTTTAAAAATAACAGTAATGGATAATGAACCGTCGTTACTCGCTGTAGACGTAATATAATCCATGTTTTCCACCCCATTGATGGCATTTTCCAATGGTGGAGCTACCGATCTGGCAATCGTTTCAGCATTGGCTCCTGGATAGGCTGCCGTTACCATCACGGTAGGCGGTGCAATATCCGGAAATTTCGTAATCGGCAGGCTTACCATACCGACAACACCCAAAATAACAAGCAATACGGAGATAACCGTCGCCAGTACGGGTCTTTTTATAATTTTCTTTAACATGATTTTTTCTTACGATTTTTTCGGTTGAGCAGTTTTCTTTTGTGCTACGACAGGAGTTCCCGGCTGTAGTCTGTCGAAACCGGTGGCGATGTACTGATCTCCGCCTTTTAATCCTTTGGATACGATGAAATTGTCGCCTGCTTTTCCACTTACTTCAATCGGAAGCATGGCTGCTTTTCCGTCTTTAATGGTGAACACAAATGTTTTATCCTGAATGGTTCTCGTAGAAGCGACTGGCAATAAAATGACATTACTGTAGAATTGATCTAATACAATTTTCCCTGTATTTCCGCTTCTTAAAAGATTTTTAGGATTGGAGAATTTAGCTCTTAAGGTAATGGAACCTGTTGTTTTATTAAACTGCCCTTCCACCGCATCAATTTTTCCTTTTTCATCGTACTTTTCACCACCTGAAAGCAATAGAGAAACCATTGGCGTATTTTTAATAATCTCATTGATACTGCTTCCTTCCGTTTGTCTTTGGAAATTATTAAAATCATTTTCACTCATGCTGAAATACGTGTAAACATCATGAATATCAGACAATAATGTAATTGCTTCCTGATTAGAAGGCGTCATTAAACTTCCTAAACGGTAATTGAATCTTCCGATATACCCGGTCACCGGAGCTTTTATCGTTGAAAAATTAAGATTGATCTTCGCCGATTCAATCGTAGACATCGATTGACTTACCGCTCCTCTTGCCGCATTATAAGCCGCTTCTGCTTCTTTCACCTGAATATCCGAAACCATTTTATTTCTGAATAATTCCTTTTTTCGGTCTAAATCTATTTTGGAGGTTGAAAGATTCGCCTGTGCTGTGATTAATGCTGCCTGAGCGCTTTTTAATTGTTCCTGAAAAACACGGTCTTCAATTTTGAACAATGGCTGCCCAGCTCTTACAAAGTCACCTTCGTCTACGAAAATTTTGCTTAAATATCCCGTTACCTGCGGACGGATTTCCACATTAGAAACCCCTTCAATAGAAGCCGCATATTCTCTTGAAACGGAAGCATCGCCCTGCTTCACAATTTCTACCGGAAGTTCCGGAGCCTGCTGCTGATAGGCATGATTTGGATTATCTTTTTTACACCCGGTAAATACCAATAAGGTTACTCCAAGTATAATCGATTTCTGAATAGAAAATCTCTGCATAACACTTTTCCTTTAAATTTTACGAGGCAAAATTCGTTTGAAAAAAGTTTTATGGAAATACTCGAAAAACGTCTAAATTTGTCAAAAAGACTTCTAATTTTAATGAATTATGAGAAATATCATGCCTTTAGAATTTGGTTATTTGTGATTTTTGTATC
>NZ_JALNUD010000021.1:0-9409 GCF_026540445.1 Chryseobacterium sp. GM_Chr_2
TTTTGTAAGAAGAAAATTACCTGTGCATCCCAATCGTCAGATGATAAAGGCCATCCGTGGTGAAACATTAATACTGGTCCTTCTCCCTGATCTTTGTAGAAAATTTCTGTTCCGTCTTTTAGTTTTAGTGTACTCATTGTTGTATTATTTTTATTTAAAATTTTTAATTGAATCTATCACCATAATGCCAAAAAACAGCCCAAAACTTTAAAAACACTACCTTTCAGGCACTTAAACAAAAACACGAGTTAAATAAATTTACGAAATACCGTAATTTTATGAAGCGATTTTCAATTTTATATAAAATTCAACGAAATAAATATAACTTTAATAGCCATTCACCGATTCATTTTGCCCGTTCGTCGAAATTTTTGAAAATTCTTTCCTTTTTCATACGACCTTTACTTCAGAAAAACAGCAATAACGCTCGTTTAAAACATTAAATCATACACATCATGAAAGCAAAAATCGGTATCACAGAAAAAAATTCACAAGCAGTTGCAGATCAATTGGCAAAATTATTAGCAGACGAATTTTTATTATACACCAAAACTAGAAATGCCCACTGGAACGTAACGGGAGATAATTTCCACGCCATGCATATTTTCTTTGAAAACCAATACAAACAGCTGGATGACCTCATCGATAGCGTAGCAGAACGTATGCGTAAAATCGGTCATTATGCCCCTGCCACTATGAAAGATTATCTTGAACTGACTCATCTTACAGAATACAGCGACAGAACAAACGACGGTTTAGGATATATGAAAGATCTTTTGAGTGATCACGAAAGCATCATTGATTTTTTACGTGAAAACATCACTCCTTTTGCAGAAAAATACAAAGATTACGGAACGAGTGATTTCATTACAGGTCTTATGGAAACACACGAAGAAATGGCGTGGATGATTCGTTCTTACTTCAGATAAAAGCAGCATCAGAACAGAAAAAAAATAGAAAGTAATAAGTATATTTGTAAACAATCATAAATATACCCACCATGAAAGCCTTAATTGTTGATGACAATGATATAGCGAGAACTACGCTGGCACATTTGGCAAAGCAAATCCCGAATCTTACCATTGTTAACCAATATACCAATGCAATAGACGCCTATCACCATTTGCTGAAAGAGCAGATTGATCTGGTATTTCTGGATATTGAAATGCCTGAAATGACGGGCATTGAGCTTACAAAAACGCTTTCGGGAAAAGATACTATCATTATTTTTACCTCTTCCAAAAAGGAATATGCGCTGGAAGCTTTTGAGCTTAATATTGCGGATTATCTTCTAAAACCCGTAATGCCTGCAAGATTTTTACAGGCGATGAGCAAAGCGCAGGCTATTATTGAAAGCAGGAAAGAAAATATTCAGATCAGTAAAGACGAATTTTTGTTTGTAAGAGATTCTAATATTACAAGAAAGCTGAAACTTGATGATATTTTTTATGCGGAAGCAATGGGCGATTATGTGAAATTTTATACCAAAGAAAAAACATTCGTAATCCACGGAACGATGAAAGCCGCGGAAGAGCGTTTGCCAAAGGAAGACTTCATTCGTGTTCACCGTTCTTACATCATTTCGATGAATAAAATTGATACATTGCAGGACGGCGGCATCATGATCAACGGGAAATTTATCCCTGTGGCAGATGCCTACCGAAAAATTCTTAATACAAGAATGAATGTTTTTTAATTAAGCCTATCCTTATCATCTTTCTATTTCTGTTTAACTGATTGAAGTACAACAATCATCAATATTTATTTTATTTATGCTCAATATTTCTGTCATGGGAAACAAACGGTTTAGTTATTTTATCATCCTTACTTTTATTGCGGGAACACTTCTGTTGATAGCGGTTCAGATCAATTCGGCAAGAAATACGAAAGAACTTATTCATAATAATAATACATTGCTGAATGAGCTTCGATCGAGCAATCATTTACGTGAAATCGACCGTGATATTTTGGGCGTCGAAAGCCGAATAAGAGCCTCGATCGCGACCAATGACACGACCCATCTGGAAGGTATCAATCAGAAAATCAATCAGATTGAAAACTTTTTAGATTCTTTATCCAAAGACAATGCTGATGCGGAAGAAGAACGGCTGATCCACAGACTGAGCGTTTTAGCCATGGAAAAGAAAACAACAAAGGAAAGTCTTCTGCACCGTTATCTTACCTTGGGAAATATGGATGATAATACCTCCATTGCCAATCCGCGAGCCAGAGAAATTTCAAACGAAATCACTTCCATCACCGCCAAAATCTACGAAAGCAGACAAAAGCACATGGTTAAACTGAGCAAACAAAGTGAAGAAATGGGCAAAAAAGCGCGGATTTACGATGTGTCTCTGTTAGTTTTATTAATATTGGGTGGTGCCATCGTTGGCTATCATATTCTCCGTCAATTCAAAAGACAAAGATTGTTAATTGAAGATTTAGATATTGCCGAGAAAAAAGCATCCATTGCTGCAGAAACCAAAGAAAATTTCTTAGCTAATATGAGCCACGAAATACGGACTCCTCTGAGCGGTATTTTAGGCTTTACCAATTTGCTGCAGAAAAGACCACTGGATAAGACTTCAGCAGAATTTGTGTCTTCCATTCAAAGTTCGGGAGAGAATTTAATGACGATTATTAATGATATTCTGGATCTCTCAAAAATTGAGGCCGGAATGATGCGCATTACACCGGGAACCTTTAGTATTAACGGTTTGGTGAATTCTGTGGAAACTTTATTTCTGGAAAGAGCAAAAGAAAAAAAACTGTCTATTTCAAGCAAAGTAGATCCGTCTATTCCAGATACTTTAATTGGCGATGCCACAAGATTGACCCAGATTTTAGTTAATTTAATTGGAAATGCTATTAAATTTACCCTTCAGGGAAGCATTACTATTGAAATTTATAATAAACAGCTATCAGAAAATGAAGCGGTGGTCGGTTTTAAAATTTCCGATACCGGAATTGGAATTGATAAAGAAAAGTTAAATGAAGTTTTTGAAAGGTTTAATCAGGGCGAAGATTCCATAACACGAAATTATGGAGGAACAGGATTAGGCCTCTCTATTGTGAAAAAATTAATTCTTCTCCAAAACGGCGATATTGAAGTCATTAGCGAACAGGGAAAAGGAACGACTTTTCATTTTTATATTCCTTATGGCATTTCAAAAGAGCAGCTAAATACAATTCATACAACAAATACACAGTACTTTAAAGATAAAACAAATACGCCTTTGCGTGTTTTGGTGGTTGACGATAATGCCATTAACCAAAGTCTGATGAAGCATCTTTTATCTCAATGGAATATCGATTTTGACATTGTTTCCAATGGTTTGGAGGCAGTTAATTATCTTAAAGAGAACAATTCAGACCTTGTTTTGATGGATATCCAGATGCCACAAATGGATGGCTATGCTGCCACCCAACAAATTCGCGAGGTTTTACAGCTTGATACTCCGATTATTGCGATGACTGCTCATGCTTTAGCTGGAGAACGTGAAAAATGCCTGAGCCGCGGAATGAACGAATACATTTCTAAACCGATTAAGGAAGAAGAATTATTTAAACTGATCTCCAATTTTGGACTGAACGAGACTGAAAAAACGGAAAAGAAAATTGCAGAAGTGACTTCTCATTACGAGTTCATAGACCTTGCGTATATGAAATCGATCAGCAATGACGACAAAGATTTTGAAATAACAGTAACGCAACAGTTTTTACATAAAGTTACCAATCATTTGCAGGAATTGAAATCGGCTTATGAAAACAATGACTTCAAATTGCTGAAACTAAGAGCTCACGACTTGAAATCGAGTGTCGCCATCATGGGATTACTGCCTGTATTAGAGAAAAATCTAAATGTTTTGGAATTAACAAACGATGAAAATCCAATATCCAAAAAAGCGTTGGATGAAACAAAAGACATCTTACTGAAGTCGTTTTTCGAAACCAAATTATTTTTACAGAATATTAAATCTTAAAACCTGTTTAATTTTATTGGAAAAACGCAAAGACGCAAGGCTTAATAAGAGTTTTCTGCTTTTAAGACACAAGGAAAAAATCAAAGATTTTTTTTTATAACGCTGATTATCAATTTTATCATAGATAAAATCCTTGCGACTTAAAACTTACTACTAGCTAAATAACTTTGCGCCTTTGTGAAAAACCAACCTGAAATTCATTTTGAGTAAAATTTCCATAGCTCTATTTTAATTTTCTAAATTAAAATAAACTCTGTTTATTCTTTTTTATCATTAAGGATTTCAAACGATTAAGACACGTCCAATTAAGAAATCAATAAATTGATTTTTATTAAGTTTTTTAAGCCAAATACTCTTAATTACTTAATGTTAAAAGTAAATTACAAATTTAAACATAATCTTAAAACAATGAATTTATTCACCCCGATACAACTTCGCAATCTTACTTTAAAAAACAGGATTGCCCTCTCTCCCATGCAGCAATACAGTGCTACAAACGGAGTTCCCGGAAACTGGCACATGGTACATTTAGGAAGCCGTGCCGTTGGCGGTGCCGGATTAATTTTAACCGAATGTACAGCCGTTTCCCAAGAAGGTTTAGCCAGATTATATGACACCGGAATCTGGAATGATGAGCAAAAAAATGCCTGGAAAAATATCGTTGATTTTGTTCACCAACAGGACGCTAAAATTGGAATTCAGTTATGGCATTCAGGAGCAAAAGGAAGCCTTAAACATCCTAATGAACGAATGAAGCCCTTAACTCCGGAAGAAGGTGCGTGGATTGTAAAATCATCTTCTGCCACAGAAATTAATGGCGTTACTCCTCAGGAATTAACGATTGATGAAATTCAGGAGTTAACCGTCAAATTTGCAGAAGCCGCTCTTCGCGCGGTAGATGCCGGTTTTGATACTATTGAATTGCATGCGGGACACGGTTATTTATTTCATCAGTTCTACTCTCAAGTCGTTAATAAACGTCAGGACGAATATGGCGGAAGTTTTGACAATAGAATTCGGTTTTTGATAGAAACTGTGCAGAAAGTAAGAAAAGTAATTCCTGAAGGAATGCCTTTATTGGTAAGAATTTCAGCGGTTGATTATATCGATTCTGAAGAAGCCTGGACGTTGGAAGACAGCATCGCGCTTTCAAAAATCCTTAAAGAAAATGGTGTAGACCTCATCACGGCTTCCGGTGGAGGATTTACCAATGTGAGCAAAGATAAAGTGTATCCCGGTTATCAGGTTCCTTTTGCGGAAGCAATAAAAAAACAGACCGGAATTTCAACGGGCGCTGTAGGATTAATCACAGAAGCCGAACAGGCCAATACTATTATTGAAAATGAACAGGCCGATTTGGTTTTGATTGCCAGAGAGCATTTACGTGATCCTTATTTTGCGATTCATTCAGCTAAAAAATTAGGTCTCGAAACTGAGGTTCCGTGGCAGTATAAAAGAGCTTTTTAATTCAATTAAAACATCAGTTATGGACAATCAGGGCGCATCTGTGGTGATTACTCATCATGTGATAGATGGTAAACAGCAGCAATATGAAGAGTGGCTTAACGAAATTTTACCTATTTCTAAAAAAGCAACAGGCTTTATCGATCTTCAGATTGTACGCCCTATTCCTACCCTTACTTTTTCGTATACGGTGATTATCCGTTTTGATACCATTGCTCATCTCAGAAGCTGGATGGAATCTTCCAACCGAAAAAAGCTCATTGACAAAGCACACCCCCTGTTTACAAAAGAAGATAATTACGAAATAAAAACGGGTCTTGATTTTCTTTTTTACGGAGAAACAAATGCCAAAGTTCCTGTTCGCTGGAAACAGTATCTAGCAACATGGTCGGCCATTTATCCGCTATCTTTATTAATTCCGATGATTACCATTCCCATCCTAAGATCGTTTGGAATTCCTGTTAACCGTTATTTTGATGGTTTGGTATCTACAGGGTTTCTGGTTTTCTTAATGATTTACCTCATCATGCCGAATTACACCAAGCTGATAAAAAAATGGCTGTATAAATAATAAGAGCTTCAATATATATCATCATAAATTTCATCTATCAATTAACATCCGTTTCACAGTAATTGTGAAACGGATGTTTTTCTATTTTCTCATACTACGCTTGGATCCCTAACTTTGTGGTTTATTAATTCTTCCCATAAAGTTTGTGATGCTGTAAGCATCTAAACTCGACTTTTTTTATTCTAAAAATACCTACGATCGGTTGCAAAGTATCTGCAACAAGTATCACAAGTACCCAAAGCAGGTAGTAAAAGTACATAGAGCTACTTCAGAAGTGGCTAGAAGTACTTTTGTAACTACCTACAACTGCTTCACGATCCGTTACAGGCATTTGTATAAATACCTAAAGCTATTTAGAAACCAGTCGCAGGTATTTACACAACCTGCTGTAGCTACTTCGGAAGGTGGTATACCCCCCCTTCTGAACCACCCCTAAAGATTTCCATAACTGCCTACAACCATCTAAGGGAGGGGCTTCAACCATTTAACCAAACGTTATTTTAAGATTTAAATTTTCCTTTGTTTAGGATAAAATAGATTACATTTTATCATGATAAAAATTCATCAACTAAATAATCCTAAATCTCAACGACTGATTTTGCCTATTCGTCGAAGACTGCCTAAAAGTAACGGTGTTCTGGAGTAGCTTTACTATAGAAAAATAAACAAACAGTATTTAATCACTAAAAAATAATAGTATGAACAACGAAAAATTAAGCTTCAGATACGAGTTAGAAAAAAAAGAGCCCCGCACCAATGATGGCGGAACAACAAGAGGCACTTCAGTAAAAGATTTCCCAGCCTCGATAGGTATCGCAGGAGTATCTATGAGATTGCAACCGGGAAGCATGAGAGAATTGCACTGGCATGCCAACGCCGCAGAATGGGCTTACGTAATTTCCGGAACGGTACGTACCACCATTATTCATCCTGACGGACACAGCTATACAGATAATTTTGAGCCGGGAGATGTTTGGTACTTCCCAAAAGGATACGGCCACTCGATTCAGGCAACAGGAACAGAGGAATGTCATTTCATTTTAATTTTTGACAATGGTAATTTTTCTGAAGATCATACGTTCAGCGTTACAGATTTCGTTTCGTGTATGCCGCCAGAAATTGTGGCTCAGAATTTAGGTTTAAGCTTAGAAGAAGTGGCTGCTCTACCTCAAAAAGAAGCTTATTTTGCAGCAGGCCCAGTTCCTGACGAATTATCTTCTCTAGCCACAGCACGCCCTGAAGAATCGGATATTGAGCTGACCAGTTTTCACCGTTATCCTTTGCATTCTCAACAGCCGAGAATTATTCCCGGAGGAGGTTTGCAAAGATTGGTAACCAGCAAAGAATTTCCTATCAGCAAAACAATGGCAGGTTCGGTTTTAGAATTACAACCTGGAGCTCTTAGAGAAATGCACTGGCACCCCAATGCTGACGAATGGCAATATTTCATCTCCGGACAGGCAGAAATGTCGGTTTTTTTAGCAGAAGGAACGGTGGTTACAGAACAGTTCAATGCGGGAGATGTAGGCTATGTGCCAATGGGAGCCGGACATTATATTAAAAACACGGGAGACACTTTGTGTAAAGTCTTAATTGGTTTTAACAGTGGTGTATACGAATCTATTGATTTGAGCGAATGGCTCGCAGGAAATCCTAAAGATGTGGTGGAAACCAATTTCGGATTGAAAGAGGGCGAAATTGAAAAATTTCCGAGCCAGAAAGTATTTATTCAACCTAAAAAATAACGGTTGTGCCACCCGAAGCAAAGGCATCCTTATCGGCAGAACAGATTCGGCTGCATGAGAGATTAGCCATACTTTTAGCTTTCGTTGCGGGGTACATGGATGCAACAGGAATTATAAAATGGAAAACGTATGTGTCTTTTATGAGCGGAAATACAACGCAGCTGGGCACATCGCTTTCCTCGGGAAAATGGGGAATTATCATCACCTCGGGCACCGTGATAGTATGTTTTTTATTAGGAATTTATGCCGGAACGTGTTTAGCTGTATGGAAAAAATGTAAAAGTAAAACCATTTCATTTTACCTGGTTATTTTCATATTAATCATCTATTCCGTAGTCTCCTATTATCATCAGATTCCTGCGATTCCTTCAATTGCCATTATAGGATTTTCGATGGGGATTATGAATACCATTGTAACATCCGTAGGCAATCAGAAGGTGAATACAGATTTTGTAACAGGCACTCTTAACAGTCTGGCAAAGAATACTGCGCTATTCAGTATGACAAATGATCAAGAAGAAAGAAAAATGTATGGCAGTAATGCAATTCATTTATTACTTTTATGGTTAGGATTTTTATCGGGAGCGTTTGTTTTAACCCTCGTTATATCGTCCTTAGGAAGCTGGATTTTATTATTCCCTGTAATTATATTGCTTATTTGCGCAGTATGGATTAATAAATCTGCCATTCCAATTTAATATTAACACCAAAAAATAAAATACAATGTCACTAAAACCATCCGTAAGCAAAACCGATCATACTCAGGGAAATCCTGATGCCGATCTGGTGATCGTAGAATATGGAGACTACCAATGTCCCTATTGTGGAGCAGCCTACCCTGTTTTAAAAGAACTGATGAATGAGTTTGGAAACCAGATTCAGTTTGTTTTCAGGAATTTTCCTTTATCTGAAATTCATGAATACGCCAGTTCAGCAGCTGTGGCAGCAGAAGCGGCCAATGTACAGGGAAAATTTTGGGAGATGCACGATGCCATTTATGAAAATCAGGAATATCTGAATGAACGTTTCTTATTTGAACTCGCAGAAAAGATTGGATTGGATCTTGCAAGATTTAAAACAGACATCCAAAAAGCATCTTTAGAAAATAAAGTAAACGATGATTTTGAAAGCGGCGTAATCAGCGGTGTAAACGGAACGCCTTCATTTTTTATCAACGGAAATAAATTCAACGGCAGTGCAACCGATTTACTTCAGTTGGTACGGGAAAATGCAGTCTGAGTTTGCTAAATGGCTGGAAGTGGGAAGAAGGAAGTTTTGTTATGGTTATCGATACATTATTTGGAATTTCATATATATTATGACAATATTTACTTCAAGCTTCAACCCTCCATATCCCCTCCCATCATAATCAAATATTAATTTATCATCAAATTGAACGAAATTAAACTAGATTAATTTCTAATGGTTTAAACCTTCATACATTTGCTAAAGAAATAACACAATACATTATTAAAATAAATTAATCACAAACATTAAAAATTTACAGCAATGAGTACACTTACATTAAAAGACGGAACAGAAATTTTCTACAAAGATCAAGGAGAAGGACCAGTATTGATGTTTCACCACGGATGGCCTTTATCATCTGACGATTGGGACGCACAGGTAATTTTCTTCTTACAAAG
>NZ_JALNUD010000022.1:0-5481 GCF_026540445.1 Chryseobacterium sp. GM_Chr_2
AAAGCGAAAGATTGGAAGATCATTGAAATACAATATAACAACCAAGTAAGGAAAAACTAAAGCGTCAAAACTTTGAGTGAGTCAAGAACAAACATACAATGGAGAGTTTGATCCTGGCTCAGGATGAACGCTAGCGGGAGGCCTAACACATGCAAGCTGAGCGGTAGAGATCTTTCGGGATCTTGAGAGCGGCGTACGGGTGCGGAACACGTGTGCAACCTGCCTTTATCAGGGGGATAGCCTTTCGAAAGGAAGATTAATACCCCATAATATATTGATTGGCATCAATTAATATTGAAAACTCCGGTGGATAGAGATGGGCACGCGCAAGATTAGATAGTTGGTAGGGTAACGGCCTACCAAGTCAGTGATCTTTAGGGGGCCTGAGAGGGTGATCCCCCACACTGGTACTGAGACACGGACCAGACTCCTACGGGAGGCAGCAGTGAGGAATATTGGACAATGGGTTAGCGCCTGATCCAGCCATCCCGCGTGAAGGACGACGGCCCTATGGGTTGTAAACTTCTTTTGTATAGGGATAAACCTTTCCACGTGTGGGAAGCTGAAGGTACTATACGAATAAGCACCGGCTAACTCCGTGCCAGCAGCCGCGGTAATACGGAGGGTGCAAGCGTTATCCGGATTTATTGGGTTTAAAGGGTCCGTAGGCGGATCTGTAAGTCAGTGGTGAAATCTCACAGCTTAACTGTGAAACTGCCATTGATACTGCAGGTCTTGAGTGAGGTAGAAGTAGCTGGAATAAGTAGTGTAGCGGTGAAATGCATAGATATTACTTAGAACACCAATTGCGAAGGCAGGTTACTATGTCTTAACTGACGCTGATGGACGAAAGCGTGGGGAGCGAACAGGATTAGATACCCTGGTAGTCCACGCCGTAAACGATGCTAACTCGTTTTTGGGTCTTTAAGATTCAGAGACTAAGCGAAAGTGATAAGTTAGCCACCTGGGGAGTACGAACGCAAGTTTGAAACTCAAAGGAATTGACGGGGGCCCGCACAAGCGGTGGATTATGTGGTTTAATTCGATGATACGCGAGGAACCTTACCAAGGCTTAAATGGGAATTGATCGGTTTAGAAATAGACCTTCCTTCGGGCAATTTTCAAGGTGCTGCATGGTTGTCGTCAGCTCGTGCCGTGAGGTGTTAGGTTAAGTCCTGCAACGAGCGCAACCCCTGTCACTAGTTGCCATCATTCAGTTGGGGACTCTAGTGAGACTGCCTACGCAAGTAGAGAGGAAGGTGGGGATGACGTCAAATCATCACGGCCCTTACGCCTTGGGCCACACACGTAATACAATGGCCGGTACAGAGGGCAGCTACCTAGCGATAGGATGCAAATCTCGAAAGCCGGTCTCAGTTCGGATTGGAGTCTGCAACTCGACTCTATGAAGCTGGAATCGCTAGTAATCGCGCATCAGCCATGGCGCGGTGAATACGTTCCCGGGCCTTGTACACACCGCCCGTCAAGCCATGGAAGTCTGGGGTACCTGAAGTCGGTGACCGTAACAGGAGCTGCCTAGGGTAAAACAGGTAACTAGGGCTAAGTCGTAACAAGGTAGCCGTACCGGAAGGTGCGGCTGGAACATCTCATTTTAGAGCGTCTTTTGACGATAAAAAAACAAAGGACACAATGTGTCCACAGGTACTTACTTAAAGTAAAGCTTTAGTTTTTTGTTTGGTTGGTTTATAGGTAAAAGAGACAAGTAAAAGTAAAAAGAGCCAAGTGTAATAGTTTGGAAGATAAAATTGCTCATTACTCGTTATACATTACTTATAATTTAAATATAAAAATATAACCCACTAGAAATTAGTATAGGGAAAGAGATTGAGAAATGAAGAGAGGAAGAGTATTACTTATTACTCATCACCCATTACTCATACAAAGTCTCGTAGCTCAGCTGGTTAGAGCGCTACACTGATAATGTAGAGGTCGGCAGTTCGAGCCTGCCCGAGACTACTAATTGAGTTGAAGGTTTAAAGTTTATTGTTCAAAGTTACAACCTTGAATAAAGAACCTTAAACATTAAACACCTAGAGGGGGAATTAGCTCAGCTGGCTAGAGCGCCTGCCTTGCACGCAGGAGGTCAAGGGTTCGACTCCCTTATTCTCCACCATCACCGATGGTTTAATTTTAAAAAAGCGAATAGAGCCAAAAACAATATTTGCGAATTAAACTTGAAGTAGATTTAAGATCATTGACATTAACGGTAAAGACATCACAAAGAGAAAACCGAGCACTTATAAGTGCTTGAGTAACCTAAAAATAGGAAAGAAATCGTTAAGGGCGTATGGCGGATGCCTAGGCTTTCAGAGGCGAAGAAGGACGTGGTAAGCTGCGAAAAGCTGCGGGGATTGGCACACACGAATAGATCCGCAGATGTCCGAATGGGGCAACCCAATACATTGAAGATGTATTACCTCTTAGGAGGAGCAAACCAGGAGAACTGAAACATCTAAGTACCCTGAGGAAAAGAAATCGAAGAGATTCCGTAAGTAGTGGCGAGCGAAAGCGGATTAGCCCAAAAGTCTTTATATATTTAGAAGAACGTACTGGAAAGTGCGGCCGTAGACGGTGATAGCCCGGTATTCGAAAGGTATATATAGATGATAAATGAGTAGGGCGGGACACGTGAAATCCTGTCTGAATATGGGGGGACCATCCTCCAAGGCTAAATACTCCTGAAAGACCGATAGTGAACAAGTACTGTGAAGGAAAGGTGAAAAGCACTTCGAATAGAAGGGTGAAATAGAACCTGAAACCGTACGCCTACAAGCGGTCGGAGCAGATTAATTCTGTGACGGCGTGCCTTTTGCATAATGAGCCTACGAGTTAATTTTACTAGCGAGGTTAAGGACTTCAGGTCCGGAGCCGGAGCGAAAGCGAGTCTGAATAGGGCGGATAGTTAGTAGGATTAGACGCGAAACCTTGTGATCTACCCATGGGCAGGTTGAAGCTTTGGTAACACAAAGTGGAGGACCGAACCGGTTGACGTTGAAAAGTCTTCGGATGACCTGTGGGTAGGGGTGAAAGGCCAATCAAACTGGGAGATAGCTCGTACTCTCCGAAATGCATTTAGGTGCAGCGTCGTATATAAGTTTATTAGAGGTAGAGCTACTGATTGGATGCGGGGGTTTCATCGCCTACCAATTCCTGACAAACTCCGAATGCTAATAAATGTTCTACGGCAGTGAGGGCATGGGTGCTAAGGTCCATGTCCGAGAGGGAAAGAACCCAGACCAACAGCTAAGGTCCCCAAATATATGTTAAGTTGAAGCAACGCGGTTGGACTGCATTGACAGCTAGGATGTTGGCTTGGAAGCAGCCATTCATTTAAAGAGTGCGTAACAGCTCACTAGTCGAGCGGTCCGGCATGGATAATAATCGGGCATAAACATATTACCGAAGCTATGGATTTGTACATTGTACATCTGGTAGGAGAGCATTCTGTTTGCGCCGAAGCAGTATCGTGAGGTATTGTGGAGCGGACAGAAAAGAAAATGTAGGCATAAGTAACGATAAAGGGGGCGAGAAACCCCCTCACCGAAAGACTAAGGTTTCCTCAGCCATGCTAATCAGCTGAGGGTTAGTCGGGACCTAACGCGAACCCGAAAGGGGTAGTGGATGGACAATGGGTTAATATTCCCATACTTGCTCACACTAAAAAGGGGACGGTTCGACGTAGCTATTGAAGACGGACGGAAGTGTCAAGGCCTAGCCTTCGGGCGAAGCTGTTATAGTGAAATCGGATCCAAGAAAAGCCGAAGTGAAGCAACCCGTACCAAAACCGACACAGGTGGTCGAGGAGAGAATCCTAAGGTGCTCGAGTGAGTCGTGGCTAAGGAACTAGGCAAAATAGTCTCGTAACTTCGGAAGAAGAGACGCCATCAGCAATGGTGGCCGCAGTGAAGAGGCCCAGGCGACTGTTTATCAAAAACACAGGACTCTGCTAAATCGAAAGATGCTGTATAGGGTCTGACACCTGCCCGGTGCTGGAAGGTTAAGGAAGGGCGTTAGGGTAACCGAAGCGTTTGACTGAAGCCCCAGTAAACGGCGGCCGTAACTATAACGGTCCTAAGGTAGCGAAATTCCTTGTCGGGTAAGTTCCGACCTGCACGAATGGTGTAACGATCTGGGCACTGTCTCAGCCACGAGCTCGGTGAAATTGTAGTATCGGTGAAGATGCCGATTACCCGCAATGGGACGAAAAGACCCTGTGAACCTTTACTATAACTTCGTATTGACTTTGAGTAAGTAATGTGTAGGATAGGTGGGAGACTTTGAAGCAGGCACGCTAGTGTTTGTGGAGTCAACGTTGAAATACCACCCTTTACTTACTTGGAGCCTAACTTCTTTAAGAAGGACATTGCGTGGTGGGTAGTTTGACTGGGGTGGTCGCCTCCAAAAGAGTAACGGAGGCTTTCAAAGGTACCCTCAGCACGCTTGGTAACCGTGCGTAGAGTGTAATGGCATAAGGGTGCTTGACTGTGAGACCAACAAGTCGATCAGGTGCGAAAGCAGGACATAGTGATCCGGTGGTTCCGTATGGAAGGGCCATCGCTCATAGGATAAAAGGTACTCCGGGGATAACAGGCTAGTCTCCCCCAAGAGCTCACATCGACGGGGAGGTTCGGCACCTCGATGTCGGCTCGTCACATCCTGGGGCTGGAGAAGGTCCCAAGGGTTGGGCTGTTCGCCCATTAAAGTGGCACGCGAGCTGGGTTCAGAACGTCGTGAGACAGTTCGGTCTCTATCTATTGCGGGCGTTAGATGTTTGAGAGGGCTTGATTCTAGTACGAGAGGACCGAATTGAACAAACCTCTGGTGTATCAGTTGTACCGCCAGGTGCACCGCTGAGTAGCTACGTTTGGAAGAGATAAGCACTGAAAGCATATAAGTGCGAAACTCGCCTCAAGATGAGACATCTTTTAAGGGTCGTGGGAGATGACCACGTTGATAGGCTACAGGTGTAAAGTTGGTAACAGCATAGCCGAGTAGTACTAATTACCCGTAGATTTATAGCCTAGATATAGGTAATAAGTGATGAGTAATAGGTAATGAGCAATCTTAACCTAAGCCTCAAGCTTACTTAAGCCTTATAAGTGCGACACTGGTTTTGCCTTTGTGATGAAATTTACCGATAAAAACAGGTAGCAGATGATAGCTATCAGGTAGCAGGGAAAACCTGTAACCTATAACCATCAACCTGCAACCTTATATACAACCTTTAGGGTGGTTTTAGCGGTGGGGCTCACCTGTTCCCATTCCGAACACAGAAGTTAAGCCCACCAGCGCCGATGGTACTGCTAACGCGGGAGAGTAGGTCGCCGCCAGTTTTTATTAAAAAGTCTCATACTTTAATTAGTATGAGACTTTTTTTTGCGCTAAACTCAAGCATCACGAAACAAACTTACCCAAAGAGTTATCTTTGCCTATTGCCTATTGCCTATTGCCTATTGCCTA
>NZ_JALNUD010000023.1:0-1436 GCF_026540445.1 Chryseobacterium sp. GM_Chr_2
AAAATCTCTACCACAAAAACACGTTCCCCCTTCCGTCAATTCAAAAGGTTTTTGGAAAGAAAAATTCTTTGGATCATTTACATCGTCCCCTTTATAAAATACATCTCCTTCAGCATCCAAAACTTCAACATGAAAATAAAGCTTTATTTTTTTATCTTTAGATTTTGCTAAAATATCTTTCCACTTTCTCTTTTCATCATCAGTTGTTGGCTCCAAAATCATTTCTTTTAATGCCGTATTTTCTAATGCTTTTAAATTAGAACCTTCATATTTGTTTTGGGCATCTTCACTTTGGGTGATTTTACCTACAGTCATTTCCATGACACTTAATGCGTCTACTTTTTGGTCTTTTTCGGTAAGCTGCTTTTCAAAAGCCTGTCTTACTTCTACTTTAAGTTTCTTGCCTATAAGACCTAATGTTTTTACTTTCAAGAAAACTTTTTCACCAATAGAGAAACTATTTTTTATGGGTAAAGCCATTACTTTTTTGGTTGCATCAGATGTACTGTCTTTTACTTCCTGCTTAGCAAAACCAACCTCGATCACTTCGGCAACCGGAGCAGGGAGAACCATTTCCTCATAATTTCCAATAATTGTATTGGGCGCGTCCCAATAATTCTTGTTTAATGCATTAAATTCTGCTTCGCCGTCGTAGATATGAAATATTATATCTTCTTTACTCGTAATTTCAGTAATTCCTTCAATTATTCTTGTTTTCATAAGTTTTGAGTTTAATGGTCATTACTTTTTTCACCGCTATTTCTTTTGATTGAGCTAGAAGCATTTACTTTAATATCTGTTTCGCTGTTTACTTTCATCTCTTTGGTAGTGGTATGATTTCCTTTTTCAGCGTGACTTTGAAGATTTCCTTTTATATATTCTACAAAATTTCCAATCACATTAACCATATAATTTGTTCCGACATTTAGTGCATTTATCATACCCACTCCCACTGATTTATTCATTCCCACCGTTTCTGTAGAATTCATCCCGACATTGGTATTCATATTTTTTCCGGCGGTGATATTCACATCTTCTCCTGCCATTAAATTAATATTCTTCGGCGCCGTAATATCAATATTTCCATCACCATAGAAGACAGCAATGGTCTGTCCTTTCTGACTTTCCAGGGTCACATCTCCCGTTTCATCATCCATAATCAGACGGTTTCCGATGCGGGAATGAAGCACTTTATAACGATTATCCGCCGTCGCATAACCGCTGACTTCCTTTCCATTATACATCGCTCCCGAAACATAAGGCTTTTCGGCATTGTTACTTTCAAAATTCACCAAAACTTCATCGCCAATTTCCGGAATTTTATAATCACCTCGCGATGCTCCAGCGTAAGATGTTTTTGTCCTTATCCACGGCGATTTCTCGCCCTTTCTTTCCTGCCACTGAAACTGCACCCTCACCCTTCCCATGCCCGAAGG
>NZ_JALNUD010000024.1:0-1156 GCF_026540445.1 Chryseobacterium sp. GM_Chr_2
TCGTATCATAATAAGTATAATTTTTCGTCCAGTTATCATCTTCGATATTTTTAACCAAACTCATCACCGGAAGGCTTTTTGTGCTTAAACCTTCTGCATCAGCAGTACCCGTCAGCACAGGCTGATCTAAAATAGTGGTTGGAAATGATGGGTTAAAACCATACGAAGGATAGGCATCGTAATAATTAACTGTAAGCACTTTCTCAAGCACATGGAAATAATTATTCGTATAAAAAATCTGCATCCCGTCTTGTGTAAAACCACCATTGTGTCTGCTCTCAACAATCAAATTCACATCGGCTTGAGCCTGCATATTGGATCTTTCACCTCCTGAAATAATCGCGGTATAAGCAACTCTTCCAAACTGGTCATATTTGGTCATCAACCATTTACTTTGAGTTTTCATTACCGCATCCTGAGTCATAACCAGCCGATCAGATTGATCATACACCATATACTCCCAGCCTTTGCCTGGAAGTTTTTTTTCTACCAAACGGTTTCTGCCATCATATCGATACTGATAATACAGATTTTCCATTGTAGAAGATTCTACGGTGGGAGCTGAAGCCAACGGAGGGATTACAAAAGCCAACTGATCATATTCATTATAAACATAATACGTATCAGCATTTTCCGTTGCGTTTAAAGCTTTTCTTACCAATAGAACCTGACCTTTTCCATTTTTAAACTCGATGGTTTTGTTACCATCTTCATCGGTTACCGTATTTTTATACAGTTGATTGGGTAAAAAATACTGAAGCAACTGAACTGTCGTTTGTGTTCTGCCTTCAACCCAAGTCGTTGAAGTTTCATATTTTCTTACATAATCTGCATTTGTATTTGCATCATAATCAAACTTCACAGGCTTGGTGCTCCAATCGTTACCCACCTGAATCTGTTGCTGAATTCTATCCAAAGGAGAACTTTCCAAGACTTTTTCCGAAAAAATTTTCTCCGAGCCATATACGGAAGGTACATTACCTAAAGGATTGGGGATGATTGCTCCATTCAGGGTATTTCCCTGCGGAACCGGAAGATAATCTTTAACCTGTCGACCAAAACCATCATACTCAATAGGCGTCACAACGTCTCGGCCTAAGGGAGAGGCTTTTACATTCACAACCTGCTTGGGTCTGCCCAAACCATCAAAATACTG
>NZ_JALNUD010000025.1:0-931 GCF_026540445.1 Chryseobacterium sp. GM_Chr_2
CTTTAATAAAAAAGTAATAATTCGTATATTTAAGTTTCTGACATTTAAATATTTAAACAAATTATTACTTATGATTTTGAAAGACCAAATTACGGATATTTTTGTACAAATTGATGATTTTTGTAAAGAGTTTGCCGCTGAGATTAAACAAATGAAACTGAGATCGCTTGATAGCAACAAGAAAAGAAGAAACAGGGCATCTCTTATGTCTGATTCTGAAATTATGACCATTATGATTGGTTTTCATTTGGGGGCTCATAAGACATTTAAACATTATTATCAACAAATAGTTTGCGGCTATTGGAGGAATTTGTTTCCTAAAAGTCTTTCTTACAATAGGTTTGTTGAGCTTCAACGAAGAATTTTTGGAGTTTTTGCTCTGTTTTTAAAAGAAAAATGTTTAGGAAAATGTACTGGAATCAGCTTTATGGACAGTACAACGCTGAAAGTTTGTAGGAATCAGAGAATTCACAACCATAAAGTTTTTAAAGGTCTGGCTGAACGTGGAAAATCTTCAATGGGCTGGTTTTATGGGTTTAAATTGCATTTGGTTTGCAATGAAAAAGGTGAACTTTTATCCTTTTATTTAACGAAAGGCAATGTGGACGACCGAAATCCAAGGCATATTAAAAAAATGACCCAACAACTTTTTGGAAAACTGTTTGCGGATAAAGGCTATCTCTCAAAAGCTTTATGGGAAATGCTCTTTGCAGACGGAATTCAGCTATTCACCAAACTAAGAAAGAATATGAAAAATCATATTATGAATATGGAGGATAAGATTTTGCTGAGAAAAAGAGCAATTATTGAGACGATAAATGATGAATTAAAAAATCATTGCCAAGTGGAACATTCCCGGCACAGAAGTGTGAACAATTTTATAATCAATATTTTGGGAAGTCTTGCTGCGTATTGCTTCTTTCCAAAAAAA
>NZ_JALNUD010000026.1:0-916 GCF_026540445.1 Chryseobacterium sp. GM_Chr_2
GAAGTCATTTAAACTTTTTTGTGTTATAGAACTTTCTTAGTGCAATAACCATAAATGCTAAATAATTAAAAGATTTCCAGCTAGATACTGTAGTATCAAACCTATTGAGCAATGATCTAAAGCTGTCTAACCAAGCATTTGTTCTTTCTATAGCATATCTTTGATGGTATAAAAGCTCATCAAAATAAATTTCATCTGTATCTGATCCATTGCGCTTATTGAAAGCAATATTGGCAATAATATCTTTATTTTCACAATGCTTTCTGAAGTTTTGAGCATCAAACCCGGCATCAGCATTCATAAATAATCCTTTTACAGCAATCTCTGCCTTTTCTAATGTTTGGATGATTTGATCAAAATAGATTTCAATACGATACAAATCATTATGATTTCCGGCAATAGGGTCTGACATTGCTAAAGGAAGTCCTTGTCTATCTGTAAAATAAAGCGCAGTACTGGTCTTTCTCTTTTTTCGACCTTGGTAAGCTACCTCTTCTCCTCCCCGTAATGCCGATGTATGGCTCCCGTCTAAATCTGCACTGGATAAATCTAATTTCGATTTATTTTTTAATAATAGCTGTATCCAGCAATCTTGCCAAATATTATTTATACATCATTTACGGAAATGATAGAAAACACTTTGGTAGCTTAAAACATTCTCTTCAAAAAGACTTTTTACAGGTAAATAAGCCCATTGAACCCCTGTTTTCAGTTTGTATAATATGCAATTTACTATTTCAACCAGAGGTGCTTTGGGAAAAAATCCTCGTTTTGGCGTGGGAAGATTGGGGACTATTTCATTTTCTATTATATCTTTGTCAAGTACTTGGTACAACATCGGCTTGATTTGTTTTTTATGTTTTGCAACACAAAAATAAACAAGCCGTTTTTTATATAAAAAAGTTTAAATGATTTC
>NZ_JALNUD010000027.1:0-901 GCF_026540445.1 Chryseobacterium sp. GM_Chr_2
ATATGGCAATATCCGTCAGGTTTTTGTGGGTATTATCGCCAATATTCGAAACCGAAAAGAGAATGGTTACGGAGAACTTTATATCACCGGATATTCGCCGACAATGCTGATGGAAAGTGGAAAAAAATGCCGCAGCTTTGAAGGAAAATCACTGGAGCAGATCATCAAAGAAATTGTTTCGGAATATCCTGATGAAGCAAATATTTTGGTGCATCATCCCAATACGGAGTATTCGCTTCCGTACACGGTTCAATATAAAGAATCAGATTATCAGTTCATTAAAAGGCTCGCCATGAGGTTTGGTGAATATTTTTATTACAACGGTCAGCAACTTTTATTCGGCAATAAAGTGCAGGATATGTTAGATTTAGAGGAAAATAAAAATTTGATTGAAGTTGAGTTTCAAATGAATATCAAGCCACAGAATTTCAGCTATTCGGCGTATGATGTTCAGGTGGGTGAAAATATTGATTATCAGTCGAATTCTGTTCAACATCAATATAAAGAAAATCCGTTTCAGGCGGTGGCGATCAATGCCTCGGAAAACGTTTACAAAAAGAGATCCGAAATGTTCTACAATCATACGGGAATTTCGAATAATACCTCGAGAGAGCTGAAAGATTCGGTGAGGCGGGAGCGCGAAAACCGTGAAAATTTAATCATGATTAAAGGGAAAAGTAGGGATCCTTTATTGAAAATCGGAGGTTTGGCGAAGCTGATCGACATCAATGATAATCCAATGGAAACCTACCGTATCATCGAGCTTAAACATTATCACGACGGTAATGAATATTATAATGAATTTGTAGGCATTCCGGATCTGGAAAACGCGCCGTATCAGGATTCGGACGCGGTTCCTTTTGGTGAGGAGCAGTCGGCCAGAGTGGTTGATAATAATGAC
>NZ_JALNUD010000028.1:0-704 GCF_026540445.1 Chryseobacterium sp. GM_Chr_2
GATTTCTTTCCCGATTGATGAATCCGCGGAGCCAAGCCAAAATACTTGGATAACGATTTTGCAGAGTTAAAATTCTTAAAACCTGAAGTTGCTGTCATCAACTGAAGAGAAGTCTTTTCCCCAATGCCTGACACGGATTGCAGCAAGTCTTTAGTTTCCTTAAATTCTTCGTCCTGAAGTTCGGGAAGACGGCTCAAAACCTCCTTAATCTCTTTTGCCAGATGCTTAATCCTTCTTTCGTAATGCTTTTCCACGTTGGGATTCAGGTGTAAATTGTAGTGAAGAGATTTGAGCTTTACCTCATATCTTCGTTTTTCTTCTTCCAAATCATTTAGTAATTTAAGTTCCTGATCTAAATATTCTATCTCAACACTTTTAGCAAGATAAACCTTACGTAAAAAGGTTTCTCCATACAATCGGATCAGTTTGGCATCTTCAAAATCCGTTTTGCTGATGATATTTTTCAGGCTCGCAAAATACTTAATCGACATACAATTGATTAAACTCGATTCAAAGCCCTGAAGTAAAGATAAATGCAAAATACGATGACTGTAATTTCCTGTGGCCTCAATCACAAAACAATAATCCTCAACACTGAACTTTTTAAGAAATAATAAAATGGCGCGTTTGCTGTTTTCAATGTTAAAAACCAGATCTCTGCCTTCCAAATCTTTAAAGCTTACTGTTAAATATTTTGCTCCAAC
>NZ_JALNUD010000029.1:0-620 GCF_026540445.1 Chryseobacterium sp. GM_Chr_2
TAGTGTTTTAGTGTTTTAGTGTTTTAGTGTTTTAGTGTTTTAGTGTTTTAGTGTTTTAGCAAAATTAAAGCATATAGAGAACTTCCAAAAAAATTCAGATTATTTTTGATTATTTTTTATCATTTTTAATTGAAGGTAAGAGACCTAAAATGATCGGTGGACTTAATTCTTTAAAAGTGATTATACTTTTTAAATAAAATACAATAGTATATATTATTCAGATAGTCTCTCGCTGATTTTGCAGAGAGCGCAGATTTTTATCCTGATTTTTAAATTTTGTTTTCTTCCATTATTGATCTCTATACAGTTTGTCATCTCTTTAGGGATCTAGCCTAGGTAGGATATTTATTAAAAAAGGGAATAGAAAAATGATAACCGGATTTTTTATTTTTCAAGATGATGTGATGGGCTATTGTGGATGTTACGGATATTTCTGTGGATAAAAATGGTTCTCAAATAATCTTGATTTATTTTTAAATTATTATTTCTGAGAACGTTTTTAATCAATTTCTTTTGATTTTCAAAACACCCATGAGCCACGAAGTGGCGATTTACATCAGGATAGGATGATAATCCTATTTTTTGAAAAATAGATAGATAGATAGATAGATAGATAGATA
>NZ_JALNUD010000003.1:0-451439 GCF_026540445.1 Chryseobacterium sp. GM_Chr_2
TCTATATCTATTTTTTTCTATTTGCAAACTTACCATAGAAATGGCATCCTTTTTTGTTGCGGCGGAGCGAAGCGGAGCCGTAACAAAAAAGATAAAATGGATAGCGGGAAAAAGCTCCTTATTAGGTTGGAGAGTTTGAGAATTGGAGAGTTTGAGGATTAAAAGAATCTCCATGACAAAGTAAAAATCATCCATTCTTTGGCTGCTGCTATTGCCACATCTTTGCAGTGTAAATAAAATTTTATGAAAAAAACAGCAATTATTATCCTTTCTGATCCAAAATCGGGTTCAGAAGAAGCAATGGGAAGAGTGTTCAACGCGTTGGCATCAGCTTACGAGTTTAAGCATGCGGGAGAAGAGGTGAAAATCATTTTTCAGGGAGCGGGAATCAGATGGCCAGAGCAACTTGAAAAGGCAGACCATCCTATTAATAGGCTTTACAGCGAGGTAAGAAATCACGTTCAGGGTCTTTCAAAAGGTTGTGTAGCGGTTTTCGGAACAGAGGTTTCGGGCTACGATCTTTTGAACGAAAATGAAGTACCTGGAACTCCGGGATTACCAAGCTTACTCAACCTTCGAAATGAAGGTTTTGATATTTTGATTTTCTAACAAAGCTCTCAACTGCTCTCCTGACTTTTAGGAGGGCAGTTTTAATGAAGAACAGTTTAAAAATATTAATTAAATTGCAGACATCATGTTGTCACAATCTGTATATACGCTTATCAATCAGCAAAATGGAAATCTTGCCTTCAAACTGTTTGAGTTTGATAACAATAGCTATTTTGATCATATTCAGCGTAATAATTATTTCACTTTAATATTAATTACTTCCGGTGAAGGAACTGCAACCGTTGATCTTTGTGATTTTCAGTTTCAGGAAAATACGATGTTTGCGTTTTATCCTTATCAGCCATTTATGCTGTGTTCTAAAAAACCAATTATGGGAATTTCTATACAGTTTCACCATGATTTTTTCTGTATTTATCGCCATCATAAGGAAATTGCATCAAACGGTATTTTGTTTAATAATGTTTACCAGCAACCTTTTATTTGCCTGAATGAATTCAGTAAAAGTTCTATTTTGAATCTCATCAACGGAATTGCAAATGAATTAAAAGCCGACGGTTTCCGAAAAGATGAAGTGTTGGTTTCTTATCTGAAAATTTTGCTCGTAACGGCAACGAGGATAAAGCTTGAACAACAATCGCTTCAGGATTCGCAGACAAAGAATATCAAGCAACAGTTTATTATTCAGAATCTTAAAAATGCTATTGAAGATAATTTCAGGATAAAACATTCGGCGAGTGATTATGCCGATCTTTTGAATCAAACTCCGGCTTCGCTGGCAAGAATTACGAAGAATCATTTTAATAAAACCCTTTCTGACCTGATTACCGAACGGATTATTATTGAAGCAAAAAGGGAATTGTACCTTACAGCTAAGACTATTAAAGAGATCGCCTATGAACTGGGATATGATGACGAATATTATTTCAGCAGGCTTTTTAAAAACAAGACCGATATTTCACCTCAAATTTATAGGAACACGATTGGTTTTAACAGAGGAAATGCCAATAATTAATATAACCTATTTTCTTTATTATCTGTAAAACATTAACAATGAACGACTACAATAATTATATGATTAAGTGTATTGAATTGGGCAAACAGGCATTAGAAAACGGAAATCCGCCCGTTGGTTCTTTATTGGTTTTTGAAGATAAAATTATCGGAAAAGGTATTGAATCTGGCAAATCTTCAGGAGATATTACACAACATGCAGAAATTTTAGCGGTAAAAGATGCTTTGGCAAATGGTTACAGAGACATTTTAAACCAAGCCATACTTTTCTCAACTCATGAACCTTGTATTATGTGTTCTTATTTCATCAGGCATTATCAAATTAAAAAAATAGTATTCGGTACTTCTGTTCCGCTTGTTGGCGGACAAACTTCTGAATTCAAAATTCTGGAAACGGAAACTATTCCGAAATGGGGCAAAAAACCAGAGATAGAATCAGGAATTCTTCAGCAGGAATGTGAAATGCTGAATGATCAATTTCAACAATATCTTGCTACTCAAAATAAATAAATTTTAAAATATTCTCTTTTTATGTAAAGCTGAAGATTTTTATTCAGTAACAATCTATTCAAACAAAAATTACACAAATCACGACTTTGAAATCATCATTTTTACAACAATGAACAATTAATGTTAGAGAATTGTTAATTTTTATTAAATAAAATTAAAATCTATTTGTTTAAACTGAGAAAATATATTTATTTTAGTGCTTTAAAAATTTCTCATGAAAAGATATAATTTATTGATTGTACTATTACTACTAATTTTTAACGTTACTACGGCTCAGAAGAAGTCTCCGGCAGCAGATTTGAGCATTTTGGGAGAAACGAAATCTAAAATAGAAAAAACGGTTCCGCTTGTTATTCAGCATTTGCAGACAATTGCATCTAAAGAAGGTGACAATAATATTGTTACCAACGGAAAATTTGCCTTAGGTAAAGAATATGGAATTATGGAATCTGAGTGGTTTTTGTACAGAAATAATATGAAAAACTGTATTCTGAACAACTCTTCGAAGAAGGCAAAAAAATGTATGCAATATCATAATGATATGTTTAGAGGTACAATGATCAATTACAACAATTATATTACAAACCTTACAAAAAAGAACGGATATTTAGGAGTTGAAGGCGATACGAAGTTTGATTTTAAACCTACTGAAATTTCTACTAAATTATCGGAAGCTTACTTCAATGCAAACGATGCTGCAGGAAGAATGAAAGGTCCTCAAAAAGTAGAATTTATGGATCAGTCGATGGCAGAAGGGAATAAGCTTACACCTTTCAACCAATTGGCGCAATAATTAAACAACAAAATAATATATAGAATCCTGCTTTTTAAGCGGGATTTTTTTTGATCTAAATTTTAATGTTAAACGGCTCTTTTTTTGATTTGAATTTACTATACCCAAAACATAATTTATCATGTTAAAAAAAGGAGACAGCGTAAAATGGCGGTTCAGCAATGGTGAAACCTACGGAATCATCATTAAAATTCATACCAAAGATTTCGTTTTTATGAATCGTCAACGCCGAGCATCAGAGGAAAATCCTCAGTATGAAGTTATGAGCGAAAAGACGGGAAAAACAGCCGTTCATAAAGCTTCAGCATTGAAAAAGAGATAAATTTTGCAGAGTGTCATTTTAAGCGAAACGGAGTGGAATCGAAAAATGTCAATTATCTGAATTTTAAAAGGTTCTTCATTTTTTAATGCTACACAAAATTTCATTTAGAATGACAAAGAAAGCTTTATATAAAATTTTAAACTGGTTCTAAATATTTGAAAATAAAAAAATCCCGAAGAAAAATCCTCGGGACTATATTTAAAAAGTTTTTGCTTTTAATTATTTCTGAACGGTAGGTAAATTTCCGTTGGCTTTCTGTACTTTTTTGTAAGTGTAGCCACACATCAAAATACTGAATTCGTACAGCAATAATAATGGGAATGCTGCCATCAACATGCTTAAAACGTCTGCCGGAGTAATAATTGCAGCAACAACCATAATTAAAACAATCGCGTGGCGACGGTACGTTCTCATGAACATAGGCGTTAAAATTCCTATCGATGTAAGGAAATAAATCAAGACAGGGAAAAGGAAAATTACTCCCATTCCTAAAACGACCTGTAAAAATAACGTCGTATAATCGCTCAAATCATATAACGGAACGATAATATCGGAAATTTTAAAGATAACTCCGAAATTAACTGCAAAAGGAAGAATTAAAAAATATCCGCATAAAACCCCGATCATGAACAACATCCAAACTGCATTGATGATAAAGATTGAATTTTTTCTTTCTTTCGGATGTAATGCCGGACTGATAAATCTCCATAGCTCCCAAACAATATAAGGAAATGCTGCAACCATTCCACCGAAGATGGAAACAGCCATCATCACATTAAATTGTTGGTATAATTTACTCGCACGCACCGGAAAATCTTTCGGAAGGTGAATACTTTCTTCGCCCAATACCATTTTTGAAAAGTGGTTGACCAATTCAAAAGTCGGAAAATCATTTCTCGTAGGACCAAAAAAGATGTGATCCATAATCCAGTTGATATTAAAGCCGACAATGAATGCAGCGACTACAATCGCAAGAATCGAGCGGATGAGGTGACCTCTTAGTTCTCCAATATGCCCAAGAAAGGACATGTCTTTACCTTCACTCACAGAATAAAATTTTTAAGGGTTCAAATTTATGAAAAAAGTTTCAGTAAAGCAGGAAGTTGGTCGTGGGAAGATGGAAGTTTAATTTTAATTTAAGATGCTTCCACCGCTTCAATATGATAATTCTTGTACCAACCGCTTTATTTAACAGTCAATTTGTAGTGTTGTCATGCTGAGCGAAGTCGAAGCATTTGAATGTCTTTACAATTTTCCAGCTTAATTTATTCCTTCATCCAACAACTTATGCAAATCGATGATTCCGAAATACTTTCCGTTTTCAGTAACAATCAGTTGCCCAATATTATTGTCCTTTAAAATTTTCATGGCTTCTTTGGCTAAAGCGGTTCTTTCTACCGTTTTTGGATTGGCAGACATAATATCTTTCGCCAAAACCTGAGCAATATCGTCGCCTTTCAACAACATTCTTCTTAAATCTCCATCAGTAATAACACCAATAATATTATCGTTTTCTGTAACCACCGTAATTCCGTGTCTTGAGCTGCTTATCGATATAATAACATCTTTTACCGTATCATTTTCTGTCACCTGAGGCTTTTGCGAAGAAAGGAAATCATCAACTTTTGAGATTAAATTTTTGCCTAAACTTCCGCCAGGATGAAATTTCGCGAAATCATTAGCTTTAAAATCATTCAGTTCCATTAAAGAAATGGCTAAAGCATCACCAAGTGCCATTTGTAAGGTTGTGGAACTTGTAGGAGCCAACTTGTTTGGGCAAGCTTCTTTATCAACATGCGTATCCAGAATAATATCAGAATATTCAGCGAGCTTGCTTGATTTATTTCCTGTCATTCCTATTAATGATGAAGAATAATCTTTTAAATAGGGAAGGAGGTTTACAATTTCAGGCGAATTTCCCGAAAGAGAAATGCATAAAACAACATCCTGCTTCTGAATCACGCCCAAATCTCCATGAATTGCCTCCGAAGCATGCAGGAATTGAGAAGGTGTTCCTGTAGAATTCAGCGTGGCAACGATTTTATTTCCAACGTGAGCCGATTTTCCGATTCCTACGACAATCAGTTTTCCTTTTGCCGAATGAATGGTTTCCACAGCTTTTACAAAATCATCATCAAGCCTGTTTTTAAGTTTTTCAAGTTCCGAAATCTCTATTTCTAAAGTCGTTTTCGCGATTGAAATGATGTTCGCTTTTTCCATTTTACTTTTATAGGTATACAATAAAATTCTTTATAACCGTTATATTTTAAAAAGAATATTTAATATAAATTTTATTTTTTATAAATTCGTTCGCTTTTATTTTAAGCAAAATTTTTATAACTTTGGGATACATGCAAATTTAGCAATAGAAAATTAGATGGGTGCAAAAAAAGCCAATTTATCAGGCGAATTGAAAAAATATTTCGGGTTTTCTACATTTAAAGGTCAACAAGAGCAAATTATAGAAAACCTGTTGGAAGGGAAGGATATATTTGTCTTAATGCCGACCGGAGGTGGTAAATCTTTATGTTATCAGCTTCCGGCACTTATTTCTGAGGGCACGGCAATTGTGGTTTCACCTTTAATTGCGTTGATGAAGAACCAGGTAGACGCTGTAAACGGTCTTTCATCAGAGGATGGGGTAGCCCATGTTTTGAATTCTTCATTGAACAAAACTCAGACCAAACAGGTTTTTGATGATATTAAAAGTGGCAGAACAAAACTCTTATATGTAGCTCCTGAATCATTAATTAAAGAAGATTATTTAGAGTTTTTAAAAGAAGTGAAAATTTCCTTCTTTGCTATTGACGAGGCGCACTGTATTTCAGAATGGGGACACGATTTCAGACCTGAGTATAGGAATTTAAAATCCATTATCGATAAAATTGCAGATGTTCCTGTGATTGCATTAACGGCAACGGCAACGCCTAAGGTTCAGGATGATATTCAGAAAACTTTAGGAATGATTAATGCTTTGGTTTTCAAGGAAAGTTTTAATAGACCGAATCTATATTACGAGGTACAGCCAAAAGTAAATGTAGATCGTGAAATTGTGAAATTTATCAATCAGCATAAAGGAAAATCAGGAATTGTTTATTGTTTAAGCCGAAGAAAGGTTGAAGAATTTGCTCAACTTTTACAGGTAAACGGGGTAAATGCATTACCTTACCACGCTGGTCTAGATCAAAAAGTAAGAGTAGCGAATCAGGATAAATTCTTGATGGAAGAGGTGGATGTGATTGTAGCAACCATCGCATTCGGAATGGGAATTGATAAACCGGATGTCCGTTTTGTTATTCATTATGATTTCCCAAAATCGTTGGAGAGTTATTATCAGGAAACCGGTCGTGCAGGTCGAGATGGTGGTGAAGGCCACTGTTTGGCATTCTATGATCCTAAAGACATTGAAAAATTAGAAAAATTCTTAGCTCAAAAACCTGTTTCCGAGAGAGAAATCGGATTACAGTTGTTGAATGAAGTAGTAGGTTACGCCGAAACTTCAATGAGCAGAAGACAATATATATTGTATTATTTTGGTGAAAACTTCGATCCAATTCATGGTGACGGCGCCAAAATGTGTGATAATTCATCGAATCCTCCAAAATTAAAGGATGCAACGGATGATTTGAAGAAAGCTTTAGAGCTAATTCGCGATACAGGTGAAAAATTTAAATCAAAAGATCTGATTTCTGTTATTGCAGGAAAAGAAAATGCGGTGACAAAATCATATAAATTGGAGCAGGCTTCGTATTTCGGATTTGGAAAAGAAGAAAAAGACAATCACTGGAAAACGATTTTAAGACAGGCAACGGTTCAGAATTTCCTTCAAAAGGATATTGAAACGTATGGTGTTTTAAAGATTACCGAAAAAGGAAGATTGGTTCTGGAAGGCAAACTTGAACATTCTTTCCTGATTGCTGAAGATCGAGAATTTGATTTAACACAAAGTAAGGCAGAAAGCGACCAGATTCAGCAGCAATCTGCAGGTGGATTAGATCAAAATTTATTCGCTTTATTAAAAGAATTAAGAAAGAAAGTTGCCAAAAAATACGGGATTCCGCCGTACACGGTTTTTATGGATCCGAGTTTGGAAGATATGACGGTTCAGTATCCGATTTCTGTTGAAGAAATTGCGAAAATTTATGGTGTTGGAGAAGGAAAAGCCAAAAAATACGGTAAAGAATTCGCAGATTTTATCAGTCAATATGTAGAAGAAAATAATATTGAACGTACTCAGGATATGGTGTTGAAACAGGTGGCAAATAAATCGAGCCATAAAGTTTTCATCATTCAAAGTACCGACAAAAAGATTGATCTTGAAGACATTGCAAGAGCGAAAAATCTTTCGATGGATGAATTGTTGAAGGAGATGGAACGTATTGTTTATCAGGGTACAAAATTAAATATTGATTATTATATCGAAGATAATTTTGATGAAGATATTGTAGACGGTTTCATGGAATTTATGAATGAATCTGAAAGCGACAGCATGAAAGTTTTATTGGATGAATTTGGCGATGAATTATCTGATGAAGAAGTACGAATGTTGAGGATAAAATTCATTAGCGACGTCGCGAACTAAAATGATGTTAAACGATAATGAAATAATATTAAAAGAAATTCTTCCTAGGAAGAATTTCTTTTTTATTTGAAATAAGTAAGACACTTTAACGTTTAGCTTGTCATTCCGTAGGAATCTAAGCTTGAATTTTCACATTTTATTTTTTCTAATACTATGTTTAGATTCCTACGGAATGACAAATTGGATTATAGAAAATTTTGAAGGTTATTTAATTTTAAGTTAAAAATCATTAATTACGGGTTGGGATTGATAGTTCCCAAAACTTTTTACTAATTTTACACTGATGAAAAAGATTTCTGTCATATTTATTCTGCCGGACCTTGAAACCGGAGGCGCAGAAAGGATCGTTACCACTATTGCGAATCATCTTTCCAGAGATCGATTTGAGCCTAAGATTATGCTTTTACGTAAGCAGGGCGGTTATCTGAATTTTTTAAAGGATGATGTGGATATTATTGATATTAATACCGAAAGGATTCGTCATTCTTTAAGACCAATTTTAAGGGAAATTTACAGAAGAAAACCGGATATTGTATTTTCAGGTTTTGGGGAAGTGAATGCTTATTTGTCTTTGTTTATCAAGCTTTTTCCGAGAACGAAATTTATTGCAAGAGAAACCAATGTGGTGACACAACATGTGACACGTAAAGAAATTAAATTTTTCTATAATTTTTATAATAACTATCAGAGAATCATTGCGCAAAGCGATGATATGCGGAAAGATCTGATCGATAATTTTAATATCAAGCAAGGGAAAATTGTGAAGATCAATAATCCTGTAGATTTTGATTTTATTGATGCTAAACTGGCAGTTTCCACAAAGCCTGAAAGTTTTAAATATAATTATAAAAATGTGGTGGCCATTGGTAATTTATCTGCCAGAAAAGGGTTTGATAATTTGCTGAAAGTATTTTCAAGATTAAAAAATGAAAATATTATTCTTCACATTTTAGGTGATGGTCACGACCGAGAAATTCTTCATCAGATGAAAGATTTTTTGGGATTAAAACAGGTTATTTTTCATGGTCGACAGGAAAATCCGTATCAATTTCTGAAGTATGCCGATTTGTTTATTCTTTCCTCAAGATATGAAGGTTTTCCCAATGTTTTATTGGAAGCCGGAGCTTGCGGAACCTATTCTTTAGCAAATAACTGTCCTGGTGGAATCAACGAAATTATTCAAGATAATACGAATGGCGAAATTGCAGATATTGAAAATCATGAGGATTTTTCCAGAAAAATACTTCAGATTCTTCACAGAGATCACGATAAAGATGCGATAAAAAATTCTATAAGATCCAGATTTTCAAAGAATATTATTTTAGATAAATATGAACAGGTCTTAATCGATCTCATGACCAAATAGTATTTATGGATACTTTCCGTACATTTGCGGCTGTTAATTTTATTTAAAATCAAGATTTCATCAATGAATAAAGTTCAGAAATTAGCCTGCGCGTGTGAAAAACCTACTTCAAATTATACGGAATACAGAACTTCTGAGTTGGGAACAGATCATACCCATGGAAGAAATGCAGAAGTAAGCATTCAGCAGTGTAAATTATGCCAAAGAATTTGGATTCATTATTCTATTAAATCCGAAAATTTACCGGAAACCGAAAAATGGTATAAAGGAATTGTTTCGAAAAAAGACCGTCCACAAATTACTCCCGAAAATGCAGTTGAATTTCTGGAAAGCCTTGAATGGTATGTTTTTGGGGGTTCTTATTTTGAAAATACTGTGGAATTTGGTCAGGGAAAATTGAATTTGGATTTTTAAAAATTAAAATTATTCCAATAAGAACAAATCACAATAATGAAAGATAAAAAAAGCGATTATGTCAAATGTAAATGCTGTGGTCTTCTTAAAGATAGATTGGATATTTCAATTTCTTTATCAATTTTAAAAAATAGAGATTTTGTAAAAAACTCTGATCACAAGTATGATTTGTTTGAATTGCTGATTGGCTCTGATTTTAAATGGGCATGTGACACGTGTATAAATGATCGAAGAGCTTTAATACCCAACTCTTTACAGCAAACTAATTTTTATACTCCCTATTTATCATATTACGACACGAATTTAAGATGTGAAAAATGCAAAAATGAATTTACTTTTACTAAAGATGAAAAGAAACTTTGGTATGAACAATTAAAGTTTCATATAAAGTCAATTCCATTGCATTGTCTTAAATGTCGAAAAGAAATAAGAAAATTAAAAATACAGAATAAAATACTTTCGCAACTTTTACAAAAAGATCAAAAAGATCTAACGATTGATGAACTTTCTCAAATTGTTCAGATTTACGATGAATGGAATATAAAAGATAAATTTAATTTTTACAAAAAAGTTATTCAAAAACGTATAAACTAAATTTAAGACAAATCTCACTTTCTCACGTGGTAATTAATCGTTAAATTTGTAAGAATTAAGATAGATAATAATAAACAAATTCATATAATAACATGAGTCAATTCGATGTTACCGTAATCGGTTCTGGTCCTGGTGGTTATGTTGCTGCAATTCGTGCTGCACAATTAGGTTTCACAGTAGCTATTATTGAAAAATATCCAACTTTAGGAGGAACTTGTCTTAACGTGGGATGTATTCCGTCAAAAGCGCTTTTAGACAGCTCTGAGCATTTTGAGAACGCAAAACACAATTTTGCAGGTCACGGAATCATTATCAACGAGCCTCAGGCAGATATCGCAAGAATGATCGAGCGTAAAAACGAGGTAATCAAACAAAATACAGACGGAATCAGCTATCTGATGAACAAAAACAAAATTACTGTTTTTGAAGGTGTTGGGAGCTTCGAATCTGCTACTCAGATCAAAGTAACGAAAAACGACGGTTCTACTGAAACGATCGATTCTAAATATACAATCATTGCAACGGGTTCTAAACCAACTTCTTTACCTTTCATTACTTTAGATAAAGAAAGAGTGATTACTTCTACGGAAGCTTTAAATCTTAAGGAAATTCCTAAGCATTTGGTAGTTATCGGTGGTGGAGTTATCGGTCTTGAGCTTGGTTCTGTTTATTTAAGATTAGGCGCTCAGGTAACTGTGGTTGAGTTTATGGATAAAATCATCCCTGGAATGGATGGAGCTTTAAGTAAAGAATTAACTAAAGTTCTTAAAAAACAAGGAATGAAGTTCATGCTTTCTACAGCGGTTTCTGCGGTTGAAAGAAATGGAGATACTGTAAAAATTACAGCTAAAGATAAAAAAGGAGAAGAGGTAGTTGTAGAAGGAGATTACTGTTTAGTTTCTGTAGGTAGAAAGCCTTACACAGACGGACTTGGATTGGAGAAAGCAGGTGTTGAGCTTGACGAAAGAGGAAGAGTAAAAACTAACGATCACCTTCAAACGAACGTTGCTAATATCTACGCAATCGGTGACGTTATCAAAGGAGCAATGTTGGCTCACAAAGCTGAAGAAGAAGGAGTTTTCGTTGCTGAAACATTGGCTGGACAAAAACCTCACGTTAATTATAACTTAATTCCTGGTGTTGTTTACACTTGGCCTGAAGTTGCCGGAGTTGGTAAAACTGAAGAGCAATTGAAGGAAGAAGGTGTTGCTTACAAAGTAGGATCTTTCCCAATGAGAGCATTAGGAAGAAGCCGTGCAAGTGGTGATGTTGATGGTTTGGTGAAAATTATCGCAGACGAAAAAACTGACGAAGTTTTGGGGATGCACATCGTAGGAGCAAGAGCTGCCGATTTGATCGCTGAAGGGGTAATTGCTATGGAATTCCGTGCAAGTGCTGAAGATATTGCAAGAAGTTCTCACGCTCACCCGACGTATGCAGAAGCTATTAAAGAAGCTGCATTGGATGCTACAGCTAAGAGACCGATTCATATGTAATATTTGATTAAAAGATTTAATCATTTTAAATATTTAAAAATTAAGGCTGTCAACAATATTATGACAGCCTTTTTTATGTTCAAACTAATTACTCTAAAAACCCTCAAATACTCTCACTCTCCAACTCTAGAACTCTAGAACTCTCCGACTCTAAAATTCCCTCACAAAAACTTGCCATTATTTTCCTTACCTTTGCAGACTAATTTTATCATACATGTTACTCGGAAAAACTCAAACTTTAAAAATTTCAGAAAAAATCAGCTCAGGATGGATTTTAACAGACGAATCCGGTGAAAAAGCCTTTTTGCCAAAAATCTTCATTCAGGATGAAAAAGAAATCGACGAAGAGGTGGATGTTTTTGTGTATCAGGATGATAATAAACTAAAAGCTACCACGGAAATTCCATTGGCTGAAGTTGGTGAATTTGCCGTGATGAGCTGTGTTCAAAGCCTTCCTAGTGGTGCTTTTATGGATTGGGGAATTATAAAAGATTTATTTATTCCTTACAAGCAACAGAAATCTAAAATTGTTGAAGGTAAAAGATATCTGGTTCATTTGTATGTAGATGATGAATTGGAATTAATTACGGGAACTACCAAATTCAAAAGAAATCCTCAATACCAGGATCTTCCTTTCCAAAAAGGGGATAAGGTAGGTTTGATTATGATGAATGAAAGTGAATTGGGCTGGAACGTCGTAATCAACAAAAAATACATCGGCTTGATCTATACTTCTGATGTTTTCAAGAAACTATATCCTTTGTCTGAAGAAAGCGGTTACATTAAAGAAATCCGTGAGGATGGAAAGATTGATGTTTCTCTGCAGCCACAAGGTTTTGAAAATATTGATGAGTTTAAAAAGAAAATTTTAGACAAATTAGAAGAAAATTACGGTTTGCTTTATCTTTCAGACAAATCTTCTCCTGAGGAAATTAAAGATGAGATCCAGATGAGTAAGAAGAATTTTAAGAAGGCAATTGGAGGGCTTTATAAGGATAAAATTATTGATATTTCAGACGATAAAATCAAATTATTATAAAAAAATATTATATAAAAAGCGGGTAGGAATTTATTTTCTACCCGCTTTTTTTATGCAATGAATTGAAATTGAACGTACATAACTGATGTATATCATACAATTTTGTTTAATTATTTTGTTTAACAATTTTGTCAAAAAATAAAATTGATTTAAATTTGCACAAATTTGTTTAACAAAAATGTCAAATCAAGCAAAAAAAGACCAAACACAGGAATTAATCAAAGAGACAGCAAAGAATTTATTCTTTGTGAAAGGGAAATTTGATGCTACAACGCAAGAAATTGCAGATGCAGCGGGAGTAAACAGAACGTTGATCAATTATTATTTTCGTTCCAGAGACAATCTTATTCAGATCATTTTTGATGAAGCGCAAAAGGTAGAACAGGATAAATCTAAAGTTATTCAAAACTCAGATCTTCCTTTTAAAGAGAAAATGGGGCAGTTTATTGAGCATAGTTTATCGACCAGCCTTAAATATCCATACTTAGAAACTTATATTGTTTCACAAATCAATAAAGGAAACTGTCATAAAAAAGACATCGAAGAAGATGAGCTTAAAAAGCTGTACAAAGACATCAAAAAAGAAATGGCTTTAGGAAATATCGAAACGATGGAACCTATTCAATTTGTGCTTAATATGGTTTCTTTATTGGTGTTCCCAAGTGCAATAAGACCATTATTAATGGAAAATTTAATGATTAGTGAGAAGAAATTCGACCAGATCATTGCGGCAAGAAAAGACATCATTCTGAATATTTTATTTAAAAATTAACAAAACTGTTAAAGTAATTTAAGAAATGATTCGTCCTTTAGAATTAAAAAATAGAGAAGACAAAGAAATTAAAAAAATAAACGAAGTATAAGATTATGAAAAGAAAACGTATAACTGCAAAAAAGCTAAAAATTGGGGTAGCTGCAGCATTTATGATTTTCGGTTTTTCATCAGTGTCTGCTCAACAGCAGGTTTCTTTACAGGAAGCGATAAAACAGGCACTTCAAAATAAAGCAGAAGCTAAAAAAGCTGCTTTACAGGTAAAAAAAGCCGAATATAAAATTGATGAAGCAAAAGCCGGAGCTTTACCACAAGTTACTGCTACAGCTGGTCTTACTTACAATCCCATTATTCAGGAGTCATTGCTTGAATTTGGTGGAGAGAAAATCAGAGCTCAGTTAGGGCAGCCGTGGAGTTCAACTGCTTCCGTTCAGCTTCAGCAGGCAATTTTTGACCAAAGAGTATTCACAGGGCTTAAGGCAGCGAAATCTACAAGAGAATTTTATGTGCTAAACGCTCAGTTAACCAATGAACAGATCATTGAAAATGTAGCAACAGCTTATTATCAGGTGTTTGTTCAGGAAGAAAACCTGAAAACGGTGGAGGCGAGCTATGCCAATACAGAAAAAACAAGAAATGTAATCAAAAGTTTGGTAGACAACGGTTTGGCAAAAGCTATTGATTTAGACAGAACGAATGTTCAGCTAACGAATATAGGCTCAAACAGACAGACTTTAATTAATTCTGTTCAGCTTTCGAAAAATGCTTTGAAGTTTTATATGGGAGTTCCGATTTCTACAGATATTGAATTGGAAGAAAAAACCATCGAGCCTAAACCTGAATTGATCGCAAGCAATGTAAATCTTGATGATCGTACAGAGATCAAAGTTTTAAATAAAAACAGAGAACTTTTAGTATTCAATAAAAAAGCAACGGAAGCTTATCTGTATCCAACGGTGAGTTTGGTTGCCAATTATGGTTGGGGTGCAACGGGAGCAAAGTTTCCTTTAACGAACGGTCTTCAAAACGGAGTACTTTGGAGTGATTATTCAGCGATTGGTTTAAATGTAAATATCCCGATTTTCACGGGAGGTGCTACAAAAGCAAAGATCAATGAGGCTGAAATCGACATTCAGGATCTTGATGTTGATATTGAAAATACACAGCTAAGCTTAAGTTTAGATTATAAAAATGCTATTACCAATATGGAAAATGCATTAATCAATATCGAAAGCATGAAAGATAATGTAGATTTGGCAGAAAGAGTTCAAAAAAATACGCAATCTAACTATCAATACGGCTTAGCAACATTAACGGAAGTTTTGGATGCTGAAAATGCACAAACTCAGGCTAAACAGAATTATGCCAATGCTTTATTGGATTATAAGCAAGCTGAAATAAAATTAATTAAAGCGAAAGGAGAGCTAAATACTTTACAAAACCCATAATAAACTATAATGAAAAAAACTTTAATATATATCATCGTAGCGGCTGTACTTATTGGTTTAGCAGCGTACAAGATTGCAGGTAACAAAGAGAAGCAGGAGACGGAAGTAAGAGAAGTTGCCAAGCAGGTAGACAAAATCAATGTGAACGTAATCACAGTAGCAAGAGAAAACATCAATACCGATTACTCAGCCAACGGAACTTTTATCCCGAAACAGGAATCTAATCAGTCTTCTGAAATTTCAGGACGCGTAGTAAGCGTTTTGGTGAAAGAAGGTTCAAAAGTAGGGGCTGGTCAGGTTTTAGCAACGATTAAAAAAGATGCGATTGAAGTAGACGTTACTCAGGCTCAGAACAACTTACAAAATGCAATTATCGATAATCAACGTTACGAAAATGCCTTCAAAACGGGAGGTGTTACTAAGCAACAGGTTGATAATTCAAGATTACAGCTGAAAAATGCTCAGGCAGCTGTAAAAGCTCAGGGAGTAAGAGTAAATGATGCAAGCATCAGAGCGGGAATCAGCGGAACGATCAACAAAAAAATGGTGGAACCGGGAATGGTGGTTGCTCCGGGAACTGCACTTTTCGAAATCGTAAATATCAATTCATTAAAACTTTCAGTTTTGGTGGATGAAAGCCAGATCGGAAAAATTGCATTAGGTCAGGAAGTGGCTATTAATGTAAATGTTTTACCAGACGATTCTTTCACAGGAAGAATTACATTTATTGCTCCTAAAAGTGATGCTTCTTTGAATTTCCCGGTTGAAGTTGAGGTTCAGAACAGAGGAAATCTAAAAGCAGGTATGTATGCAACCGCGACTTTCAAAACCAACAATGGTGCTGAAACTCAAAATATGCTGACAGTTCCTGCGGAAGCTTTCGTAAACGGAGTAAGCTCAGGACAATTATTTGTGGTAAGCAACGGAACAGCTAAATTAATTAAAGTTCAGACCGGAAAAGTTTACGGTGATAAAGTTCAGATCTTAAGCGGACTGAACGGTGGCGAACAGGTAATTACCAGCGGACAGATTAACCTTGATAACGGTTCAAAAATCAATATCGTAAAGTAAGAGAAGATGAAGTTAGCAGAAATATCCATTAAAAGACCGTCCTTGGTTATCGTATTATTTACGATACTTACGCTGGGTGGTTTATTAAGTTACTCCATGATGGGGTACGAGTTGATTCCGAAGTTTGAAACCAATATGGTAACCATTTCTACAGTATATCCGGGTGCTTCGCCTTCTGAGGTAGAAACATCGGTAACCCGAAAGATCGAGGATGCCGTGGGATCTTTGGAAAACGTAAAAAAAGTAGAATCTTCATCTTACGAAAGTTTATCGGTTATCATGGTTCAGTTGAATACAGGTGCCGATGTAAACTATGCATTGAATGATGCTCAGAGAAAGGTAAACGCTATTTTGGCAGACCTTCCGGACGATGCAGATCCGCCATCACTACAGAAATTCTCATTGGATGATTTACCGATCATGACGTTGAGTATTTCCAGTGATAAACTAAATAATAAAGAGCTTTACGATCTTTTAGATAAGAAAATTGAGCCTGTATTTTCCCGTGTAAACGGTGTGGCTCAGGTTGATCTTGTGGGTGGACAGGAGAGAGAAATTCAGGTAAATTTAGATGAAAAGAAATTGCAGGGGTACGGTCTTTCAATTGGAGACGTGCAACAGGCAATTCTTTCTTCCAACTTAGATTTCCCGACGGGAGCTTTGAAAACGAGAACTTCAAGATCTACGATCAGACTTTCAGGAAAATACAAAAGTGTTGCTGAAATGAACAATCTTGTGGTTTCCGATAAAAACGGTGCGCAGGTTCGTTTGTCAGACGTAGCAACGGTTTTTGACTCTCAGAAAGATGTTGAAAAAATTGCAAGATACAATCAGAATGCAACGATTTTACTTCAGGTAAAAAAACAGTCTGATGCCAATGCGGTAGCGGTTTCAGAATTAGTTCAGAAAACGATTGCTGATGTTCAGAATAATTATAAAACACAGGCGATTAAAATCAATATTGTAGATGATACAACAGATTTTACGCTTGAAGCAGCAGACCACGTAATCTTCGATTTATTCTTAGCGATTATTTTGGTGGCAGTGGTAATGTTATTATTCCTTCACAACATCAGAAACGCATTTATCGTAATGGTTTCGATCCCGATGTCTTTGATTGCAACAGTAATCGGAATGTATCTGATGGGATATACCCTAAACTTAATGAGTTTACTTGGACTTTCATTGGTAGTAGGTATTCTTGTGGATGACGCGATCGTAGTATTGGAAAACGTATACCGTCACATGGAGATGGGGAAAAGCAGAATTCGTGCAGCATACGACGGAGCTTCAGAAATCGGGTTTACGGTAACAGCTATTACGTTGGTAATTGTGGTGGTATTCTTACCTATTGCGATGAGTTCAGGTTTGGTATCTGATATCCTGGCACAGTTCTGTGTAACCGTGGTTATTGCGACAATGTTGTCGTTATTAGCTTCATTTACCATCATTCCTTGGTTATCTTCAAGATATGGTAAATTGGTACACCTTTCAGGTAAAAATGTTTTCGAAAGATTTATTCTTTGGTTTGAAAAGCAATTGGAGAAATTTACACACTGGATTACAGGAATCTTAGAATGGGCTTTGAAAACAACATTAAGAAGAATCATGACGGTAGTGATTACTTTCATCATTTTGATCTCTTCATTTATGTTGGTGGCATTCGGATTTATCGGAGGTGAATTCTTCCCTAAAATGGATAGAGGTCAGTTCCTTGTTCAGATGGAATTACCAAAAGATGCTTCGGTAGAAAAAACGAATCAGGTAACACTGGCAGTTGAAAAATACCTTAGAAACGATAAAGATGTAGTAGATATGATTACAACGGTTGGTCAGCAGTCATCAGGTTTTGGTGGGGCACAGGCAACGTTGTATCAATCAGAAATTCAGGTAATTTTGGTTGATAAATCTGAACGTAACGAAAGTACAGATATTAAATCTGCTAAAATCAAGAGAGCTTTAGAAGAGAAATTCACCGGAGTTGAGTTTAAAACCGCACCAATCGGATTAATGGGAGCAGATAATGCACCAATCGAAATGGTGGTAACGGCTCAAGATAACGAAACGGCAAATAAAGAAGCGAACAGAATTCTTGAATTGCTTAAAAAAGTTCCTGGATCTGTAGATGCTGAGTTATCAACCGATTCTGGAAACCCGGAAGTTCAGGTGAATATCGACAGAGATAAGATGGCAGCATTAGGTTTAAACCTTTCAAGTGTTGGACAAACGATGCAGACTGCATTCAGTGGAAATACAGACGGGAAGTTCAGAGCAGGAGAGTATGAATATGATATCAACATCCGTTTTGGAGATGCCAACAGACAATCTATTGATGATGTAAGAAACCTGATGTTTACGAATACTAAAGGAGAGCAGGTAAGATTGAGCCAGTTTGCTGACGTAAAAATGGGTTCAGGACCAAGTTTGCTTGAGCGTAGAGATAAAGCACCTTCGGTAAAAGTAAAATCTAAAGTGGTAGGTCGTCCGGTAGGAGACGTAGCAAGCGAATGGGCAGCAAAGTTCATGGATAACGAAAAAACAAAACCTGCAGGTGTAAGCTATATCTGGAGTGGTGATATGGAAAACCAAACCGAAGGTTTCGGTACGTTAGGAATCGCTTTATTAGCGGCTATCGTATTGGTTTATTTGGTAATGGTTTCATTATACGACTCGTTTGTTTATCCGTTTGTGGTATTATTCTCCATTCCGTTGGCATTGATCGGGGTAATGGTTATTTTGGCCATCACCGGAAATTCACTGAACATCTTTACGATGCTGGGGATGATCATGTTGATCGGTTTGGTAGCGAAAAACGCGATTATGATTGTCGATTTTGCTAATATGAGAAAAGCAGCGGGAGCAACAACACATGATGCTTTGATTCAGGCAAACCACGCGCGTCTTCGTCCGATCCTGATGACCACGATTGCGATGATATTCGGTATGATCCCGATTGCGATTGCAAAAGGTGCAGGAGCCGAGATGAACAACGGATTGGCTTGGGTAATCATCGGTGGTTTAACATCGTCATTATTCCTTACCTTGATTATCGTACCGGTAGTTTACTCTTTATTCGATTCAATTTTAAGGAGAATGGGTAAAGATGAAAAAATAGATTATGAAGCTGAAATGAAGGCTGATTACGATCATAGAGAACTAAGTGAAGACGGATTTACTCCGAAACACGTAGACTAATATAACAACCTTTAATTAACCAAAAACCGTATCAGCAATGATGCGGTTTTTTTCGTTATTGCGATAAGCAAAGCGAAGAAACAATCTCAAAAAATATCCATACAATTTGTCATCCTGTAAGGATCTAAACATAGTATTAGAAAGCAGTAAGAAAAGATTCGAGCTGCGACAAACTTTTATTCTTTGGGTTATAAAACAGTTAGTATTAGCACTGTCACGCTGAGGCTCTCGAAGCGCTTCCACAACAATAAAAAAAGCTTCCAGAATCTCTGAAAGCTTTTAATTATATCTAAAGTGACATACTATTCGCCAGCGGCAATTTTCTTGAATAATAAAGAATCCCCATAAAATAAAGTTAACAAACAAATCGATAAACAAGGCAATAAACCCGTTACAAAAGCCGTCGGAAATCCTACCGTAACAATTGCCAATACGATGTAAACTAAAAAGCCACTTCCAAATTTTAAAAGTCTTTGGGTTCTGCTTGTTTTTAAAGTGAAAAATACAATACAAATAGGAAGAAGAAAACTCAATAATAATCCTGCAAATCGGGAATTTAAATTAGCTTCAGAATCCAAGGTCATCCAACCAATAATTGCCATTAACGCAAGATTGATAATGATTAAAGAGAAATATTTAAAACCTATTTCAATAAAATTTAAAGGCTTTTCGACTGATGATGATTCAGCTTTCGGAATCGAAATTTCCAACGTATCGCAAATTAATTTCAGTGTATTTTCTCGTGGCATATTTTCGTTGTTTTCAATCCTTTGAATGGTTCTCAGATTTACTTTTGAAAGATCAGCAAGTTGCTCCTGAGTCAGGTTTTTATTCTTTCGGGATGCGATGATAATTTCGCCAATTGAGTTCATAGATTTTTTTTTCAAATGTAGTTTTTTATAAATAGTAATGATGAAAATTGATGCGACAAATGTACGACATTTGCTTTGTCAGGCTGTTTTATGAAATGTCAAGAAGTATTTTCAATAAAAAAGCTTCCGGAATTCCCGAAAGCTTTCAATATTTTTATAGATGAAAAATTAGTCTGCCATTGCCTCTCCGGACTTTCTGTAAACAAAACTTCCATAGATATGTCTTCTTGCAAAACGGCTCGGAGAATCTGCATTTACCATTTTAATATACGTATTTTTCGGAACCCCGATGTATTCGTACATATTTCCATTCAAGTGCTGAACCGTAAGAACCGATTTCTCCAGATAAAAATCCTGAATATTGGATTTGGTAATCGTTTCCGTATATTCTTCTTTGTATTTTTCCTGCGTTTCCGGATTAATGCTTACCAAAAAATGATAGGCTTCAATCACCGTCTTACTTTTTTCTTCTGCTTCCTGCTGTCCTGCTTCATCATTGATAAATTTATCAGGATGCGTATCTTTCATCACATTTCTGTAAATTGTTTTTAATTCCTTCAACGTAACGTTTTTATCTACTTCAAGAAGCTTTCTGTAATCGCCTATTTTTTTCATATATTCTAACCCTTATTTTCGGGGTGCAAAATTAAGGTTTTATTTTGGGATATTGTAAGTTTTTGAGTGTTAATTTGTTTTGATTTATTTCATGAAACTTAAAGTTAATTATCATCTTCCTCAAATATTTTAAAACTTTCTTGTGCGTTTCCAATACTTGCTGAGCCATCCAAGCCAAGTAAAATAGTGTATCGATTCCCTCGAAGCTTCCACATCATGAGTTCATAAAGTATATTAATAGGTTTTCTGGCTAATATTTGGTAAAACATTTTATTGCAGTTATTTCTAAAAGCAAATTATTCTTTAATTTTGAAAAACATAATCAAAAAAGAATATTATTCTGTGGAAAAGCTGGATGAAAAGGACTTGCAACTGCTAAGAATCCTTCAAAAAAATGCAAAACTGACCGTAAAAGAACTCGCAAAAGAGGTCAATCTATCTGCTTCTCCTGTTTTCGAACGAGTGAAAAGACTAGAACAGGAGGGGTATATCAAGCATTATGCTGCTGTTTTGGAAGCAGAAAAACTGAATCGTGGATTTACCATTTTTTGTCAGGTAAAGCTGAAAATTCACGATCGTTCTGTGGGAAACCAGTTTGTGAAAGATATTCTGCAAATCGATGAAGTGGCAGAATGTTATAATATCTCCGGTGATTTTGATTTCTTACTGAAAGTTCAGGTAAGAGATATGAAACATTATCAGGATTTTGTGTTCAATAAGTTAGGTTCTGTAGATTCTATCGGAAGTACACACAGTACTTTTGTAATGGCGGAAGTGAAAAATACCCATGGGGTGAGCATTTAGTATATTACCGCTAGTTTTGTCATGCTGAAAGCATCTAGATTCGAATTTTTCTAATACTGTGCTAAGATGCTTTAAGTACGACAAACTAAGTGTTTTCTATCAAGAGATTGCTTTACATCAATAATAATTACTCACCTCAATCAAATTTAAATCCGGATCTCGGAAATACACAGATTTTATTTTTCCTAAAGCTCCGGTTCTGTCAACAATTCCTTCGATAATTTCTATATTTTTATCTTGCAATTCTTTCAAAACCTCATGAATATCTGTTGTAGCAATAAAGCATAAATCGGCTGAACCTGATGTAGGATATTCAGCTTTGGGTTCAAATTCTTTTCCTTTTTGATGAAGATTGATTTTCTGATTTCCGAAAGTCAGCGCTTTTCGGTTATCTCCAAAAATTACGACTTCAAAACCCAGAATTTGAGTATAAAAGTCTATTGTTTTGTCGATATCCGCTACGGTTAAAACAAGATGGTCAATGTTTTGAATTTCCATAATTTTTTATTTGCTAATCAAATTTAGGAAGAAGTTTTCATTATGTAAAACATTTTTTTTTTTCGATGATACTGATCGGTTTATATAATGTGCCATTCAGAATATAGCGGAACGGCGTGAAGAATTTTAAATTATAGATTTCTCCTGCGTCGAAATGACAATAGGGCTAATTATAATTTTTCAAAAGGAATGATTTTATCTTTAATCAAAATCTTTTTTATTCGATCGGCATATTGATGGGCAAATTTTTCTTTCTCTACCTTTGGAAGGTTTATGTAATGATTATCTCTAGCTTCTTTCTCTTCATAATCTTCATCTTCGTTTCCTGGCCTTATCACAACTTCTAAATAATGAACATAATGTCCAAATTCATGTAGCAACGTTCTGTATAATTGAGTATTTCTTGAAGGTTCTAATTTTAATTCAGAAATAAATTCTCGCTTATTTTCAGTAAAAATATGTCCATCTTCTTTTAACCGGGCAAATTCTTTTTGATCTTCAATAGTTTGTTTTTTAGACCAAATTAATTTTTTATTCAAATCAATAGAATCTAAAATTATTGCAGGAAAATATTCGTTTTCAAAATCAAAACTATAAATTAATCTTCCCCAAACGGGAGAAATTATTTCTTCTTTTCTCTTAGGCTGGCGGAGAATAATAAATCTTAAATCACCATAATCGTCTTTAGGGATATGTTGAATTATCTTTGTTAAATCTTCTACAGAACAGGAATGAAAACAATTTTCTCGAGTTTCTTCAATAATAAATAAAAACTTATGATCGTTGATTACTTTAATTTCAGTCTGATATTTTTCAATTCTTTCGTAGAACGATTTTAATGTTCCGTAAGGCGTTGAAATCTTGAATTTATTATTTTGACCAAAACCTTGGTCTTCTGTTCCTATATTTTTATTTCGTCTGGTCGGATTATACATTTTATAACGTTGATTGTGTTAGTTTTTGAATTTTATTAGATATCATTATAATCAAACAGAAATTAATAAATACTAAATAAAATCCAATTTTAATCTGGCTAAAACTATCAATTGTATCTATTGCATAAAAAACGATCAAACAAATTATTAAAAGTGAAATATTAATTATTCCTAATGTTTTAACGAAATTAATTCGTTTGAAAAATGCTAAAATTAACATGAAAACGGTTGAGACAAATACAAGTAATAGACAGAGTAAAGGATAAAATGTAGAATCAGAAAATACAGAAGAATCTAATTCCTTACTATTATTTATAAACGTTTTGTCTAATAATTTATAAAAACTGAAAGTGTAATTTTCTTCGTACTGTTGAATATTTTTATTTCTCTCATCTAGCGCTTTTTGTAAAAGTGTTGAATCCACAGAACCTGCATTTTTAGAAAAAATTTCTTCTGGAACAGGGTTTTGTCTCTGTATCGATGCGTTGGAACACGTTCTCAAAAATGGCAAACAGAATAATAAAAAACTTATCGAAATTAAGGCTCTGAGTGTAAAAATACTTTCCATGGATGCTAGTTTTATAAAGAAATTTTTACAATTTCATAAAAAAATATTTCTACAAGATTAATCCAGTCTTTGTTGTTGCAAATACGTCAAACTCGCCCCTTTAATAAAGTCTTCCAACGAAGTATCTTTTGTTGCAGATTTATTGGTTAGTTCAATTAAATAAAGAATTGAATTATTTCCCAACTTGCTGTCCTTATAAAGAAATTTGAAAATCTTTGTTTTCGGATTTGAATTTTCAGAGGGAAATTCTGTTGTATTGCTTATGCTTACATTATTCACATCAAAACCGGCACGCGGATCTTTTTGCAGTTTAAGAAATCTTTTCTGAGTTTTATCCGTAGTTTCATCCAAAAATTTCTGCATTTGATAATCTGTTATCAACTGAGGATACAACAAACCCTCTTTTAATAATTCTGTGGTAAATTTATCAGATTTATTGTAGTAAAAAACTTTATCATCAAATTGCGCATGGCTGTCTGTGAGGGAGATTTTCCCTTCAAATTTTTTATAATTTTTTTTCTTATACTCATTTTTATACTGCTCAATCATGGCCTTTTCCTTCGGACCTAATTTTTCCGTTTTTTGCCCAAAAACACTGGCTGATAACAATAAAGAAAGACCGAACGTATATAATAATTTCATGAGATTTTTGTTTGATGATTTACTTTTCATTTTCCAGCAAAGCACTTGCCAATTCCTGATAAATAGATGGTTTTTAACAAAACTAATGAAAAATGATTGAAAAATTCATTATAAAATACCTTTTAAGCGAATATGTTGAATAAGCATAATTGTTTTTGCATCCTTTATTTCCCCAGAATCGATCATTTGTAAAGCAGTTTCAAAAGAGAATTCCAGCACTTCGATATTTTCACCCTCATGTTCCAGTCCGCCACCATCTGCCACTTTCATATCATTAGAATATTCAGCAATAAAAAAGTGAAGAATTTCCGTTACAGAACCTGGCGACATATAGGCTTCAAATACTTTTTCAACCTTAGAAATCTTATAACCTGTTTCTTCTTCGGTTTCTCTTTTGATGCAATCTTCGGGATTATCGTTATCTAAAAGTCCTGCACACGCTTCGATCAGCATTCCTGAGGGATTTCCGTTGAGGTAAGTAGGCATTCGGAATTGTCTCGTTAAAACTATATTTTTTGTAGTTGTGTTATACAACAAAATGACAGCACCATTCCCTCTGTCATAAGCTTCCCGGCTTTGAGTTTCGGTGGTCCCGTCTTTTCTTTGAATGTTGAAAGTTATTTTTTTCAACGTATACCAGTTGTCTGATAAAATTTCTGTCTTTTCAATATGTACGTTACTATTTTGCATCTATTTATTTTGTCTGAATTATAATTTCATGAATTCTTTTGTAATAAATTTTCCAAAGCCTTTTTCAAATCAGGAAATTTAAACTGAAAGCCGGCATCCTGAATTTTCTGTGATGAAGCTCTGGAACCTTCCAGCAAAGCATCGGCCAGTTCTCCGAAAATAAGTTTTAATACAAAGGTTGGAACATTCGGCATAAATAAAGGTTTATCTAATACTTCTGCAATTTTTTTGGTTAAATTTTCGTTAGTAGTATGCTGAGGTGAAGTCGCATTATAAGCTCCGTTAACATTTGAATTTTTTAAAGCAAATTCATAAATCGAGCAAATATCATCAATATGAATCCAGGGCATATACTGTTTTCCGCTTCCCAAAGGTGATCCTATATAATTTTTAATGGTGGGAGCCATTTTTTTCAACGCTCCATCTTGTTCTGAAAGTACCACCGCAGTGCGAACTTTCACAACTCTTTCCGCTAAATTCTGTTCTTTAAAATCATCGGCAGCTTTTTCCCACAAAACCACAACTTCACTTAGAAAATCATTTCCGGGATCATCTTCTTCTGTGAAAATTTTATCGGTTGTTTTTGTTCCGTAATAATTAATTCCAGAAGCAGAAATGAAAGATTTTAATTTGATTTTCTTTTTCTGTAAAGTGTTTAAAAGAAGTTGAGCAGAATCGACACGGCTGGAAATCAGCTCTTTTTTTCGTTCATCAGTCCAGCGTTTTTCAGAAATATTGGCTCCGGCCAAATGAATAATATGTGAAATATTATCGAATGCAGATTCATCAATTATTCCTTGCTTGATATCCCATTCATAATCGTTGTTTTGTCTTTTTTTTCGGGTTAAAAATCGAACCTCGTATTCGTTTTCAATTTTTTTTGCGAGTTCACGGGCTATCATTCCCCCAGCTCCGGTAATCAAAACAACTTCTTTCATATTGATAATTTTAAGTGTGATGGTGTTTTATAATTGATTTTTTACAATCAAAACAAAATCGTCTTCTAAAAGTTTATAGCCGTAATCGTAAATAAATTTGTATTCAGAACCGTTTTTATACACTTTAAGATTTGTGAAATAATCGAAATCAAAACCTAAGCCATCTAGCTTAGATTTTAGAATTTTTGCCTTTCCGTCAACATTTATTTCCTTCAGAATTCTGTAGTTTTTCCGAAGTTTATTATTGATATTCCGCATCAGATTGCTGGAATCCTTATTTTGCTTATTGTTGTAGGCGTTTCGGCAGGCATCATTACAGAATTTTTTATCTGATCTGCCAATAATTTTTTCGCCACATTCGAGACAATTCATAAATTTTTATTTTTTCATTTTGTGTGGATGTGCATGTTTCTTTTGTAATAATTTTTTAAACCGACTATGCGTTGGATAGCTTCTGTTTGGAGTAATATTATTAAAAAATAAGGCAATTAATAGTAAAATAATGCAGCCTGTAAGAACCGGAGAAACAACGTACCAATATCCTAATTCGGGGATTTTTCCTGTGGAACTTACCGCAATCAGTGCTGTAGCGCCTCCCGGCGGATGTAAAGTTTTCGTATATTGCATTAAAACAATTGAAAATGCAACGGCTAAGGGTGCAGAAAGCCAAATAATTTCTGGTACAAGTTTAAAAACTGTAACGCCGACCAATGCCGAAATAACATGTCCGCCAACCAAATTTCTCGGCTGAGCCAGCGGGCTTTGGATGGCTCCGTAAATCAAAACACTCGATGCTCCAAATGAACCAATCAAAAAAATATTTTCTGTAGCCGATATGCTGTGAGACTGTAGATATGCAATGATTCCTATCCCGAAAAAAGCACCTAAAAATGACCAAAAATGTTCTTTAAAATCAACCAGTGTTTCTTTATAAATTACATATTTGGATACTCTAAACGTCCTTTTTAAGGTCTTCTTCATTATGACTTTTATTTAATGCTAAAGGTACGTAATTATCCGTTTGCAAATGGCTTTTAGCATCAAATAAATCTTGTAAAAATCATCTCGATTGTTGTATCAAAATGATTGGTTACAAGGTGACCGGAATAATTTTTATCAATGTATAGTTTTTGATAAAACCACGTATTATTTTCATATATAATATTGTTTTTTGTAATAATAATTTTGTTTACATCAGCAAAAAAGCCTTTTCCTTCCGCTTTGATTAAAGACTCCTTTAATGTCCAGAAATCAAAGAATTTTTGAAAAGGGTTGGGTGAAGTATTAATTTTAAACCATTCTGACTGGCTCATAACATTTTCAAAATCATTAAAATCAACTGATTTTATTTCTTCAATATCAATTCCCAGCTTTATATTTTCGCCAATGGCGCAAAAAACATAATTTGCGGAATGGCTAATACTGAAATCGAGATTATTACACAAATATGGTTTAAGATAATTATTAAACTTCATATTTTCAAGAGAAATAGATTGGTGATTAGATTTTTTTAAGGCTTCTATTAGCAATAATTTTCCGAGTAAATTTCTTACTTTATCTTCCTTATTTATAAATTGATGATTGATATTCTGAAGCGCAATAGGAAGAAAAGACAGCCATTGATTTAAAATGACTGTCTCTTCACCGGAATTAAATCTGGTATAAAATATTTTAACTTTCATCTAGAGAATTCCTAAATATTTGCAGAACGCTTCTACGTTATTTTTATTGATTTTAGTATTGTCAATCTTGCTTCCACTAAGGAATTTTTTAGTATTACTAATATCAAAATCAGGTGTGTTCTGATGAATCTCAATAATCGCTTTATTGTCGTAAGCTTTAAATTTAAATAAATTCAGAAGAGGATATAATGGGCTGTTTTCATCATTTTCCCAAAGCTGCATCCATTCATGATACGGGATCGGTTTTAGCTCAAAATTCAATTCACTTCGTAAAAATTCAAAAAAATCCATAACTGTCATATTGTCTTCAGGTTCCGGACTTAGATGAAATATTTCGCCGATTGCTTGAGGGTTTCTTGAAATATAAGCAATAGATTTACTGACAAAATCTACCATTGTAAGCTCTTCTTTCTGGTCGATAAGGATTGGATAACATTTTAATTGAATGCAAGTTTTTATCAATGAACTCCACCACTGATATTTTGCAGTGGCTCCCGTTAAGCTATGACAAAAAACGTATCCTAACCTAAAAATAATAATAGGAACTCCCTGTTTTATAGCTTCTTTTGCAACCTGCTCCATCACCCACTTGCTTTGGATATAGCCCATATCTCGACTCAGATATTTTAACGCGGAAGTTGTATCTGTATTTTCTTTAATTAATGTAGGTTTTGTGAAATAATGTTCCCAGCTGAAAACGCCAACTGTTGATAAAAGAGACAATTGCTTTAATTTGTGAGTTGTTACAAAATTTATCATCGTGTGTAAAGCATCTACATTTGCAGATTTCATATAGGAGTAAGGCTGAATAAAATTTACAGAACTTCCCGCATGATAAACAATATCAATTTTTTGTGTGAGGATGGTGTAGATTCTTTGTTCTAAACCTAAATATGGTTTTGCCAAATCGCCCGCTAAAAATTTTACACGTTTCTCATCATAACTTGTTGAAATTATTTGATCTTCCATTGTTTCAAAGAGACGCCTTTTGGCATGGTTTTCATCTTCAGCGCGAATGAGCAAGTAAATATCAGCATCGTTTGATTGCAATAATTCCATTAATAAATTAACTCCAACAAAACCTGTAACGCCTGTTAAAAGAATAGCTTTTGGGTTTTCAAAGTCTCCTTTTTCTGTGACGTTAAATTGAAAGTAATTGGGATCTATAGTTGCATCTTTTTTTATTTCTTCAGTTAGAGAGTCGGCTCCCAAATCGTAATCTTGAATTTCAGGATTAAGATCTCTTTCCTGGATTAGTTGAGCTAATTTTCGGATGGAACTATTGATGTACAGTTCACTAAGAGAAAGTTTGTTGGGGAAATGCTTGTATAATCTATTATAAAGCTTTGTTAAAAGTAATGAATGACCTCCCAAATAGAAAAAATCATCTTCCATATTGGTGATATTGCGCTGAAGAACCTCAACCCAAACTTCTTTAATTATTCTTTCGTACTCATTGGCAGGCTCTTCCTGATTTTCCTGATTTTCCGATTTAAACTTTTCAGCAATCTCATTTAAAGATATAATATCTGTTTTACCATTTGATTTTAATGGAATATTTTCAGTGAAATATATTTCATTCGGAATCATATAGGATGGAAGTTTTTTACTTAGTTCATTTCTAATACTATTAATTTCAATATTACCAACAATAAAAGCACGTAAAGATTTTACAGATTCTGAATAGGAATGAACAAGAACAATAGCTTTTTCTACCCCTTTAATGTGGCAAATGGCATTTTCAACTTCTGAAAGCTCAATACGGTACCCTCTTATTTTTACCTGATGGTCTGCTCTTCCAACATATTCCAGCATGCCATCTGTAAGACTTCTGATTTGATCGCCAGTTTTATACATTTTGCTGAATATGCTGTTTTCATTATCAATAAAAGGGTTTTTAATGAATTTTTCTGCCGTTAATTCAGGTTCGTTTAAGTATCCTCTGGATAGCTGAATACCCGAAATATACAATTCACCAATCACTCCACTCGGAAGTTTTCGCTGATATTGATCTAAAACATATAATTGCATATTTTTTATGGCAGTTCCAATTGTATTTTCAGGATGAATATTATCAAAAATAAATTGATTTACTGCGACAGTACATTCTGTTGGTCCGTACATATTAATGAACTTTATTTTTGTTCTCCAATGGTTAATTACTTGTGTCGGGCATACTTCGGCTCCCGTTCCAATCGTTTTTAATGAAGGAAATTCTATGCATTGAGGAATGGTAGATAGTACAGAAGGAGATATAAAAGGGATCACTGATATTTCGTGTAACAAAAGAAAATCTGCCAAGTGCTTTCCCAATAATTTGTTGTTTGGATAAAGATGAACGGTCGATCCGTATGCTAGCGGAATCCAAAGGTCGATGACTGAACCATCAAAATTGTATGGTGAAAATTGCAATGTTCTATCTACTGTTGTAATGTTGATTAATTTACCGTATTCTGTTATGAAATTCCCTAAAGATTGATGTTCTATCAAAACTCCTTTGGGCGTTCCTGTGGTGCCCGAAGTATGAATAACATAAGCTAAATCATTTTCAGAATGGGTGTCTGAATAACTTTCGCGGATGTTTTCTAAAGATATTTTCATTAAGTCCTCAATAAATAAAACTGAAATATCTCCAGCAATTTCAGTGTTTTTAGATTTTTCCGAAGAGATAACTACTTTTGCTGCTGTATCATTTAAAATCGTATTGATTCTTTCGGACGGATAAGCAGTATCTAAGGGTATATAAGCCGCTCCTGCTTTTATAATTCCAAGCAAACTAATGATTCTTTCAATCGATTGATCCTGAAAGCATGCTACAAAGTCTCCTTTTTTTATTCCTTTTACGATCAGAATTTCTGCAATTTTGCTAGATTTTTCATTTAATTCATGATATGAAATTCCCATTCCTGAGAAAATTAAAGCGGTTTTGTCAGGATATTTTTTTACTTGATCTTCAAATAGCTGAATGAAGGTTTTGGGTGTTTCAAAAATCTCGATGAATTCATTTTTATCATTTTTGATAACAGAATAAATATCAATACTTCCAATATTTTGATCAGGAAATTCTGAGACGGATTCTAAAATATATTGAAAAGCTCTTGCCATCTCGGCAATTGTTTTTTGTTTAAATAAAACATCAGAATAGTCAATATTGAATATAAGCTTTTGATGAATTGGAAAGGCTTCAAATTGAAGATCAAATTTAGCTTTTCCATTAAAAATCCATTCAACCTCAGAAGAATTTATAGGATCTGAATTTTCTGTTTCTTCAACAGGATTTTGTAGCACAAAAACATGTTGAAATAACGGATTATGCCCTGTGAAACGATCTTTTACAACATGGCTGATAATCGTTTCCAAAGGAATGCTTTCATTTTGGAAAATATCGGAAATCATTTCTCTGTTCAGTTTTAATAAATCTAAAAATGTCGGATTTCCTTCAATTTTTAAACGAATCGGAAGCATATTGGCAAAATATCCGATGGTTTTATCAAACTGATGTGGGCGATTGGCGGAAGGACTGCCGATACAAATATCAGATTGGCCACTGTAATATTGTATTAGCAAACCAAAAGCAGAAAGTAGGGTAGTGTATAAAGTAGTTGAGTTTTCTGTTGAAATTTTTCGAAGTTTTGTTGTTAAATGTTCATCAAGTTCAAAACAAAACTGCTTTCCGGAATCTGAATGTGATTGTTGTTTTTTAAAATCTTGGGCAATCTGTAAAACCGGAACATTATCAAGATAATTTTTCCAAAAAATTATCCCGTTTTCTTGATTTTGCTGTGATTGCCATTGGATATATTTTTGATAATTTATAAGATTGAATGATTCACAGTTTTCTTGGCTTTGGCTGTAAATCGTATTTATTTCATCAATAATTAAAGGCATTGTCCAACCATCTGTAACGATATGATGAACTATTAAAAATAATGAGTGGGGCTGATTGTTTTCATAAATTACATAAGCCCGAAGCATATAATCTCTTCGCAGATCAAACGGAATCTGCAATATTTCCTGAAGATCTTCACTTTGATGAAGTGTTTGTAGCAGCCAGTTGTTTTCGCTAAGTTCAATAGTGGTTGGCTGAGGATTTTTATCATCAATAATAGTTCTTAAAACAACATGTTTTTTAAGAAGTTTCTGAATAGAAGATCCGAGTTTTGCTATATTGGTATGTTTGTTTAGCGGATATAATGCTCCTACATTGTAAGTTGTACTACCATGAAGTTGATCTAGAAACCAGAGGCTTTGCTGTTGGACTGAAAGTTGAGGTTGTTTGTCTTCCGAAAGGGAAAATTTTTCATTATTTGGAGTAAAATCATGATTGTGAATATAATTTTCTAGTTCATTAATTGTTGGATATAAAAAAAGGTCGGAAGTCTGTAAAGGGTACTGAAGCTCTTTTCTGATCTTTGAAATTAACTTATAAGCTAAAATAGAATTTCCTCCAAATTTGAAAAAATTATCATCAATTCCTATCACTTTCATTTTTAAAACTTCACTAAAAACAAGAGCTAATTGTTGTTGAGTTTCAGTTTTTGGTGCCGTGAAATTTTTTCGCTTTTCTTCTTGTATTTCTAAATTTTTTAAAATGTACTTATCTACTTTTCCGTTAGCAGTGAGCGGAAAATTATCAATTTCGATAAACTTTGATGGAATCATGTATGAAGGTAGTTTTTCAAACAAATAGCTTCGAAGATCTTCAGGAAACGTTTCTTTTTCTTTACTATTTTTATAAAAACAGATCATTTGTTTTTCATTACATTCTTCCTGAATAATTATCACACAGTTCTCAACGAGATAAGCGCGTTTTATAGTTTCCTCAATTTCTGCAGGCTCTACTCTAAATCCTCTTATTTTCACTTGCTGGTCGGCTCTTCCTACAAATTCTATGGTATCATCTTCCAGCCTTCGCACAAGATCTCCGGTTTTGTAAATTCTTGCAGGTTTGCCATCGGGATCTGTTGTTTGCAAAAACCTTTCTATTGTAAGTTCCGGTTGATTGTAGTATCCTCTGGAAACCTGAATTCCTCCGATATACAATTCACCAACTTCATTTACAGGTAAAATCTTCATTTCTTCATCTAAAACATAAAAATCTACGTTATTCAAAGGTTTTCCAATGGTATTTAAAGGGTGCTCTTCATCAAATTTAAAAGTGCAAGCTACAACCGTTGTTTCAGTAGGGCCATACATATTGATGAGTTCTACCTTTTTTTTCCAAGCTTCAATGACATTGGCAATTGGAGCTTCACCTCCCGTGAAAATTTTGCGTAGATTTCCGATAGATTGATCTGTAGGCAAAGTGGCCAAGATAGAAACAGGAAGATAGGGAAGAACAGAAATATTATTTTTTCGGATATAATCAAGAAGCGCTTCTCCCACAATTCTATTATCTGGATAGAGAAAGGTAGTAATTCCTAAAGATAAAGGAACCCATAGATCGAGAACGATTCCGTCAAAATTCGAAGAAGAAATATTCAGGGCGCTATCATTTTTTTGTGGAGCCAATATCTCGCCAAAATATCTCACAAAGTTTCCTAAGCCCTTATGTTCTGCCATTACCGCCTTAGGAATTCCGGTGCTTCCTGAGGTATATGCAAGATATGCCAGGCCATTGGAAATATCGGGATAAAAATTTTGGCTTGGCATTTTCTCAATTTCTTTTTGATGCTCATCGATAAGAATAATTTCGCCTTTATAAAATTTGAATTTTTCTGAATATTTTTTTGTGGTGATCAGAATGGGGCTGTCGGTATCATTCAAAATATGCTGCAATCGATGATCCGGATATAAAGGATCTATAGAAACGTAAGCTCCTCCGGCTTTCCAGATTGATAGCATGGCAATTACTCTGTCAATAGATTGATTCAGACAGAAACAAAGAGGAACATCTGTAAATACACCTCTCTTTTTCAAATAATTAGACAACTGATTAGATTTAATACCTAGCTGGGCGAATGTGATCGCTGAGTTTTCATACACTAATGCTGTTTTTTGGGGATTAAGTTCTACAGCATCCTCGATTAACGATAAAACGTCTGTGTCTTTTGTTAACATTTTGTTGCGATTTGGTTGGTTAGTTTTAAATTTTTTTAATGAAAGTAAATTTATATAAAAAAAATAATTAATTTCACATATTGTTGAATTTTTAGTATCAATAATTATTAATATGAAAAAACTACCGAAAAAACCAGAACTCTCATTTAAGATGTATGAATTGATCAGCGGCTATTGGATCGCCTGCTGTATTCATTCTGTTGCACAACTAGACATTGCTGAAAAATTACTTAGCGGTTCTAAAAGTTTAGAAGAATTGGCCAAGGAAACCAATTCTGATAAACAATCTCTTTACCGTTTGCTTCGTGCGGTTACCAGCGTCGGGATTTTTGAAGAAAAAAATGATGGTACTTTTGTACTGAATGATTTCGGGGGCACTTTACTGTCGGATGTCCCAGGATCAGTAAAACCTTGGGCACTCGCAAATTTAGGAGAGCATTACAAAGCTTTTGGAAATCTTACTTACGGTGTAAAAACCGGAAAGGTACCTTTTGACGATGCATATGGAATTCCGGTATGGGAATATTATAAGCAAAATCCTGAAGCTGGAGCTAATTTAGCAAAAGCAATGGCGGGAATGTCTGGTGCAGTTTTAAAAGCGATTATTGATGTTTATGATTTCAAGCCCCATAAGAAGATTACAGATATTGGCGGTGGAAATGGAGCGCTACTATTTGCCGTCTTGGACACAGCACCAGATAGCGTCGGGATTGTTTTTGATCAGCCTTATGTAGTGGAACAAACCGTTAATTTAATTCCACCCGACATAAAACACAGATGTAGGGTAATGGGAGGTAGTTTTTTCGAAGAACTTCCTGCTGATCAGGATCTTTATATGACAAAATGGGTAATACATGATTGGAACGATGAAGAATCAATCAGAATTTTAAAAAATATTTATAAAGCAATGCCTGTCGGAAGTAAATTATTAATCATAGATTCTGTAATTCCTGATGATTCTGAAAATAAACCTCATGCCGGTAAGTTGTTGGATATTAATATAATGGCTATGACAACCGGAAAAGAGAGAACTCTAAGTGAATTTAAATATCTTGTTGAGCAATCTGGGCTTACTTTTAAAAAGTTAATTCAAACTAATACAGAAATTTCTAGCATTGTAGAATGTGAAAAAGTATAGATATGTTTAAAATTACCATATTTTATCCTGTGAAACACAATGATTGGTTTGACATGGAATACTATACCGAAAAGCATTTAGCTTTATCAAAATCTGTTTTTGGAAATTATTTGAAAGGGATCGGAATTGAGAAATCCGAATCTTCCGATTCTGTTTACAAAGTTATTGGACATCTTTTTTTCGAAGAAATCGAGCATTTTTACAATTGTTTTTTGCCTAATAAAACAATCCTTGAAGAAGACGCTGTACACTATACGAATGTAAAAGCTGTCATTCAAATCAGTAAAGTAATAGTTTGGCAGAACTTCACTTAAATTTAAATTAACTTTATTACTCTAATGGCTTCTGAAATACAAATCTAAATATTTTCAGAAGCTATTTTTATTATTTCAGCTAAATTATGATCATTGATTTTTTATTCTCAGAAAAAAGCATCAACTTTGATCCCTCAATGGGGGGGTGCTTGTTTTAGCGGCTGAGATGATACCCGGGAACTGGCTTCCACACCTGATTCGGGTAATGCCGACGTAGGGATTTTGATTTATCATCTCATCATTTAATTTATATAAGTTAATTTGATGCAGGACATTTTACAACAAACAACCTGGGCAGAATGGTTCGGGGTTTTATTTTCGGTAGTGCAGGTTTTATTGGCTCGAAAAAACAATTCAAACAATTATCTTTTTGGGATCGCAGGAATTTTGCTGACACTTTATGTTATGATTGTGTCGAGATTGTATGCAGAATTTACTTTAAATCTCTATTACCTCGTAATGAGCATTTACGGATGGTTATATTGGAAATTTGGAAAACAGCATAAAGAAACTGCCATTTCCTCAACCACAAATTCGGAAAAACTGATTTCTGTAGGAATTGTAGTGGCAACTTTTGGAATTTTCTGGTTTTTTCTGACGCACTATACAGATTCTGATGTGCCGATTTGGGATTCATTAGTGAGCGCTTTTGCGTGGGCTGGAATGTGGCTGATGGCAAGACGAAAAATTGAAAACTGGATTTTACTGAATATCAGCAATATTATTTCAATTCCGTTGATGATTCACAAAGATTTGTATCTCTATGCGGTTTTGACGGCTTTTTTATTTATCGTCGCGGTTTCAGCTTATATGGAATGGAGAAAAATTTTAAATCAAAAGAAAGTTGATGCTTACAGTTAGTGAAATCAGAAGAGAAATGTTAGGAGTCACAAAAGTTTCGGATTCAATAATAAATTGTATCCACGAACAAAGGTTGCTTCAGGTTTGGGTTCCGAAAATATATGGCGGTTTAGGCTATCGTTTTGGGGAAGGTTTATCTTTATTATTTGAATGGGCAAAAACAGACGGAAGCTTAGGCTGGATGCTCACTTTATGCGCTGGAGCCAATTTTTTTTCAAGAAACTTAAAGCCAACTATTGCTAAAGAACTTTTCAGTAATTCTAAAACCTGCTTCGGAGGAAGCGGAATGATCGACGGAACCGCAGAAAAACAAGATGACGGAATTTATCTAATCAACGGACTTTGGCATTTTGCAACGGGCGCGCCACATTTAAGTCATTTTACTTTAAATGCAAAACTTACAGAAAACGGACAGTCAATTTTGGATGAAAATAGTGAAGAAATTATCCGATCATTTATTATTTCTAAAAATGATGCTGAAATTATTCCCACCTGGAAATCGATGGGGATGAAAGCTACCGGAACGTATTCTTTTAAGGTAAATAATGTGAAAGTTTCGGAAGAGTATAGTTTTATTTATGATGAATTTTTCACCAATGATGCTTTAGACAGGATTCCGTTTAGAATTTTTGCGGATCTTACTTTATTGGTTAATTATTTAGGTATAGCGTCACATTTTTTAGAAGAAGCGAATGTTATCAGACCAAATCTTAATTTAGATCCGTTTCATAATTTAATTAAAGAAAAACTACAGAAAACGTTGAATTTTGCTGATGATATTGAATTCACTTTAAACAATTCAGAGATAATTTCTTCTGAAAAGCAATCCGAAATTCATCAATTTGGAACTTTTGTAGTGGAAGATTTATCGCATAAAATTCTTCAAATCTATATTCAGTTAGGAATAAAAGCAACGCATACAGATTCTGCGATTTATCAGATTTTTAGTGATTTTTTTACCGCGACAATGCATTCTAATTTCAGACCTGCTTTGGAAGATGGTGAATTTCCTGTTTTAAACGGTTAAAAATTTACTTTTAATTCAGTAAAATTTATTCGACATATAATTTCAGTAAAAGCTTTCTATCAGGAAGCTTTTGTTATTTTGATGTGTTTTAAAATTCATTTACAAACGACTACAAATGGATTTAAATAGTTTACAACCGACTTTAATTTTACTGTTCAACAATCTTTGCATCAGAGATTTGAGAAAACGGTGAGCGTCTCTTATCTGAGTAATAATCTTAAAAAAACAGAAATTATGTCACTAAGAAATTCGGTATCCCTTATTGGGTTCACAGGTAAAGAAGTTGAAATGATCAGCTTTGAAAATGGTAATGTAAAGGCAAATGTATCTTTAGCAACCAACGATCATTATATCAATGCAAAAGGTGAAAAGGTTGAGGAAACGCAATGGCATTCGCTGGTTGCATTTGGTAAAACGGCGGAGATTTTTCAAAAATATGTCACAAAAGGAAAAGAAATTGCGATTGAAGGAAAATTGATGTATCGTTCATATGATGACAAAGATGGCGTAAAACGATATATAACAGAAATAAAAGTAGATGAAATTCTATTGTTAGGCGGAAAATAAAGGGTAAAAACACAAACCATGAAAGTACAAATTTTTAAAATTCGATTAGGTGAAGAATTTCTTCATCTTGATCAGAAAATGCTTGACGATTTTTTACAATCACACGAAATTCTGAATGTAGAAACAGCATTTGTAAATGATGAAAACTATTGGTCTGTAATTTTATACTTTGGAGAAACCAAATCACCTCAACATACGGTAAAAGATTCAAAAACAAATAAATACTCTGCCGAAAGTGAAGAATTGTCTTTTGATGAACTTAAAATTTTAGAAGCCTTAAAATCTTGGCGTTCAGATAGAGCGAAAGAGCAAAATTTGCCAATTTATTTTGTTGCAACCAATAAAGAGTTGATTTCCGTTGCAAAATATAAACCAGCCAAAAAAGAAGAATTATTAGATATAAAAGGATTTGGTAAACACAAAATAGAAAATTATGGTATGGAAATAATAAATATATTAGAAAATATTTGAATAGTTTAACAAAAATTAACTATATTCGTAAATATTTATAAAAACAACCAAGGACACAAGTGCTGAAAAACATACCGAAGCCATAGAATTAATTTTCTATGGTTTTTTTATTTAGATTAAAAGTCCTTTCAATTCACTATTTTTGCAGTCTTATCAATTATTAATTATCATTTATTACAATATAATGAAGCCAAGTTTAGCAAAAGGGACGAGAGATTTTACGGCATTAGAAGTTTCAAGAAGAAGATTTATTATCAATATTTTACAGAAAAATTTTGAACTATTCGGATTTCAACCATTAGAAACACCTAGTTTTGAAAATCTTTCAACATTAACAGGAAAATACGGAGAAGAAGGAGATCGATTGATCTTCAAAATCTTAAATTCAAGTATTAATGAAGCTAAAGAAGAGAAAAAAAATCAGATGCTCAATGATTTTCAAAAAGCTTTAGATAAGCCATTTAGCTCAGATAATTTAACAGATAAAGCTCTTCGTTACGACCTTACTGTGCCTTTTGCGAGGTTTGTGGCGATGAATCATGGTCAATTAACATTTCCATATAAACGTTATCAAATTCAACCGGTTTGGAGAGCAGATCGTCCTCAGAAAGGGAGATTCAGAGAGTTTTATCAATGTGATGCCGATGTTGTGGGTAGCGAAAGTCTTTTTCAGGAAATTGATTTGGTTCAGTTATATTTAAAATCATTTTCAGATTTAAAAGTTCCGGTTACGATTCATTTAAATAACAGAAAAATCCTTTCCGGATTGGCTGAATATGCTGGAATTACAGATAAATTAATTGATTTTACTGTTGCTCTTGACAAGCTTGATAAAATTGGCAAAGAAGGTGTTGTAAAAGAATTATTGGAAAGAGGGATTTCTCAGGATTCGATTGATAAGCTGGATTTCTTATTCACTCAGTCCAATGATGCGCTGGAAAATCTTCTTCAGTTGAAAGAGAAATTTGTTGGAAATGAAATTGGTTTAAAAGGCGTTGAAGAGCTTGAATTTGTTCTTACTCAATCATTAAATCTTGGAGTTGATATGAAAAATCTTGTTTTTGATATTACATTAGCAAGAGGTTTAGATTATTATACAGGTGCTATTTTCGAAGTGAAAGCAGATGAGGTTCAGATGGGATCTATCGGCGGTGGCGGAAGATATGATAACCTTACAGAAGTTTTCGGAGTGAAAAATATTCCGGGAATAGGTATTTCTTTCGGGCTTGACAGAATTTATCTTGTCATGGAAGAATTAGGACTTTTCCCTGAAGAAGCGACTTCTAAAATCGAATATTTGTTCGCTAATTTTGGAGGTGAAGAAACGGTGGAAGCTTTAAAATTAATCTTAAAATTAAGAGAAAAAGGAATTTCTGCAGAATTGTATCCTGAAAATGCAAAGCTTGGAAAACAATTTACGTATGCCGAGAAGAAAGGAATTAAGAATTTGGTTTTCTTAGGCGAAGAAGAATTGAAAAATAAAACGGTTACTTTTAAAAATCTGGAAGCTGGAGAACAGAAAACGGTTTCTTTAGAAGAGTTTCTGAAGTAATCTTTCATAAAATATAAAATTAAAAAGCATTATCTTCCCGATAGTGCTTTTTAGTTTAATTAAAAAAAATTATTAAATTGAGCACCAATTTGTATTAATAAAATACAGTATTAATTATTTAAACTAATAAAACATAAAAACCAGATGAGTACTATTTGTGCATTATGCGGAAATCCGTTAACGTCTATGGACACACTTTTGGGCGAAAACAAACTTTCCGATGGTCAGATTCTTTGTAATAAATGCCTTAACGAGGCTACGAATGTGAATAAAGAATTAATCAATAATCTAAGCGCCTACAACTTAGCGGAGATTAGGGGAATTCTTCTTCAGGGCAAATTAGGTATCTATGAAGAGCCCGAAGTTTCTCAGATTTCTTCTTTTCAACAAAATATAAATTTAGCTTCCAATTCAGGAGAAAGTGGTTATCAGTATAGGCCGGAAGCTCCTTCAAGATTGGATGAAATTAAAGATCAGATTGTAGGTTTAAATGCCCGATTAAGTATTTTTGTGAACAGTGAAGTTAAAGAACTGGTCAATATTTTAGATAAAGATGAAAGATTGATCGCTATTGCTGAAGGAAAATATTTGTATAACAATCTGGAAGGTGTGTTGGTTGCAACACAGCGAAGAGTGATTTTCTTTGATAAAAAATTCTTTGGTGGTGTTGATAAAAACGAATTTATCTTAGAAAGAATTTCATCTATTGACCATTCTTCAAGTTTGCTGACTTCAAGTTTAAAACTAAATGTTTCTGGTTCTGTAGCTGAATTTAAACTGTATAATAAAAGTGCTGCAAAAGATTTCGACGATGCGATAAGAAACGTTCGAAAGAAACCTCAAACACAAAATATACCACAAAATCAAGCTTCGGCAAATAGTTTTTATGGCACACAGAAATCACCTGAGCCACAAAGTTATCATAAACCTCAAACTGCTGCTTCAAATGTAAAAAAAGAATCTGCAGAAGTGATTTTCCAGCAATTGGAAAAGCTTGGCAAGCTAAGAGAAATGGGAGTTTTGACGGAAGAAGAATTTGCGGAACAGAAAAAGAAATTACTGGAAAGACTTTAATTTAAAACTAAAAACCAATGGAAAACTATCTCGAAATCAACAAAAATTCTTGGAATGCCAAAGTAGAGCCGCATTTGAAGTCTGATTTCTATTTTGTAGATGAATTTTTAAAAGGCAGAACTTCTCTAAATTCTATCGAGTTGGAGCTTTTGGGAGATATAAAAGGTAAAACAGTTCTTCATTTGCAATGCCATTTTGGTCAGGATTCTATTTCGCTATCGAGAATGGGAGCCAAAGTTACAGGAATTGATTTGTCTGATAAAGCTATTGAAACGGCAAAAGATTTAGCACAGAAAACTGGCAAAAATGTTGAATTTATCTGCACCGATTTGTACAATTTGCCAAATGTTTTAGATCAAAAGTTTGATATTGTATTCACAAGTTACGGAACAATTGGCTGGCTTCCGGATTTAGAAAAATGGGCGAAAATTATCAATCATTTTCTAAAACCTAACGGAAAATTTATAATGGCAGAATTTCATCCTGTCGTTTGGATGTTTGATGATGATTTCGAAGGTGTAAAGTATAATTATTTCAATGAAAAGGCTATTACAGAAACCTATGAAGGAACTTATGCAGATCAAAATGCCGATATTGTTCAGGATTATGTAATGTGGAATCATTCTTTGGCTGATGTAATTGATAATTTAATTCAAAATAATCTAGAAATAGAAAATTTTAAAGAATTTGACTGGTCACCCTATCCATGCTTCAAACATGTAAATGAATTCGAAAAAGGAAAATGGCGAATTCCTCAGTTTGGAAATAAAATTCCTTTAATATTTGCGATAAAAGCACAAAAAAAGTCATCGTAACTATAAAATTACGATGACTTTTAAATATATGAATGTTAAAATAAACTAGTCTTACCCGATGGTTTCCTGTGCTTTGTTCTTCACATCATCCACTTTATCCTGAACCTGGGAAGCAACGTTGTTAGCCTTATCCTTCAGATCATTTCCCCATTTGTTTAGATTGTCTTTTGCTGTATTTATTTTATCTTTTACAGCTTGTTTTTCTTCAGCAGAAGAGTTTTTATACTTCCAATATGCCAATGCTCCTAAACCTACTAGCGCTAATAAACCTTTTGTCTTGTTTCCCATGATTTCTATTTTTTTAAGTGATTAATATTAAAATTTGTTATTAGTAATCATGTAAAATGTGTGCCAAAAAATTAAATGGAATTATAAAATAATGTTAAAATTTACTGAATGCTTCAAAATTTACGAATTTAGAGAGATGAAAATTATGTATTCTTAAATTCATTATAATTGCTGTCGTTGGATCTTGCCCATTCGTTTTTTAGACTGTAATTTTCAAAGTTTTTATCGATAATTAATTTAAATTTAAAAATGTAACCTACTTTTACTCCGTAAAAATCGGCTGGTTGCCATTTGTCATATTCCTTACTTAAAACCATGTTTTTTACTTGCTTAAAAATCTTTTTATCAGCAGTCTTCTCAGAATAAAACTTAAGTATTTTTCCTTTTTTGTCGAGAACTAAGCAGAAAATATTTTCTCCAAATTTTGTTTTCGGCGAAATTTTCACATTTTCGATTAATTTATGTTTAAATCTACCCGTTATGCTATCAAATTTCGGATAATCAGCAATTCCACAAGATATAAAGGTGGAAGAAGTTCCGTTATTTAAGCTATTGATGCTGTCGCTTCTTCTTTGGGATTTTATAGCTTCAAAAGCTTTTTTTTTCTGAATTAAATAAGATTCTTTATTAAAAATAAATTTACCTCTTCCAATCACAAATTTGGTCTCAACTTTTTGGGCAAATAAAAGTGTGGTGAAAAGAAGTAAATAAAAACTGAAAATTTGGTTCATAAAATTATTCTTCCGTAAAAAAAGCATTAGAACTACCAATCCAAATTGCATCTTTTTTATTGAAATCTACATTTACCATAGCGGCTTTTGTCATTCTTGCGAGATTTTCCAATAGGATAGGACGTTCATCTTTTTCTTGCCAAATATACAACAAACGAACCTCGGCTTTTGAAAATTCACCGTTAATATCCTCGAATATTGGTTCGTAATTTACTTTTCTTTGTAAAATATAATTTTCTTTGTCTTCAATAGAATCTGTAATTTCTTTCGTCGGATTTAAATTTACTCCGCTTCCTGCAAATGAAAATAATGGTTTTAATACAAAATTTTCAAGATTTTCGGTTGCTGGAAATTCATGTAAAAAATAACTCTTAGGAACGTATTGATGATTCAATAAAGGCAAAAGATATTTTGAGATTTTAAAGAACCAGTTAGGATGCGTAATCCATTTTACATCAACATCTTCACGAAAATCGAATTCTAATTTTAAGTCAGGAATACGATCCAGTTCATCAAATATTACACGATTATAAATTCGTTTAATTTCTATTCGTTTTCCTTCATTTTCATAGAATAATTTCCTTCCTTCTTTCTGTACTTTTGTTAGACAAACAGTTTTGATACCCAATAATTTTTCAGTCAAAGCAAAATCAATCGCTGTTTTTTGTTTTTCGGGGTAAATTTCTAATAAAACTACGTTTTCAACATTTTCATTTCCTATAAAAACTTCTTGAAGATAGTTTTTAAACTCTTCATGAGGCATTTTATTCCTGATTTCAGACAGAAAAGGATATACTTCACAAAAGGTTTCTTCTAAAACTTTCTGAAAAGCATAAAGAGACGGAAATGCTTGTAATTCTATCAGTTGAGGAACAATTTCGCCTTCTTCATTTTTACAGATTCCAAAATCAATGGTGAAAAAATGAGGTTGTTTGGTGTCGTTGGGAACATAACAGTTTTCAGGAATCGCCTTTTGAAGGGTTTCTTCCGGCAAAGCCTTGATCTGATCAATAATGCTTTCACTCGCTTCTATCAGTTTATTTTTAAAATCATTTGAAAGAATCATGGGACTTTCTGAAATTCTAAAACCTGGCGGAATTCCACTTTTTTTATTTAAAATTTCTTTAAACTGTTCATATTTTTCCTGTGAAAATTCTTTATTAAACTGTTTTCTGTATTTTGAGATCATATTCTTTTTCTTTGTGATTTTAAAAAATCGGACAGTTTTTGCCCGATTCTGTGATTAATTATTTTTATGCTTCAACTACGCTCAGCATGATATTGCGATAATTTAATTCTAATAAAAACACTTAATATTAGTATTAGAAATATCATGCTGAACATGTCGAAGCATATATATTAATTTAAACTAAAGCTTCAGCTTGCTTCAACAAGTTTTTTTTACAAATTGCAAAAATCTTGGAAGAATTTGTGCCTGAGTTAAGACAATTTTGTCCTCGTCATCCATTCTGTCGACGGTTTCAAGATATTTTTCCATTCCGAAATTTTCGATCATGGCTTCTTTATTTTTCTCGTCTTTCAGGTTTTCAATCATACCTTCTGGATTAGCTTCCGGATGGAATTGTGTCCCGAAAATTTCTTCTGAAAAACGAACCGCCATAATAGCTCTTTCCAGATTAATATGCGGGCGTTCTTTCTCGATAGCAACGATTTTCATTCCTAATTCATCCATGCGCTCATGATCTGGTTCAATGAACTGAAATGCTCTTGAATCTACGGCATAGAAAGGATCTGGAAGATTTTTAAATAAAAATTCCTGTTCGCCTTCTTCAGTTTTATGAATCGGCATTACTCCGAAGGAATAAGATTTTCTCTTGCAGATATTTCCCAGTTTCCAGTGAATGCTCGCCAATTGAAACGAGTGACAAATCAAAAACAAATATTTTTTATCATCATGATTTTTATTGTGCTCAAAAACTGAATCTAAAAAATTAGCAAATTGATCTTCCCATTCAAGCCCTTCTCTGTGAGGATCTCCGGGACCTCCCGAAGAAATAAAGATATCAAAATCCTCAATATTGGGAATTTCATTCTTAAATCTTACATCAAAAGTTTTGATGCTTACATTTTCTTCAGAATTCTGCTGAAAAACTTCGGAAATTTCTCTTATATTTTTAAAGCCTTGATTGACCTGATTATTATTCATGTCTAGCAAAGCGATTCTAATATCATTCATACTGCTTCATATTTTCTGCAAAGTTACCAAAAAATTACGAAGCGGTTTCGCCATGTGTAATGCCATATTCTGTTTCAGAGATCATATAATCAACTACTTTCGTTAGATCGCCTGTCTCTCTGTAGATCTGAAGTTGTCTGTCGGCTCCCGTTCCATTTTCTAAAATTTTCCAGGCATATTCCACTTCCTCACGACATCCTAAATCATCCACAACATCATCGATAAACTCTAATAACTCTTTCAATAAATCAGGATAAGGCACAGATTCTTCTTTACCAAAATCGATCAAATGAGCTTCAATTCCGCTTTTGGAAGCACGCCATTTATTTTCATTCAATAATAATCTTCGGTAGCTTCTGAAACTTAAATTCTGCTGATGAAGTTTATAAATTTTAGCTACCAAAGCCTGCATAATCGCAGCCATACAAACAGTTTCATCGATTCTCAGCGGCATATCACAAATCCTGAATTCAATGGTAGGGTAGAACGGATGAACCCGCAAATCCCACCAGATTTTCTTGGCATTATCAATAGTTCCTGTTTTCACTAAAAGATCAACATAACTGTCGAATTCTGCTAATGAATTAAAGAAACTCGGAATCCCGGTTCTTGGAAATTTAACGAAAATTTCCTGTCTGTAAGATTTAAAACCAGTATTTCTTCCGATCCAAAATGGAGAATTCGTTGATAACGCATAAACGTGCGGCAGAAAATACCTCATCACATTCTGAATTCTTACCCCTTCTTCACGATTAGGAATCCCTATGTGAACGTGTAAGCCAAAAATAAGGTTTCCACGGGCAACATCGCCCATATCGTCTACGATTTTATTGTAACGTTCGCCGTTGGTAATGGTGTTGTGCTCCCAGTTTGAAAAAGGGTGTGTTCCGCCTCCGGAAACTCTAAGTCCTTGTTCGTGAGCAATTTTTATTAAATGCCTTCTTAAATTGGTGAGCTCCGCTCTTGCTTCCTGAATATTCTGGCAAATGCCTGTTTCCATTTCAATCATGGATTCGTGCATCTCGTGCTTTAAATTTTCACTTAAAACGGCTTTTCCCCCTTCAATTATTTTAGAAACATGAGATATTAAGTCTCTGCTTTCAACATCAATAATCTGATATTCTTCTTCGATTCCAATGGTAAATTGATGCATTTTCTTTGTGCTTTTATGTTTTTCTACGTTTTTATTTTTTTACGGAATCTTTTACAAAAGTTCCCCAAGAGATATTAGGTTTACCTTTTACATATTCCTTCGCTTTTTCAATCGCTAATTTTGCTGAATGTTCTACGATCCATGCGAAATTTTCTTCACCTACAGAGTTTCTGTCTGCATCAGGAGCTGGATTACAGAAGTCGATCGCATAAGGAATTCCGTCTCTTATGGCAAATTCAACCGTGTTGAAATCGTAACCAAGCGCCTTATTCATTTTAATCGTATAATCATGAATGGTCTTTAATAGCTTTTCCAATTCTTCACCTTGTGTCTGATGTGTTGTTGCATATCTCAAGTGGTGCGCATTTCTCGGTTCATAAGGCATGATATGAACGTATTTCTGACCTAAACAATATACTCTATAATAGTCATCAAACACGATTTCTTCCTGAACCATCATCACCAACTGGCCTGTTTCACTTAATTTGCTCCAAAGATCATCCGGACTTTCTACTCTGTAAACGTTTTTCCAACCACCGCCATCATGAGGCTTCATATAAGCAGGAAAGCCTACATATTCGAAAATATAATCCCAGTCATGCGGGAATTTTAAATTTCTGAAAGAAGTTTCTGAAGTGTCGGTAGGTCTTTCATGCGAAGGAAGCAAAACCGTTTTTGGAAGAGGGATTCCTAGTTTTGTCATTAAAGCATTGTTGAAGAACTTTTCGTCTGCACTCCACCAAAAAGGGTTGTTGATGACGTAAGTTCCGTTTAATGCTGCATTTTTAAGATAAGCTCTATAGAAAGGAACGTCCTGCGAAATTCTGTCGATAATTACTGCATACTCGTAATCTGCACCTTGCTCAAGCTTGTCGATGTTTACGGGTTCTGCGATGATTTCTCCTCCGCCTAATTCATTTACCTTGTCTATAAACGCCCAAGGAAATGTATCTTCCATACCGAATAGAATTCCAACTTTTTTTGCCATAATTGTATTTTTAAATGTTTTTATATTAATATTTGATTTTAATTAAAATTTTTAAGAGAAGAATGCTCCGATAAATGTTGGGAAAACCATTCTCCAAAGCGGCCAGTCATGATTGATCCACTTTCTTTCGTCATACCAGAAATCAATTCCTTTTGAACTTAAAATTTCTGCCATTTCGATATTTTTATCTTTACAAATATCCTGATCGGAAGTGCTTAAAACAATGTGCATGTGCTTATATTTCCAAGCTTCATCATTTTTCACAAATTCTCTGGGGCAGTTAAAATAAACCAGTTCGTCAGAATATCCATCCATAAAGTTTCTTATGCTGAATGCACCGGACAGGCAGAATAAATGCGAAACCACATCGGGAAATCTGAATGCAAAATTTGCCGCGTGATAACCGCCAAAACTAGCTCCAGCCACTGCCACACGGTGCACTTTATGAATTTTCTGAATGTAAGGAATAAACTCTTTGATCAAAAACTGAACATATTTTTCGTAATTTCTGATTCTTTGCTGTGGAGAAATATTGTCATCATAAAAACTCCAGCCGTCAATCGTTTGGATATTATAAAGTTTAACTTTTCCCTGTTCAACAAACCAATTGATGCTTCCATTTAAATGAAAATCATTGTTTTGGGTGTATTGACCTTGGGAAGTGGGAAACATAACAATTGGATAACCATAGTGTCCCGTAACCTCCACTTTAAGGCTTGTTCCTAATATATGTGAATAATAGTCTGTATGCTCTATGTGCGGCATTTTTCTTCTTATTTGGTTTTTAATTGATATTTTTTAACTCGTCGGTTTGCTTTTCGGAGGTAGAATATTCAGCATTTCAGCATGAATTTTTTCTGCTGCTTTATCTAATTTTTCCTGAACCACGGTAGAATCATTTGATTTGTAAACGATTCCAACATGGTAATCAATAGGTAAAAATTTTACGACTTCTTCGCTTTCAAACTCACTGTAATTAGGCTCTTTATCCTTAATTAAAGCAATAATTAATCCTGAATAATATTCTGTAGGTTTAGAAATTTCATAATTATTTCCTCTTAACAAAGCATCTTCTATTTTTGCCCATTCCCTCCAGATATTAATATTGCTTGAAGCTTCCACCAAATCAGGAATATGAGCGCCGCCAACTCGTGATGATGTTTCCAGAAAATAATATTTTCCATCTTCTTTGCTGCGGATAAACTCTGTGTGGGTTGCTCCGTTCATCAATCCGAAATTAGAAAGAACTTTTTCATTAGCATCTTCCAAAGCTTTAAATTCATCAGAATATCGTCCCAGCGTTTTGGTTCTGAAAACACCGCCTTCGTGCGAAACCTGCATCGGGGGAGCTAAATATTTTGAAGCAGAAGTAAAAACAATTTCTTTATTGAATGTTAAACTGTCAACATGATAAACATCGCCAGGTTTGAAGCTTTCCAAAAGGAACAAATGACGTTCTTCACCCAGCGCATTCAACGCTTCCCAAAGATCATATTTTGAGGTCAATTTTTTTATTCCTGATGCAGAAGCTTCCGAACGGGGTTTCAATACCCAAGGCGCGGGAACTTTTTCAACAAAATCATTAACCTCATCATTGTTAAATACGGCCGTAAATTCAGGAACATTAATACCCGAACTTTTTGCTTTCTGTCGCATGGCCAGTTTATCTCGGAAATATCTGTGCGTAGTTTGTCCCATCCCCGGAATTCTGAATGATTCGCGGATAAGAGCGGCTTTTTCCACATCGTAATCATCCAAAGCAATCACCGCATCAACCTTTCTGGTTTGCATTAAAAATGAAAATCCCTGAATAAGATGATCTAAATTCCAAACGGAAGGTTTTACCTCAGGCATGTAAAATACCTCATCAATGGCATGCCAAGGCCAGTCTTTTTCTTTAAGATTTTCGGATGTTACTAAGATTATTTTATTGCCAAGCTGCTTCATTTCGTCCATGAAGTCATAGCCCTTATAATAGCACGAAATACATACTATTGTTTTCTTCTCCATATAATGTTTTTTATGTTTTTATGAATTTTCAAAAATAAAATTAAATCTTTGTTAATTAGTTAATGTTAAAAACTTAATTATAATGTGTTTTTGAAAATTTCTATATCAATTATACAGAGAATTTTTGAAATAAACTAATTTTTAGTGATAATTTTCAATTAAATCTGCTAATAATTGCACTCCGAAGCCGGTTGCAGCCTTTTCTTTAGCATAACCCACACTTCCGAAAGCGACTCCCGCAATGTCCAAATGCGCCCATTTTGGATGATCTTCAATAAATTGTTCTAAAAATTTTGCAGCAACAATGCAATCTCCAATAGGTTTCATTGAAATATTTTTTAAATCAGCCACGTCCGATTGAATATCATTGCTCCAAACATCCCAAAGCGGAAGATTCCAAAGTCTTTGATTGGTCTTGTCGCCGGTTTTTATTAAAAGATTTTTTAATTCTTCATCATTCGAAAACATTGCACCACAAGTATCTCCGAACATTCTCACAGAACTTCCCGTTAAGGTTGCCAAGTCGATTATGAAATCTGTTTTGAAGTTTTTAGCCATATAAGAAAGCCCGTCTGCTAAGATCATTCTGCCCTCCGCATCGGTATTCAGAACTTCAATTGTTTTTCCGTTATAAGCTGTGATCACATCGCTTGGAAGAAAAGCGTTTTCAGAAATAGCATTATCCGTAATCGGCAAAATAGCGATAATATTTACCGGAAGTTCCATTTCTGCAGCATAAATTAAAGTTCCCAAAACAGCTGTTGCGCCACCCATATCCGATTTCATATAGTGCATATTATCAGGATTTTTCAATGAAATTCCGCCTGTGTCAAATAAAACACATTTTCCGACTAAGCCAAAAGTTTTAGCATTTTTTGCTGTTGTTTTATATTCTAAAATGGTGAAAGCCGCATCATAAGCACTTCCTTGATTTACCGATAGATAAGCTCCCAAGCCAAGTTCTTCGCATTTTTTTCTGTTGAAAGCAGTATATTTTAAATCGTATTTTTTAGCTAAATTTTTTAAATATAAGCTTAAAGTATCCGGCTTTTTAAGATTTGCTGGTTTGTTTAGCCATTCCTGACAGACAATTTGTCCATTGCTTAGCGCTTCAGCTTTTCGACTGATATTGTCTAATTTTTTCTGACTTAAATTCTCAAAATGAAGCTCAAATTTAGAATCCCAAACAGGATGATTTTTTTCAAAAGGGTAATGGTAAGTTCCAATCAACAAACCTTTTGCGAATTCTTCAAATTGTTTTTCATTCATAAAATCCGCAAAAAACAAAGTCGGAACCGCATGAATTTTTTCTTTTTGTGTTTGAGAAAATTTTACGGCAACCTGCTGAATTTCGAAATTTTGTAAAGTCGATTTTCCTAAACCTATAAAGTAAGTAATTCCTTCTTCATGGGCATTTACGAAAATTTCATGCTTTTTTCCCGTAAAGAAATTGGCAATGTTTTTATTGAAATTTTTACTTGTTTTTGACCACTCTTCTTCAGTAAAGATGTGAAAAACCTGAGTATAGTTTTTATTTTTTGTGTTAATTAGCTTCATAGTGTTAATTTTTAATGCTTTGTTGATGGGGTTTTACTTCTACAGGATTTTCTGTGTTGTTATAATACAGCCATTCGATGGCTCTTGGAAATTCCTGAGACCAGTAAAATTCGCTGTGTGTACCTTCCGGATTGATATTGGTTTTAAATTCAAAATCGAATAAATTTTTCTTTTCCCAACGTTTCAAATATTCTTCGAAAATATGAATTCTCTTTACCATTTTCGAGCCTTCCTGACCGCCTCCGTAAAGATAAATTTTTGTTTTGAATGGAACTCTGAAATTCATCATCGGGAAATTATTATTAGGCTCCACCCAAAGTGAAGGCGAAAAAATTAAGAGTTTGGAATAGACTTCAGGATACAAAAATCCACTATAAATGCTGATTAATGCACCTAATGAACTTCCGCCAATTCCTGTGTTATCCCTATCCCTTTTTGTGCGATAATTCTGATCTACGTAAGGTTTCAACGTGTCTGTGATAAAGCGAATGTATTTTTTGCCTTCAGAACCATTTGCAACGTTGTCATTATCAAATATATATTCCTTAATTCGTTCTTCGCTACCGTGTTCGATCGCGATGATAATTACGTCGCCACGACCATATTCGGAAAGAATGGACAGTTTTTTGTCGATTTCCCAATTTCCATAGCCACTTCCTTCGTTGAATAAATTTTGAGCGTCCTGAAGGTACAAAACAGGGTAGTTTTTATTGGAAACATAATAATCATAAGGCAAAAGAGCCCAAACTTTACGATAACGTTCCAACTGAGGAATGTAAAATTCCTCCGAAATAATTTCAGCGATCGGAAAATATTCATCTTTAAAAGGTCCCCAGTTAAACCTCCATTTCTCAACAATATCAGAAGTTATTCCCAGTGATTTTGCTGCTTTTTTGTTGGGGGTAATATTTCCGTATTTATCAAGTTCCACATTTTCCCAGCCGCCTTTTGTGAATTTATATTCAATAATTTCTGATAGAATCTGATCTTCAAGTTCTATAAAATAATGGTTGGGATCTGTTTGTGTAAGCTGAAATCTCCTGTCTTTCGGATTCCAACTATTGAAATTTCCTGTGATGTAGATTGTTCTCTCGTCACTTTCCTCGGTATAAAGTTCAAACCTCATCGTGTGTTTTTATTAATTTTCTAACTGATAAATTTATAAAAAATCTTTTATATCATTAATTTTAAAATCATAAAAAGGGGAATAAAAAATATCCTATATTTGATAGAACAAGCGATGGAAAGAGATTTGCATTATAATTATTCAACAATAGTTAACAGTTCTTGTTAATATTTTTTCGTAGTTTCAAAGAAAATAATAAATTAAATTAAAACCGTGATGAATTCGGTTAAAACGTATACACTTTTTACAGATCAGGATATTTATCTTTTTAAAGAAGGTAAACATTATAAGCTGTATGAGAAATTCGGTGCACATTCTGCAGAGAAAGATGGGGTAAAAGGTGTTTATTTTTCGGTTTGGGCTCCAAATGCGAAAAAAGTTTCAGTTATAGGTAACTTCAATAATTGGAATCATAAAGACCATATTTTATTTCCGCGCTGGGATGAATCCGGAATTTGGGAAGGATTTATTGCCGGTTTAACGTGGGGAACTTTATATAAATATGCCATTGAAACTCCCCGGGGAGAAATTTTGGAGAAAAGTGATCCTTATGCTTTAAGCTGGGAACAAAATATTCAGGCAGCGTCGATGGTTTCTACCAATTGGTATGAATGGAACGATAAAGAATGGCTTGAGAACCGTTGGAAAAAGAATAGCTTAAATGCTCCGATTTCTGTGTACGAAATGCATTTGGGCTCGTGGGTAAGGTATGAAAATGATCCCGACCGTTTTTTGAATTATCGGGATGTGGCAAAAAAACTGGTTCCTTATATAAAAGAGATGGGTTTTACGCACGTAGAATTTATGCCTTTGATGGAATACCCGTATGATCCGAGTTGGGGTTATCAGATCACAGGTTTTTTTGCGGCAAATTCACGTTTTGGATCGCCACAGGATTTAATGTTTCTGATTGATGAGCTTCACAGAAATGAAATTGGCGTTATTCTCGATTGGGTTCCGTCGCATTTTCCGGGTGACGCAAATGGTTTACATCGTTTCGACGGTTCTTATTTATATGAGCATGAAGATCCCAGAAAAGGTTTTCATCCCGATTGGAAGTCTTATATTTTCAATTACGGAAGAAATGAAGTGAAATCTTTCTTGATTTCAAACGCCATGTTTTGGCTGGAAAGGTATCATGCCGATGGATTGCGTGTAGATGCCGTAACTTCCATGTTGCACCTCGATTATTCAAGAAATGAAGGCGAGTGGGAACCAAATATTTATGGAGAAAATGTAAATCTGGAAGCCAAAGCTTTTTTACAGGATTTTAATACAGCGGTTTATAAAGAATTTGGGGATAATATCATAACGATTGCGGAAGAAAGTTCAGATTTTCCTATGTTAACGAAGCCTGTGCACGACGGTGGCGTGGGATTTGGTATGAAATGGATGATGGGCTGGATGCATGACACGTTGGATTATTTTAAAGAAGATCCCCTCAACAGAAAGTTTTTTCATCATAAGCTCACATTTGCTTCTATGTATATGTATAATGAAAATTATATGATGCCTTTGTCACACGATGAAGTGGTGCATGGAAAAGCGAGTTTAATTTATAAAATGCCGGGTGACGAATGGCAGAAATTTGCAAATCTTCGTGCTTTGTATGTCTATATGTTTACTCATCCGGGGGCAAAATTGCTGTTCATGGGTGATGAATTCGGGCAAACAGGCGAATGGAATTTTAAACAAAGTCTGGATTGGCATTTATTGCAGTATCCTGTTCATAAAGGTTTGCAGACTTTAGTGAAAGATTTAAATCATCTCTATCGTTATGAATCTGCTTTTTACGAAAATCAATTCAACAAAGATGGTTTTGAATGGGTAGAAGCAGACGATCTTGAAAATTCGATTTATGTGTATCTTAGAAAAGGGAAGAAGAAAGAAGATGTTTTTATGGTTGTTTTAAATCTTACGCCAAGAGTGATCGATTATAAAATAGGAGTGAATGCAGGCAGTCATTGGGAGATTATTTTTAATTCTGATGATGAAAGATATGCAGGAAGCGGAGTTCAGCCTGAAATTTTCAGCGAGCAGTTTGAAGATTATATGAGGCATCAGAAATCAATCAGTATAAAATTGCCTCCGCTTGCAGGAATTGTACTGAAAAGAAAAGACAAAAAGTACAAACAAAATAGATTCAAACAACACAAAAGATAAAAAGTAAAAATGGTAGTTTATCATCTCAGTACGGAGTGTTATCCGATAGCGAAAGTAGGAGGTTTGGCAGATGTAGTCGGCGCTTTACCGAAGTATCAGAACAAAATAAAAGGTGTTGATGCGAAAGTAGTTATGCCTTGGTACAACAAAAGTTTTGTTCACGAACATGAGTTTGACATAGTTTTTGATGGTTTCATTCACCAAGGGCCGAATATGCTTCAGGTTCAGGTTTTGAAAGAGAAAACCGATGTTTTGGGATTTGAACTTTTTATGGTGAAAATTCCCGGACTTTTAGATAGAGATAATCCTTACGGTTATCAGGATGAAAGTTTTCAGTTTTTGGCCTTTCAGCATGGCGTTTTGCATTGGCTGAGTGCGATGGAAATTCGTCCCAATATTCTGCATTGCCACGATTATCATACGGGCTTGGTTCCTTTTATGATCGAGAATTGTGATGAATTTTCGTTTTTGAGAGGTGTAAAGACTATCGGAACAATTCACAACGGTGAATATCAGGGAATGATGAGTTGGGAAATGGCAAACTATATGCCTTCTTTTGATTCTTATAAATGGGGATTGATGGACTGGAATGGTTTTATTAATCCTTTGGCAAGTATGATTAAATGCGCGACGGCTTTTACAACGGTTTCTCAAGGGTATCTTGAAGAACTTTTTGTGAGTTTCAGAGGGTTGGAAAGCTTGGTTCGCGATGAGTTTGGTAAAGCTTACGGAATTATCAACGGAATCGATTCTGATGTTTGGAATCCTGAAACCGATCCAATGCTTGATTTTAATTTTAATAGTAAAAATGCCATCGCTCAAAAGAAGAAGAATAAAGAAAAGCTTTGTAAAGAATATGGTTTAAAACCAGAACTTCCTTTGTTTGCTTTTATCGGAAGGTTTGCGACAGAAAAAGGAGCAGATTTCCTTCCGGATGTAGTCTGGAGAAGTATTAAACAAAGTTATGGTGCTTTAAATATCATGATTTTGGGCTCAGGAAATTCTTATATTGAAAATAAACTGAAAGAATATGATTATGTCTACAGCAATTTTGCGTTGGATTTAGGATATAAAGAACATCTTTCACATAAAATATATGCTTCGGCGGATTTTTTACTAATGCCTTCAAGGGTTGAACCTTGCGGTCTGAATCAAATGTATTCTATGCGATACGGAACAATTCCTATTGTGAGATATACAGGCGGTTTGAGAGATACCGTAGAAGATATTTCAACAGGCGGAGCGGGAATTAATTTTACATTTCCGGGAGTAGATGATATTATTCACGCGATAAACAGGGCTTTAAGTATTTATAATGAAAAGGAGGTGACGGAGAATTTAATCCATTCTAATATGAATTTTGATTTTTCATGGGAGAAATCCGCAGAGAAATACATAGCTTTATATAAAAACTAAAATATTGAAAAAGCTGTCTTTTTTATTTCTGTTGATAATGATGTTTTCTTGTAAGAAAAAGGAAGAAACTATGATACATGAAGATGGCTATTATCGAATTTTAAGTTTTGGCCTACCTAATTTTGATGTTGTAGAAGCAGAAGATGGAATAGCAGATAAATGGAAAATAAAACATGTTTCCGTGGCAGGATGTGTGGTAACTGAAAAACTGATGGACAGTATTAAAACTCAAAATCAAAAAACTTTTGCTGCAATCGAGAAAAAATATGGTCAAAACTGGAGACAAAAATACGACAAAGACATTGATGGCTTTATGATGAAGAAAGTAGATGTTATGGATGTTTTAATAACCAATAAATTATTCAGAGACGAACTAAAGAAATATTATATAGAAATTTACGACGTAGACAAAGAGGTAAAAGAGTTGGGAGATAATTTGTATAAAGTTGTAGTTTATAATCAAAATTTAAAAGCTGAAAATAAAGAATGTTTTTCAGTAAACGTGAACACCAAGGATAGAACAGTAAACTTAATAAAATAAAACGCAGATAATTTATGAATCACAATGTAATTTCCATTGTTTTAGGGGGAGGAAGAGGAACAAGACTTTTCCCGTTAACGTACACAAGATCAAAGCCGGCTGTACCCATCGCGGGGAAATACAGATTGGTAGATATTCCTATTTCAAATTGTTTAAACTCTGGATTGAATAAAATTTTGGTGTTGACTCAGTTTAATTCTGCTTCTTTGAATTCTCATATTAAAAACTCTTATCATTTTGATATTTTCAGCAAAGGTTTTGTTGATATTTTAGCAGCAGAACAAAATGTAGAAAACGAAAGTTGGTATCAGGGAACTGCCGATGCGGTTCGCCAGTCAATGAAACATTTAGAAAAGTATGATTATGAGTATATCTTGATTCTTTCCGGCGATCAGCTTTATCAGATGGATTTTAAGGAAATGCTGGATTTCCATATCGAAAAAGGAGGTGATGTAACGATTGCCACAATTCCGGTAAATGCCAAAGATGCCACAGGTTTCGGAATTTTAAGCTCAGACGATGAAGGAAATATTACTTCTTTCGTTGAAAAACCAACCAATGACCTGTTGGATGGTTTAAAATCTGAAGTTTCCGAAGAAAATAAACATGCGGGAAAAGAATATTTAGCTTCGATGGGAATTTATATTTTCACGAAAAGCATTCTTAAAAAAATGTTTGATGAAGGGGCAGGAGATGATTTCGGGAAAGATATCATTCCAAATTCCATCGGAAAATATACCACGTTGAGCTATCAATATGAAGGATATTGGACGGACATCGGAACCATCGAATCTTTTTACGAGGCTAACTTAGATCTTTGTCAGGATTTTCCTCAGTTTAATCTGTTTTCGTCATCGCCAATTTACACGAGAGCGAGAATGCTTCCACCATCGAAAATTAACGGCTCTTACGTAAGCAAAGCTGTTTTTGGAGACGGATGTATCATTATGGCTGATAAAATTGAAAATTCAGTGATAGGAAACAGAACCAGAATTGATAAAGGAAGTACCATTGTGAATTCGTATGTAATGGGTGCAGATTTCTATCAAAATACCACTGAAATTGTCATGAATGACAGAAGCGGTAAACCCAACATGGGAATAGGGAAATACTGCTATATTGAAAAAGCAATTTTGGATAAAAACTGCTACATTGGAGATAATGTAAGAATTATCGGTGGGAAACATCTTAAAGACGGTGATTTCGGAACACACTCCGTTCAGGACGGAATTGTTGTCGTGAAAAAAGGCGCCGTTTTACCTCCGGGAACTCATATAGGATAGAAGTAGGTAAGCAGGAAGTTTTGATGTTGAAAAAGATGAACTATTTAAATTTCATATATTAACTTCCATCATCCATTCCTCCAGCTTCCATCCAAAATAAAGAAACAAGAGTGATCAAGATATTGGTCACTTTTTTTATTTGTATTACTTTTGCGATATGCGTTTTTTCAAAGTCATAGCGGTATTTGTTATTTTACTAGCGGGAGCTTATGCAGCTTCTATGTATTATTTCGTGGATGAAAGCAAGAATTTTAAAATTGTAAAAGAGATCGATTATCCCGTGGATAAGGTTTTTTCGCAGTTCAATAATTTACAGCAGTTTACCCGTTGGAACAATTTCTTTACAAGCTCACCGACTATCGACATCGATTATTATACGCCATACGAAGGTCAGGGAAGCTCTATGAGCTATGTTGATAAGAAAAATGATACTGATGGTGAAATGTTCATCAGATATCAAAATATGAATAAAACTTTAAGATATCAGCTTTTTGAAGATGAAAATGAAAATCCGACTTTGGTTGATGTTAAATTTAAACCTGTTGCTCCCGAAAAAACACAGATTATATGGTATGTAAGTACGCCGAAATTATCCGTTTTCCGAAGAGTTGAAAATTTTTGGACTGAAGACCGTTTTGCTGAAAATATTGATAAAAGCATGACGAATCTGAAAAACGTTTTAGGCAACAAAGTAGAAAAGGATAACAAAATGGCTGCGATAAAATACGACAGCCTAATGGTGGAAAAAGAAGATTCGCAACTATTATTAGGAATCAACGTAAGTACATCTAATAAAAAAGATGCTTTATATAGGAATGTTGTGATGAATTATAATAAAGTTTATAATTACGTAACGATGGATCTTGGCAAAAAAGATGATGAATTCGGTTATCCGATGATGATTACAGATGCTGATAATTATAAAGATAAAGAAGTGTCTTATTTTATGGCTATTCCTTTGTCTAAAAAATTCGGGATTACAGATAATAACTTTAGTTTCAGAACGATAAATGCGACAGAGAATTACGTGATGTATTACAAAGGAACTTATGAAGGGAGAGTGAAAGCTATACAACAATTAATTCAGAAAGCCAAAAAAGACGAGATGCGTTTTGGTGATATATATCAGACTTTTGTAGAACGCCCAATGGAGGGGCAGGAGGTCAATATGAAGCTCTCATTATCAGTATTTAAGTAAATTTTTCAGAGATATTTATTTTATAGTTTTTTTAATACTTTAAAGGCTGTTTTAACTCGGTTTTTTTTATTAAATTTGAGGATTAATTCGACAAACAAATTTTAATAACAGATAAACTGTAATAATGGACAGATTTTCATTCCTAAACGCAGCTCATTCTCAGTTAATTGAGGATTTATACCAACAGTACTTAAAATACCCAGACTCTTTAGAACCATCATGGAAAGCCTTCTTTCAAGGCTTCGATTTTGCCTTGGAGACTTATGGTGACGACGAAAACATCCAATATATCCAGGTACCAGCCACTTCAGCTCCTGTGCAGCAAGCAACTCAGGCAGCAGCAAACGGTGAGGTTTCTGAGCACATTAAGAAAGAATTTAAGGTAGTCAACCTTATTGAAGCGTACAGGACAAGAGGGCATTTGTTTACCAAAACAAACCCTGTAAGAGAAAGAAGACATTATACGCCTACTTTAGACATTGAAAATTTCGGTCTTAGCAGTTCAGATTTAAATACAAAATTCAACGGTGCTGTAGAAATCGGGTTCAAAGAGCCTGCTACTTTAAAAGAAATCGTAACTCGTTTAGAAACTATTTACTGTGATTCTATCGGGGTTGAATACATGCACATCAACAATGTTGAAGAGAAAGATTTTATCAAAAGATGGTTACAGGTAAACGAAAACCATCCGAATCTTTCAGCAAACGAAAAAACAGAGATTTTATTAAAATTAAATCAGGCTGTTGCTTTTGAAAATTATCTTCACACAAAATTCGTAGGACAAAAAAGATTCTCACTGGAAGGTGGTGAAACTTTAATTCCGGCTTTAGATCAGTTGATCTCAAGATCTTCTCAATTGGGAGTAGACGAAGTGGTTTTGGGGATGGCTCACAGAGGTAGATTGAACGTGTTGACCAACATTTTCGGTAAATCTTATAAGCAGATTTTCTCGGAGTTTGAAGGAAAAGAATTTGAAGAAGATGTATTCTCTGGTGATGTTAAATATCACTTAGGCTCATCTAAAAAAATTAAAACAGCTTCAGGAGAAGAGGTTTCTATCAATTTGACTCCGAATCCATCTCACCTTGAAACGGTAGCTGCTCTTGTAGAAGGAATTTGCCGTGCAAAAGTAGATGATAAGTATAAAGATTATGCTAAAGTTTTGCCAATCATCATTCACGGTGACGGTGCAATTGCTGGACAAGGTATTGCTTACGAAGTGGCTCAGATGATGACTTTAGAGGGTTACAGAACGGGAGGTACAGTTCATATTGTGGTTAACAACCAGGTTTCGTTTACAACGAACTATATGGATGCAAGGTCTTCTACGTACTGTACAGACATTGCAAAAGTTACAGAATCTCCTGTAATGCACGTAAATGCTGACGATGCAGAAGCGGTAGTTCATGCGATTCACTTTGCTGCTGATTTCAGAGCTAAATTCGGAAAAGATGTTTACATCGATTTATTAGGATATAGAAAATATGGTCATAACGAAGGTGATGAACCAAGATTTACTCAGCCTAATTTATATAAATTAATTTCTAAGCATCCGAACCCAAGAGAGATTTATAAAGATAAATTGCTTAAGGACAGCATTACTTCAAACGACGTAATCGCTAAAATGGAGGCAGATTTCAAAGGTCTTTTAGATAAAGATTTTGATGCTTCTAAAGAAATTGAGAAAAACGTAATGGACGTTTTCATGGCGGAAGATTGGACGAACTATCCAATTGGAAAGAGAGGTGCCGTTCAGCAGCCTGTAGACACAACTTACGACTTGGCTAAGCTGAAAGAATTGGCTCTTAAAATGTCAACACTTCCTGCTGATAAAAAGTTCTTAAATAAAATTACAAGACTTTTCGAAAACAGAATTAAAGCGATCGAGGGTAACAATTTAGATTGGGCTCTTGGTGAGTGGTTGGCGTATGCTACACTTTTGGTGGAAGGTCATAATGTAAGAATTTCCGGTGAAGATGTAGAAAGAGGTACTTTCTCTCACAGACATGCGGTGGTAAAAACTGAAGATACGGAAGAAGAATATGTACCATTAAGAGAAGTTTCTGAAAGCAGATTTGATGTTTTCAACTCTCACCTTTCGGAGTACGGAGTTCTTGGTTTCGATTATGGTTATGCAATGGCATCTCCTAATACATTAACGATTTGGGAGGCTCAGTTTGGAGATTTCGTAAATGGTGCTCAGATTATCGTTGATCAATATTTGGCTGCTGCAGAAGAAAAATGGAAAATTCAGGACGGTTTGGTCATGTTATTGCCTCATGGTTCGGAAGGTCAGGGTGCAGAACACTCTTCAGCAAGATTGGAAAGATTCTTAACACTTTGTGCTAACGAAAATATGGTGGTTGCGAACATTACTTCGCCTGCAAACTATTTCCACTTGTTGAGAAGACAATTGAAATGGTCATTCAGAAAACCGTTAATCGTGATGAGTCCTAAATCATTGTTAAGACATCCAAGAGTGGTTTCTCCGCTTGAAGATTTCTCAAACAAAGGATTCCAGCCAATCTTAGACGATCCAACTGCTGATCCTAAAAAAGTTGAAAAATTAGTGCTTTGTTCAGGTAAATTATACTTCGAATTATTGGCTAAGAAAGAAGAATTAAATGCTGAAAATATTGCATTGGTAAGATTCGAACAGTTGTATCCGCTTCAAGTTGATGCAATCGACGCGATCTTCGAAAAATATTCAAACAGAAAAGAATTGGTATGGGCTCAGGAAGAACCTGAAAATATGGGCGCTTGGTCTTATATCTTGAGAAACTTCAGAGAAACGGGAATTCAGGTGATTTCTCCGGTACCAAGCGGTGCTCCGGCTCCAGGAAGCCACAAAATGTTTGAGAAAAACCAGAATGCAGTGATCAACAGAGTTTTCGACAGAGATGATGCTCCTGTAAAAAGACCTGTAACAGCTTAATTAAAAATAATAATCAATAAAAAAATAAAAAATACGATATGTCAGTTTTAGAAATGAAAGTTCCTTCACCGGGCGAATCAATTACAGAAGTTGAAATTGCAACTTGGCTTGTGAAAGATGGTGATTATGTAGAAAAAGATCAACCCATCGCTGAAGTAGATTCAGACAAAGCTACTCTTGAATTGCCTGCTGAGCAAAGTGGTGTTATTACTTTGAAAGCTGAAGAAGGTGACGTGGTACAAGTAGGACAAGTGGTTTGTTTAATCGATATGGATGCTGCTAAACCTGCGGGTAGCGCTGCTCCTGCTGCTGAAGCTCCAAAACAAGAGGAGGCTCCTAAAGCAGCTGAACCGGCTAAGCAAGAAGCTCCGAAACCTGCTGCTGCACCTCAAACGTATGCAACGGGAGCTCCATCTCCTGCGGCTAAGAAAATTCTTGACGAAAAAGGTATCGATGCTTCTCAGGTTTCAGGTTCCGGAAGAGACGGAAGAATCTCTAAATCTGATGCTGAATTGGCAGCTGTTCCTGCATTAGGAGGAAGCCCAATGACGGCTACAGGTTCAAGATCTACAACAACAACTAAACTTTCAGTTCTTAGAAGAAAAATCGCTCAGAGATTAGTTTCTGTAAAGAATGAAACAGCAATGTTAACGACTTTCAACGAAGTTGACATGTCTGAGATCTTTAGACTAAGAAAACAATATAAAGAAGAATTCGGTCAAAAGCACGGAGTAGGACTTGGTTTCATGTCTTTCTTCACAAAAGCGGTTACAAGAGCATTACAGATGTATCCGGATGTAAATGCATCTATCGACGGAGATTTCAAAGTAAACTATGATTTCTGCGATATTTCAATTGCAGTTTCTGGTCCTAAAGGATTAATGGTTCCTGTATTGAGAAATGCAGAAAACATGTCTTTTGCTAACGTTGAAGGAAATATCAAAGATCTTGCGATCAAAGTAAGAGACGGAAAAATCACAGTTGATGAAATGACTGGTGGTACTTTCACAATTACTAACGGTGGTACTTTCGGATCTATGCTTTCTACGCCGATCATTAACCCTCCTCAATCTGCAATCTTGGGGATGCACAACATTATCCAGAGACCGGTTGCTGTTGATGGGCAAGTTGTAATTCGTCCAATGATGTATGTTGCGATGTCTTATGACCACAGAATTATCGACGGTAAAGAATCTGTAGGATTCCTTGTTGCAGTAAAAGAAGGTATCGACAATCCTGTTGAAATCCTATTGGGTGGGGACGAAAGAAAAGGCCTTGGATTATAAGTTTTAATAAAATTATAATATATCTTTACAATCTCGCCTTAAAAAAGGCGAGATTTTTGTATATATTTAGAAAATACTTAAGATGATGTTTCAAAAAATAACTTCAAATATCAAAGTTTCAGTAATTCCTGAATATGATAGCAAGAATAGTTACCCATCTGAAAACCGTTATGTTTTCAAATACAATATTACGATCGAAAATGAGGGTGGTTTTCCTATCAAAGTTTTGAAAAGAAAATGGCTTATTTTTGATGTAGGTTTTGGGTATACAGAGATTATAGGAGATGGCGTAATAGGATTAACTCCTGAGATACAATCTGGCGAAAATTTTACTTATTTTTCGAATGTAATGCTTCGTTCCGGAGTAGGGAATATGAGCGGAAAATATCTGGTTAAAAACATGGAAACACAAGAAAATTTTGAAATAGATATTCCGAAATTTAATTTGTTATCTGAGGTTTTAAGTAATTGATTTAAAGAAAAAAGTTAAAAGTAAAAAGAGGCAAGTGTCGTATTGATCAAGAAACTAGAGCTTTTTAATCTTCAGTTTCATATATTCAGAAACCTCTTCATTGCTTGTGAGAAACAGCTTTTCAAAGGCTAAAAGAGATATTTTTGCACACACTTCAGCATCATCACCCGCTCTGTGATGGTTAAATTTTATTTGATGATAATCTGCCAATTGTTTTAGGCCATATTTAGGCAAATAATTCCAAGATTTTTTTGCTAATTGAATGCTACACAAATAATTTATGTTTGGTGTAAACATACCATAATGCTGTAAGCAACCACGCAATACTCCCGCATCAAAACCTGCATTATGGGCAATCATCAATGTTCCGTACATCATTTCCTGAACTTCATACCAAACTTCGTCGAATGTTGGAGCATCTTTTACATCTTCCGGACGAATGCCATGAACTTGAATATTAAATGGATTAAAATAAGGAAAACTAGGCGGTTTTATCAGCCATGTTTTAGTTTCCACAATCTTTGAATCCTGTACAATACAAACGCCAATTTCACACGCAGAACTTCTGTCGTGAGTCGCTGTTTCAAAATCTATTGCACAAAAATCCATTTAAATTATTTAAAGTTTAATGTTTAAAATTCAAAGCTAATTTCTAAATCCTATTTTATTTTTCGTCCCAAAAAATGCTTGAATATCAACCATTTTGTTTGATAAAAGTCTTCTTTCTGATGCTTTTGTCTACGTTTCCAAGTTCCGGAAGCCTGACCATAAAATGCGAAATGTGCTCTTGCCACTGCCCAAAGATGAGAAAATCCGTTTTTGAAAGCAAAATAAATAGAAGCAACTCCATCCAACCATAATCTGAAAAATATCAACCAAATGAGTTTCGGAAAAGGTAAATTTTTCAACATCATGGAAAGATTATTTCTGATGTTTAAATACGTTTTCTGAGCACTTTGTTTATTTAAAGTTCCTCCGCCAACGTGATATACTTTTGATTTTCCGGTATAAAAAATTTTCTTTCCGGAATTGACTAATCTCCAGCAAAGATCAATTTCTTCCTGATGGGCAAAAAATCTTTCGTCAAAACCTTTCTGTTCCCAAAAATCTTTAGAACGGATAAAAAAACAACATCCCGAAGCCCAGAAAATTTCTGTTTCATCATCGTATTGACCTTTATCTTCTTCTACATCATCAAAAACTCGTCCTCGACAATATGGATAACCCAGATTATCGATTAATCCACCAGCAGCTCCGGCAAATTCAAAATAATTTTTATTGTTGAATGATAAAATTTTAGGCTGAATAGCAGAAATCGATGAATCTTTTTCAAATAAATTTAAAACAGGTTCAATCCAGTTTTCGGTAACTTCGACATCGGAATTGAGTAAACAATAATATTCAGCTTCAATATGTTTTAAACCTTCATTATAACCTCCTGCAAAACCATAATTTTTATCGTTTTTAATAATTTTTACACTGGGAAAATTTGATTGTAAAAAATCAACTGAATCATCTGTTGAAAGATTATCAATCACATAAATATCAGCATTTTCAGAGTAGCGAATAACGCTTGGTATAAACTTTTCAAGCCAGCTTTTTCCATTCCAGTTTAATATGGCAACGGCAATTTTTTTTGACATTTACAGCTAAATTTTTTCAGAGTCATATTGTTTTATAGAATCCTGATATTTCCATTTTCGGTGTGACCAAAGATAATTATCAGGACGCTTGTGTAAAGTGTTTTCCAATAATTTATGAAATTTTTTCACCACTTCATGTTCCACGAATTTTTCACCGTCAGGATAAATTCTGTGATAGTTTACCTGATAAAATCCACGCTTCACCTTTTTCATTTCACAATAGATGAAAACAAGGTCAAGTCTGGTCGCCAATTTATCATATCCTAAAAAAACTGGGGTTCTTTGATTAAGAAACTCCAAACCATAGGTTACACTCGCTGAATGTGGAGTTTGGTCTGCCACAAACATATAGGCAGAACTCCCGTTGTTTTTGTTTCTCAAAATATTTCGGATGACTTCATTCGCTTCCAATGCTTCATTTCCGAATTTGTTTCGCACCTTCTTCATCTGATTTTCCCAAAAATCACTGTTTACTTTTCTGTAAACGGGATGACAATGATCCTGAGGGATAATTTTTGCAAAAGCATTGATCCACTCCCAGTTGAAAACATGGCCGGCAAGCATAATAATATTTTTACCTTCAGCTTTTGCTTCGTGAAAAACTTCTTGGTTAATATGTTGCATTCTTACCCTCGATTCCGTTTCAGAAATGCTAAAAGACTTCACGGTTTCCACTAAATAATCAGAGAAATTGCGATAGAATTTTTTCTTAATTTCTTCAAGTTCTTGTTCTGATTTTTCAGGAAAGGAATTTTTTAAATTTTGAGTGATTACATTTTTTCTGTAACCTACTAAGTAATAATTCAAAAAGAACATTATATCCGAAAAAATATATAATACTTTTAGCGGGAGCTTAGAGATTAGGTATAGTATTTTGATTAGGAAATTCATAAAACATGCAAATTTAGTGATAATAAAATTATGGTTCTATTTTTGCTTGTAATAAGTATTATTTTTTTACTTTTATGTTATGAAAAAATTGTCGTTGGTAGCTGTTTTGGCTCTAAGCACAATGGCTTGGGCTCAGACTACAAATAAACCTGCAGAAAGCAAAAATTCTGCGGATAAAGCATTATTGGTAAAATCGGATGCAGCAGAATTAGAAGCAAAGAAAAAATCTGCAGAAGAGAAGGCGAAATTACCAAAACCTTATGATCCGAAAGCAGATGCACAGGCAGATATTAAAAAGCTTGTTGTGCAGGCTCAAAAAGAAAATAAGAAAATTTTAATTCAAGCAGGTGGAAACTGGTGTATTTGGTGCTTGAGATTTAATAATTTTGTTCAGTCTACACCAGAATTAAAAGAAATTGTAGATAAAAATTATCTATATTATCATTTAAATTATTCTCCGGACAATAAAAATGAAAAGACTTTTGCTCAATATATCAATGTGAAAGAACAACAATTTTATCCTTTCTTTATTATATTGGATAAAAATGGAAAGAAGATTCATGTTCAACAAAGTGAAATTTTAGAAGAAGGGAAAGGATATAGTAAAGAAAAAGTAAAGGAGTTTTTACAGAATGGAAAAATTCTTTAAAAAATATCCGTTTGACATGTCAAACGGATATTTTTTTAGCTAAAGAAATCTTTTAATCCAGCTTAATTTTTTCTCAGAATAGGGAGGATATTTAATATTGGGTTCGCCCCAAGTTGCTCTATCAAGAATCGCTTTTTGATGTGAAAAGGTTTCAAAACCGAATTTACCGTGGTAATTTCCAATTCCTGAACTTCCAACACCTCCAAACGGAAGATTTTCATTTCCTAAATGCATCATGACATCATTGATACAACCTCCACCAAAAGAAATTTTCTGCTTGAAATTTTCTTTTTCTTCAGAGTTATTGGTGAATAAATAAGCGGCTAGAGGTTTTTCCAATTCTAAAATTTCATTTAAAATAGTATTAAAATTATTGAAGGAAATAACGGGCAAAATAGGTCCGAAAATCTCTTCCTGCATCACATCATCTTCCCAATTAATATTCATTAAAATGGTGGGTTCGATGAATAATTTTTCTCTATCAAAATTTCCTCCGAAGTAAATTTTATCTTTATTAATGAGCTTAGTAAGCCTTTCAAAATTCCTTTGATTGATAATTCTTGTGTAATGCTCTGAATTCGGTTCATATTTAAATTCCTGAATATATTTTCTCAGCATTTCCAAAAACTGCTCCTTAACGGATTCTTCAACTAATAAATAATCAGGAGCAACACAGGTTTGTCCGGCATTTAAAAATTTTCCCCAGACAATTCTTTTGGCAGCGACTTCAAGGTTTGCTTCTTTGGTAATAATTGCCGGAGATTTTCCACCTAATTCTAAAGTAACTGGAGTTAAATTTTTAGCAGCAGCTTCGTAAACGATTTTCCCGACCTTTGTACTTCCGGTGAAAAATATTTTGTCAAATTTAAGTTTTAATAATTCTGTGGTTTCATCAATTCCGCCTTCATAAGCATATAAATATTCAGGTGGGAAATTTTCACTGATGATTTTCACCATTGTTTTCATTGTATTTTCTGCAATTTCACTTGGTTTTAGAATACAGCAATTTCCGGCTGCTAATGCTGCAATAATAGGCGAAAGCGATAATTGATAAGGATAATTCCATGCTCCGATCACCAAGATATTTCCTAAAGGTTCGGAATGAATTCTGCTTTTTCCAATTTGGTTTACCAGATTAGTTCGTACTTTTTTAGGTTTTGAAAGTGACTTTAAATTTTTCAAATAATAGTTGATGTCATTTAAAATAAAGGAAATTTCAGTGGGGAAGGTATCAAATTTTGACTTCCCAAAATCTTTATAAATAGCTTCATATAAAAGATTTTCGTTTTGTAAAATCACATCCCGAAGTTTTTCAAGATACATTTTTCTGAACCGGATATTTTTCGTTTGCTGTGTTTTAAAAAAATCTTTTTGTTTTGATACAATTTCCTGAATTTCCATAAACCAAATTTCAGGAATTATAGCAAATTTTCTGCCTAAAACTTAGAGCCTGTTTAAAATCTTGGTTCAGTATTTATTTTAGATTATCATGATCTTTTTTTTAACGCAAAGATTGTATGTCTCTCTGCATATTTTTAGATAGCAAAGGCAAATGAATTTGCTTCGCGAAGCTTGAAAATACAGCTTCATCAAATCAACTTGTTGATTCTTCTTTGCTCACTAGAATATACCTTGCTGTATATTAAAACTTTGCGTAAGAAATAAGTTTTAGATAAAATCCTTATTAAAAGTAATAAAGGCAATACAAATAAAATTTAAACACGCTCTTACATAATATTTCTCACCGCAATTTTCACCGGATTATAAAGTAAGATCACCAATGCCGTAATTAACGCTAACCAGAATAATCCTGTGAAAATCTCCATATTAGAAAGCAAAATAGCCTGTGCATTGATTTTAGCTTTAAAAGCTCCAGCCGTCATCGATATCGATTCATTGATCGGAAGTTTAGCAATCTGACTTCCGAAAACCTGATTCCATTGTGAATAAAAAACTGGATTGGTATCTGTAAAATTTGAACTTATTGTATCCGAATGTTTCAACGTTAAAAATAACATTAAATTCTGCATCAAAGCATATCCAATGGCGGTTGTCCAGAATCTTGTTGCTGTTCCGACTGCCGTTGCGTTGGAGACGTATTGTTCCGGCATTCCTGCGATTAAAAAGAAAACCAAAGGGGTGAAAAGCAGTCCTTGTCCGACGCCCTGAAGAAACAGTGGCGGACAAATTGTTTGCAAAGTAGTGTCGGGATAAAAAGTGTAGGTAAACCAGGCACAATCAATCGCAAGAATCATAAATCCGGTAAAGAAAACCAACCGCGAAGATGCTCCTTTTGTAATACATAAAGCAGAAAGGAAAACTCCTAAAAGACTTCCCGCAACATTCCAGTACTGGATTTCTACGATATAATCCCACGGCCATTTCCAGACCGTTGCCATCACTGTATATACATTATTAATAGAGGCTCTCAGAATATAAAAAATAAAAAACAGAATCACTCCGGCAATCAGATTTTTTGAACTGAAAACTTCAAAATGAAAGAACGGGCGAGGCTGATTTCTCTGTTTTAACATAAATAAGCCTCCGAAAAGCAGAAAAATCAGGAAGCAGAAAATGATAATGTCAGATTCAAACCACATCAGTCTTTTCCCGTAAATTAAAGCATAACCGCCTGCCTGAAGACATCCCCAAAGCAAAAACCAGCTTGTAATATCCAGCTGATAGAGTGGTTTTTTAGGGAAAAATCTGTTTTTATTGAAGATCGCAAAAGCAATAATTAAAACAAATACATGAAAATAAACCATCATTAAAATCATGTGCTTAAAGTCATAATCTTCAATGCTCGATTTCATCAGAGAGGTCGTTAAAGTCCCACCAGTTAGAATAATCGTGTACATAAAAGTGTAGGCGATCTCTTTGGCATGCCTTGTTTTCAGCTCGGCGACAATCAGCGGAAGGAAAATGGCGCCTTCCATCACTCCGAAAACCCCTTCCAGAAAGCGGATCACCAAAATAATATGATAATCACTGGTAACCGAAAGTCCGTAGAGAATAAGAATGGAAACGGAAGACATGAGCAGCGTATAATATTTAACGCTGAAATACGCCATAAACCGCTGTATAACTAAAAGGGTAACCACAAATGTCCCGTACATCAAAATCATTAAGTATTGGATATCGTCTGAATCTACATCCATAAAAGAAGATGTGAAGGCGCTATTGGAATGCAAAAGCGACAACAACATCAAGTGGGGAAAAAGCGCCAAAATAAGAAGCGGCAGTTTCAGCCATTGTGGTACCCATTTATGATAAACTGTATTATGTTGCATGATTTTCTTTAAAAAGCGAATCTATGATGATTGCCAATGGTATTTTGTATTAAATCTGTTTAAATTTTTTAGGAGCTTTTTCCCGCTTTCCACTGTATCTTTTTTATTACGGGCTCCGCTTCGCTGCGCCCGCAACAAAAAAGGATGCCGTTTCAATCGGGGCTAGGGTTGTGGTCGTTTCTACCAATATTTATCATTAAAAAGAGCTTGTCATTCTACATAAATCTCGGCTTGAATCTTTCCGATAGAATTCAAATACAATGTTTAGATTCCTACGGAATGACAAACTTGCTGGAAATAGTTTCTTAAAAGTTTAAACTGAATCATTATAATAAAAAGCGAAAAGACAAAAAGGCAAGGTGTAAAAAAAGTAAAAGGTAAATGGCAAAAATGCAGAAGAAAAAATTTTGCAGATTCGCAATTTGCTATTTTGACTTTTCGCTAAAAAAATAATTTAATTTGAAAATTTGAAAATTCTTGGGTTGAAGATTACTCTAAAAACCTCCGACTCTCAAACTCTATATCTTCTTCGCACTCACCAGAACATTCATCCCGGAAAGTAGTTTTTCGTTGTTTTGGTTTTTATCAAGAAGAATTTTCACTGGAAATCTCTGCTCGATTTTTACAAAATTTCCTGTTGCATTATCAGGTTTTACCAATGAAAACTGTGAACCTGAAGCCGGAGAAACCGAAAGTATTTTTCCTTTAAATTCCACGTCTGGATAAGCGTCGGCGGTAATGATAACTTCTTTACTTTGGTCGATTTGTCCCAATTGCGTTTCTTTATAATTCGCAATAATCCATTTTTCTTTGCTCACGATCTGCACCAAAGCCTGACCTTCCTTGATCAACTGACCTTCCTGAATGGTTTTCTTACCAACCCAACCATCGTAAGGCGCGGTAACCACCGTATAAGAAAGAAAAAGTTTAGCATTATTCAGGCTTGCAGAACTTTGCTGAATCTGACTTTTTACAGGGGCAACTTTCGTTTCCTGTTCGTTCACACTTGCTCTCACTGCATTTTTTTGTTGTTCCAAAGCTAAAAGATTGGCTTTTGCCTGTTCATAAGATGCTTTTACATTTTCAAATTGTTGTTCGGTGGCAGCATCTTCGTCGACCAGGTTTCTGTATCTCTTAAAATCCTGTTCGGTTCTCCAGATATCAATCTTTGCTGAAGCAATTTTAGCATCAATAATCTTTGTATCGCTTGCTTTTGTATTTACACCGCTTTCAATAGTGCTGATATTTTCTGAATTGGCATGAAGATTTGCTTCGGCCATTTTTACCTGATTCACAAATTCGCGGTTGTCTATTACAATCAAAGTATCGCCTTTGTGAACAAACTGATTTTCGTTAAACTTAATGATTTTAATGAAACCTGAAACTTTACTTGAAACAGGCGTAATATATTGTTCGATCTGTGCGTCGTTGGTGGTTACATTTTTTCGGGAAAAAAGATAAAAGCTTACCATCCCTGTAATTCCGCTGATAATAAGGATCCACGCCAGTAAAGTAATCGTTTTGTTAATTCTTTTTTCTTTTCGTGTTAATTGCTTCTGTGCCATAGTTTTTATAAGTTTCCAATCGTGTATTGGAGTTGATAATATTTAAGTTGTCTGTTGATTTTTACGGAAATAAGATTAGATTGAGCTTCTAAATAAGCATTATCGGCATCGATCAGTTCGGTGATTAAGCTTAATTTGTTAGCGTATTTTGTTCTTACAATTCTATAGTTTTCTTTCGCTTGGGTAATCGCTTCTTCTGAAATTTTTACCTTTTGATCGGTTTCTTCAAACTTTTTGTAAGCTTCGTAAACATTGTGTCTAATATTTTCCTCATTTTCTTCGATCTGAAGTTTGGCTAGGTTAATATTTTCCTTTGATTCCTGCATTTTGTATTTATTTTTATACAAATTTTCGATAGGATAGGTAAGATTCACGCCTAACATTCCCAAACGGTAAGCATAAGGTTCGGGAGGGAAGAACATCATGTTTGGATATTTTAAAAAATATTCACCACCTGCGGTAATTTTCGGTAAATAATTCGCTTTTGTAATTTTCTGATCTAATTCTTTTAACGAAAGGTTTTTGTTTGCCATTTCAACCGATTCGTTTTTATGCAAGGCGGTTTCTGTTAATTCGTCTATATAAGGAATTTCTGCATTTTCTGAAATTAAATCTTCCGTATCCACGTGCATTTCCTGAGTTTCCGGAAGAGAAAGAATGGTTTTCAGTTTGTGTTCTGCGATTTGAATGTCATTATCCAGCTCTGTCCAGCTCATTTTATGATTGGAAAGCTGTAAAGATGTTCTCAACACTTCATTTACGGTTACCACACCGTTTGCTTTCAGTGATTTTACCTGTTTAATGTTGACCGAATCTTCTTTCATTTTATCATTAATTAAACTTTGTTGTTCTTTTAAATGATGAATCTGAAGGAAAGCGGTAATGATTTCCATTTTCAGCTGTCTTTCGTCTAAATGTGTTTTTAATGAAGAAATTTCAGTGTCAATGGCTGCTTTTTTCTCCGTATTTTTTATTTTCCCACCCATATAGACAGGAATTGAAGCTGATAGGGTGAAATCATACATCCCGTTGATGATGTTGTACTTTGTCGCTTTTGAAAAAACGCCGTCTTCATGCTGGAAAAGATTAGTAACCTGATTGTAGCTGGTATGAAATTCAATGTCCGGAAGTTTTTCCATTTTAAGATCTTTCTCTTTGGTTTCGGACATTTCGTTTTTTAAATGGCTTATTTTAATATTTTTATTATTCTTTAGGCCGATCTCTATAGCCTCTTGTAAGGCGAGATGCTGAAGATCTATCACTTGTGATTGTAAATTAAAGCTTATCAATAATAAGCACAACGCTATGCACTGATATTTGCATGCGTTAAATATCATATTCATAATTAAATTAAAGGTTTTTTGCTAAATTGATTTTGATAGTGCAAAGTTACGCGGTGTTATAGAAGACTCTATTTATTAAAACAGAAAAAGATTTTATCATTTACGCCAAAATGAAATTTTCTTATTATCTTTATTTTATGAATAACAGTCATTTTGGAGCCGTTGAAGAAGACGATGCCGAATTTTATATTTATAACGTCCTGAAAGGAGGGATTAAAACCGATGTTCATTATCACGGTTCTTCACAATTGGTGTATGCTGAAGGCGGCATTATCCATATTTTTACAGATTCCAAACACTGGTATCTGCCTGCCCGTTGCTTTATGTGGATTCCGGCACACACTCCTCATTATATTTTTTCTACCAGTCAGAACGTAGATCTTTTCAATTTATATTTTAAAGAAGAGGAATCTGAAGATGGCTTTTTTGATGAAATCAATATTTATTCGGTGAATCATCTTCTGAGGGAAATGATTTTACATACAAAAGACTGGGATGGGAAAATCACAAAGAATGATGTTAATAAATATTATTTTCTTAAAGCTTTAAAAGGAATTTTATTTGAAAAACGAGAAAAAAGAACCGCTTTTCCTGTGCAGCATCCTTTCCCAAAAGATGAAACTCTGTTAAAGATTGCCCAATACATTCATGCCAACTTAGAAAAGCCTCTAACAATCGAATCTACAGCGAAAGAGTTCGGTATGAGTACAAGAACGCTTTCAAGAAAGTTTAAAGAGATTTTAGGGATGAATTACGTTCGTTTTCTGCGTGCTTTGAGAATTACACGCTCTTTAGAATTGATGTTGGAAGGAAAATATAATATGTATGAAATTGCCATGATGGTGGGGTATAACAGCCTTTCATCCTTTAGTAATATCTTTAAAAAAGTGATTGGAATTCCGCCGACTGAGTATATGCATAAGCTGAAAGGGGAGGATTGAGTGGGTATGTTATAGGGTTGGAGTGGTTGAGAGTTTGAGGATTCTGTTTCTCTAAATGACACAAAAAAAACCACTTCAAACGAAGTGGTTTATATGTTGAGAAAATTCTCTTTTTGATTAAGCTTCTTCAGAAGACTCTTCAACTTTAGCAGCTTTAGGAGCAGCTGGTTTTGGAGCTTCTACCGGAGCGTCAGATACGATATCGAATTCGAAGTTATATTCAACGTTTCTGTGTAATCTGATGTTAGCAGTTACTTTACCAGTTCTCTTAATAGTGTTTCCTGGAATTTTGATGTATTTCTTCTCAACAGATACTCCAGCTTTTTCTAGAGCAGCAGAAAGATCTGCATTGTTGATAGATCCGAATAATTTGTCACCAGCACCTACTTTTGCAGGGATCGTAACAGAAGTTTTCTTCAATTTATCAACTACAGTGTTAGCAGCAGCGATTAATTTAGCTTCTTCTTCTTTTCTAGCTTCCAAAGTAGCTTCTAGAGCTGCAATGTTTTTAGGTGTAGCTAAAAGTGCAAATCCTTGAGGGATTAGGAAGTTTCTTGCATAACCAGGCTTTACGCTTACTGTGTCGAATTCAAGACCTAAGTTTTCTACGTCTTTTTTAAGAATAATGTTCATTGTTGTTGTCCGTTTTAAGATTGAAAAATTAAAAGATTGAAAAATTGAAAGATTAAGAAATTCCTAATCTAAAATCCAAAATTTAAAATCTCAATTCCGTTAGAATTTAATTATATATTCAGCAACAAAAAGCCAAAAGCATGAAGCTAATGGCTAATTGCAATTTTTTATTTCAATAAATCAGCTACGTATGGTAGTAAAGAAAGGTGTCTAGCTCTTTTGATTGCAGCAGAAACTTTTCTCTGATATTTCAAAGAAGTACCAGTGTATCTTCTTGGTAAGATTTTACCCTGCTCGTTTACGAACTGTAATAAGAAATCAGCATCTTTGTAATCAACGTGCTTAATTCCGTATTTTTTGAATCTACAATATTTCTTTTCAGATTTTGTATTGATATCAAGCGGAGTAAGGAATTTTACTTCTGATTCTCCTCCAGCTGAGGCTTGTTTAGCCATATCATCTATTGCCATGTCTTGTCTTTTTTAAAAATTGGGTTAATTAATTAAGCTTTAGCTGCTTTTACTTTAGCTCTTCTTGTTACAGCGTACTCTACAGCATGCTTGTCTAGTTTTGTAGTAAGGTAACGGATAACTCTCTCGTCACGCTTGAATGCTAATTCTAAATCAGCAACTACAGAACCTTCACCTTTAAATTCGATTAAAGTATAGAACCCATTCTTTTTCAATTGAATTGGGTACGCTAATTTTTTTAATCCCCAGTTTTCTTTAGCAACGATTTCGCAGTTCTTTTCTTTGATAAGATCTACATACTTGTTCACTGCTTCCTCCACCTGAGCTTCAGATAGAACGGGAGTTAAAATGAAAACAGTTTCGTAATTGTTCATAATGTTAAAAAATTTGTTAATTATTTCGAGGTGCAAAAGTAGAAAATATATTTGTAATATGCAATATGTCTGTGAAAATGATTAAACAAAAAAAGACCTGCAAAAGCAGATCTTTAAAAATTTTATGTTTAAAATGATTATTTTTTAATCACTTTTGCAGATTGCGAGCCGTTTTCTGTTTGCACCGTCACGATATATGATCCTGAAGTTAGTTTAGATAAATCTACATTAAATTTAGTCTGATTAATTTCAGAAGTCAATACATTTCTTCCTGTAGCATCAAACACGCTGATTGATTTTACTTTAGACTGAGACTCAATATTCAAAATATCAGTTACAGGATTTGGGTATACTTTTAATGAAGCATTTTTCTTAGCCAATTCATTGGTTGATAACGAAGATGCTACAACATTTACGGTGTAATCTTCTGCTTGCCCATAATCTCCTCCTAGACAAGGGTTTATGCCAGCAGGGCTTCCAACGCTGTTGTCGGTCTTTTTAACTCTCATTCTGGTATTTCCAGTTAAAGCATTTGCCGGAACTGCAATGGAGTGTACAGCTTGTAAAGCATCTAACCCTGTAGAGTTCTGAATGGTTTGTGTAACCTCATACACTTCACCTGGATCATTTAACGTTCCGTTTTGATTCCAGTCTATAAATACAACAAAAGAGTTTAGATAATTTCCTCCTGTATTTCCTTTTAATGTAATATTATAAGAATTTCCTTGTGTTACAGTTGCGATTTGGGATAAGAAATACTCATGGCTATTTCCTACATAAGCTTCGTCGGAAGATGGGTTATTGATACCTGCAAAATTTACGAGTGTTATCGGCTCATCACCATCAAATCCCCAATCAGAATCTGCAAAAGTTAATGGTCCACAATAATTGATTTGTTCTGTTGCTGTGCCTTCTACAGAAACGTCATCAAGGTACAATGCTGCTCCATCTGAACCTACATACTGAAATGCTATTTTTACATTTGGATTATTTTTATAGTTGCTTATATTTAAAGCAACAGAATTTAAACCAAACGAGGGAGCTATGGAGGGTAAATCTGTCTCTGTCCAAAGCTGCGTCCATGTTGCCCCGTTATCAGTAGAAATTTTCACAAAAACATCGTAATTGTTATTAGGAGTAATAGACCAGTATGCACTTAAACCAACTTTAAAGTTTAAATAATAATAGGTAGCATTACCTAAAGCAAAAGATGGAGAAACCAGCCATTCATTCTGTTGCCCCATATCTTCATCATAATCTACTGAAGCTGCGTTGGAGCCCGAGCTTAAAGATGTAATTCCCCAGGTTTCATTTACATTTGTTTGTTGTACAGTCCACGTCGACGGGAGTGTCGGAGCATCAAAGTTTTCACTTAAAACAACTTGTCCAAAGCCTAAAAACGGCAGGATCATTGCTCCTAGGTAGAGTAATTTTTTTCTCATGATTCTTAATATTTTCTGGTTTGAACCAAATATAATGAAAAAACATAGAAATATCAAATAATCAACACATTATATTTTTAATTTTAATCAAATTATAATGTTATTCTTACTCTTTTCTAATCTCGTTTAGAAAATTGACTTTTATTAAATCGTACAAAGAATGCCTGCTTACAAGAAGTGAAGCAATAGAAGAGACCATGCCGCCAAGCATCAAATGGAAAATTAAAGAATGCCTGTCCGTCATTTCCAAAACAATGATCGCGGATGTAAACGGAGCGCGTGTGATTCCTGTTAAAAAAGCAACCATTCCGGCTAAAACAACAACATTGGTTTCATTTTGAGTTAAATTGATAAACCCTGAAATTACAGAACCAATACTTGCCCCAGCCGTTAAAGCCGGTGCGAAAATTCCGCCTGCGCCACCAGAAGTAAAAGATAAGGCAGGACCCAACATTCTTAAAATAGGAACATACCATTCTTCGTGTTTATTTTTCGTGAAAAGTACGCGTTCCATAATCTCCTTTCCTGAACCCAAAATCTCCTGATTAATAAAATAAGCAATAGAAGCTATAATTAAAGCACTTACAATTAAAAAAGCGACATTTGCTTTATCGGTTTTAAGATTTCTTTTCTTCCAATCATTCATTTTCAGCATGGTTACGGAAAGCTGACTTGCCATAATTCCCGCAATTCCAGCCACTAAAATAATAGGAAACATTACCATTAGCGAAACGTCATTGGTTTTTGGATAACCTAAATATAAATATGAGCCCGCCAAAGTTTGTGCTGTTAAACCTGCAATAATAACCGCAGTAAACAATGCCGTTTTAAAGTAATTGATATGTGTTTTTGAAAGTTCTTCAACCGCAAATACAATTCCGCCTAAAGGAGTGTTGAAGGCTGCTGCCAATCCGGCTGCCGCACCCGTCATAATCATGTTTTTCTTAGATATTTTCGGCCACCATTCGGGAAGATATTCGTTTACTTTTCTGAAAACCGATCCTGCAATCTGAATGGTAGGTCCTTCACGACCCACCGCTCCTCCGCCAATCACTAAAACAACGGAAGAAATGATTTTAAAAACAATAATTTTTAAGCTTAATAAGCTTCGGATTTTTCTGTGTTCCTTCGGATTTGCCAATTCTACAGCCGCCATCACCTGCGGAATTCCGCTTCCTTTGGCGTTTGGGGCAAATTCTTTCACCAGCCACCACGAAAGCACGAAACCAATAGGAGCGATAATGAAAATCATCCATGCGTGCCAGTTTAAAATAAAATGTAACAGATTTTCGCCCCAAGCAAATATTTTAGCATACATCACGGCGACAAATCCTGTAATGACAGAACCGATCCAAAAAGGAATAGCCTGAAGCAAATTAAGCTTCAATTGTTCGTTGCGGATATTATCGAAGGATTTTTTAAGACTTCTTCGAATGAGGGTGAAAATTTTCAACATTTGCTAATTTTGAGGTGCGAAAATACGGTTAAATTATCAATCTTCTAATCTGTGTTCTGATTTATCATTCATCAAACTGATTTATAATTAGTTTAAAATTCAATTTTAAATATTCATCAGTTCTGTTTTAAAGATAAAATTATTTACTCAAAATCTGCAAATAAAAATCCCAACTTTTGTTGAGATTAATTTTATAGACTTTTTGAATTTTTTGGAAATCACAAAGACTCAAAGAAATAGTAAAAAGAATTGTTTTAAGGCATAAAGATTTTATCGAAGATAAAATTTTAAACTCCATATTTTGTAATAAACATTTAGTATTAGAAATGTCGCAATGAGCCTGGCGAAGTGCTTTAAACCTTTGTTTTCTAACAAAGCTTTAATTCTTTTTCATCAAATCCTGTATTTTAGTAATCATACTTGTCGCATTATTATTGTCAGGATTCAATTCTAAAGATTTTTTATAATTTTCTAACGCCAAATTATAGTTTTTGGTTGAAAAATAACCTTCACCCAAACTGTCAAAAGCGTTTGCCGATAGAGGATTTTCTTTAGTATTTAATGCAAAAACTTTTACCGCTTCATCAATTCTTGCATTCCTTAACAAGATATATCCGATGTTATTCAAAGTACCTTCAAAATTCCATTTTGGATCTTTTGATTTAATAGAGTAGTAATTCTTTTCTGCATTTGGATTGTTCGGTTTTGCAAATTCATTAATGATAGATTCTTCGGCTAAAGAATAATCATCGGTTAAATTTTTATTGATTATCGCCGCGATATGATTTACGATTTGATATTGCGCAGGGAAAAAATTATATCCGTTCGACATCATCACAATGGCCATATTATTTTGTGGAAAAATTCTGTAAGCGCTTACATTTCCGCCAGAAAAACCATAAGACGGAATATTATTCGCTTTGCTGATTTCCCAGCCGTATGCGAAAACATCTTTTTTATTTCCATATTCAAACGGTTGCCACATCATATCTTTTGTTTTTTGATTGAGGAAATCGTTTTTGCTTAAATGACTGCTCCATTTCAAAAATGCGGGTAGAGTAATGGCAATTCCGTTTCCCGGAAAAGCTTTTTTTCCTTCAACATCTTTAGATTTTTCATATTTTTTCGTTTCGGAATTGTAATTATACTTTATAACACGATTCGGAATTTTTTCAAGAGCATTTGATGAATAAACAACTTGATTTTTTGCATCAGAAAATTGATTATTTAGAATAAAATTTTCGAAAGATTGTCCCGTAATTTTTTCAATAATCATTGAAAGAAGCATATAATTCGTTTGATTATATCTGAATTCGTTTTCCGTTGTAAAATCCATTTTCTCTTTGCTCAAACGTTCAATGGTTTTAGAACTTGAATATTCAGGTAAAATATCATTGAAAGCCACAAAATCCGGCATTCCTGAAGAATGAGTCAGGAGATTCTTTACTTTCACATTTTGCCAGTCTTTTGGAAGATTTTCCACATACTTTGAAACATTGTCTTCTAAGGATAATTTTCCCTGTTCAATCAATTGAAAAATGCCAACATTAGTCATTAATTTTGAAGTAGAATAAATCCTAAACATTGAACTCTGACTTACTTTTTTGAAACCCTCCGAGTTTTCCGTTCCATAATATTGCTCAAAAATGATTTTGCCATCTTTTATAACGCCAATCGCCAAACCTGGAATTTGATTCGTTTTAATAGCTTCTTTCACATAATTATCAATTAATTTAAACTGATTGGTTTGTTGCGAAAAAGCAGTGGCAGAAATATGCAAAGCGAAAGCGGTAAGAAGAATTTGTTTCATATTTTGAGGATATTATTTCTTATTTTATTGTAAGACAGTTGAAAAACGTATTCTATTACATGGTTTGTTTGAATTTGGATAAAATGTTACAAATTTTTTCAAACAAAAAAAACCTCCGAAAAATTTCGAAGGTTTTGTATTGTAAAGATGTTTTGGCAAGCTCAACATGACAATTGTATCATTTATCGCTTATTATTCCATTCATCATTTATACAATCAGCAGTAAATAAAATTACTCATTGCTAATTAATTATTACTTATATTTCTGTGTTCAGATCCCAGTTTTCAAGGTAATCGTGAACGTGCTTCAACATCATTCCACCAAGAGAACCGTCTACCACTCTGTGATCGTAAGAGTGAGACATGAACATTAGGTTTCTGATCGCAATTACATCTCCGTCAGCTGTTTCAAGAACCGCCGGTTTTTTAACGATAGCTCCGATTGCTAAAATAGCAACCTGAGGTTGAGGAATAATCGGTGTTCCCATTAGGTTTCCGAAACTTCCTACGTTAGAAATTGTATATGTTGCACCCTGAGTATCTTCAGGTCTCAATTTTTTATTTCTTGCTCTGTATGCCAAATCGTTGATCGCTTTTGCCAATCCTGAAAGTGACAACTGATCTGCATTTTTAATTACAGGAACGATCAAATTTCCGTCTGGTAAAGCAGTTGCCATACCGATGTTGATATTTTTCTTTTTAATGATATTTTCTCCACTGATGGAAACATTAATCATTGGGAAATCTTGAATCGCTTTTACAACCGCTTTCACGAAAATAGGCATGAACGTTAGTTTTTCACCTTCACGTTTTTCAAAAACAGCTTTGTTTTTATTTCTCCATTTTACCACGTTGGTTACGTCTGTTTCAATGAAAGAAGTAACGTGCGGAGCAATTTGCTTAGCTTTCACCATGTTTTCAGCGATGATCTTTCTCATTCTGTCCATCGGAATGATCTCATCACCTGCAGCAGCGGTAATGGTAGCTGCCGGAGCCGAAGTAGCAACTGGTTTAGAAACTGCCGGAGCAGCTTGTGGAGCTGGCTGGTTTCCTCTGTTGCTTACGTAAGCTAAAATATCTTCTTTGGTAATTCTTCCTTCTAAACCGCTACCTTTGATAGATTTAAGTTCAGTTTCAGAAATATTTTCCTGTTGTGCGATTGATTTTACAAGCGGAGACAAATAAAGATCTCCCGAAAACTCTGTAGAAGCAGCAACTTGTAATGGCTGTTCAATTGTTTTCAATGTTTCAGCGTCTGGCGTAGTAACCGGAGTTTCAGCTTTTACTTCTTCTGTTGCTGTATTTCCACCTTCACCTTCAATTTCTAAAATAGCAATGGCTTCACCTACTTTTGCAACTTCGTCCTTCTGCTTCAAAATCTTTACAATTTTCCCCGAAACTGGTGTCGGAACGTCTGAATCTACCTTATCTGTTGCAATTTCTACTACGGAATCATCTTCCTTTACACTATCGCCTTCGTTGAACAACCAAGTGATAATTGTCGCTTCCATAACACCTTCTCCCATGGAAGGAAGCAATAATTTGTATTCTGCCATTTTTAATTTTTAGATTTTGACAAATATATAAAAAAAATCGATTTTTTTATGAAATATTAAATTTTACGAAAATTCAACGTAAATATTTTCTCCCACGTTCATTCCAAATAGAGATTTGGCGCCGTTCTTTTTACTTCCTTTATAGATCGTTAGCTCCAAAAGCTGACTGTCATTGAAGATTGCTGCCGATTGCCCGTGGAATTCGGTTTCCCGATCCCAATCTGAAACCACTTCGGTATGGCTAGAAAATACTTTTGAAACCGCCAGATTTCTAAATTTTATCGTGAAATTTTCATATCCTTTGTTTATTGTTTCAAAAAATTCTTTGCCAATATTTGATATTATATTTCCGAAATTATCAATATAAGTCACTTCCCCGATAATCATCTTTTCAGACTCATTATAAACGGGTTTAGGGAATAAAAGCTGTTTTGCGGAATCTATTTTTCTGCCGATCACTTCGGGAAGTCCGCCATTAGCCAAATGTACGGCAGCAGGTACGAAAACGTCCGTGGAAGTAAAGTTTACAATATCGTCGAATCTGTTGTTTAATGTAATTTCATAAATGGCTTCAGGTTTAATATCAAAAAAAATTAAACTTAAAAGTCCGTTGTCTGCCGAAATAAAGTAATGTCCGGCCGATTTATATACAATATTTTTCCTTGATTTATGTTGAAAACTATCAACGGAAAGGATATGAATGGTGCCTTTCGGAAAATGTTTATAGGCATTTCGTACGATGTACGACGTCTGTACAAGGTTGAAAGCCTGAATATCGTGAGTAATATCAACAATATTAACCTTCTGGTTTAGAGACAGAATGCTGCCCTTCAAAGCGGCCACTCTGTAGTCTAAATTTCCGAAATCTGAAGTAAGGGTAATAATTGACATTTGTAGTTTTAAGAATATTTAGAATAATCGAATACTGCAAATTTATCTAAAATAAAAAGAAAGCCCGAAATATTATGGAAAAGAATTTGATATAAATTTCAAAAAAAGCTTTAAATTTAAAATCTAAAAATAAAAATACTGCATGTTTGAATTAACATATGATTTGGAAGATATCGATGCGAAAATCTTCTATGGAGTTAATAACCAATATTTCAATTTAATAAAATCAAGCTTTCCGACGCTTAAAATTACCGGAAGAGATCACTACATCTTCGCGATGGGCAATCAGGAAGCTTTAGACATATTTAAAAATAAACTTGATGATATCGTAAAATTTATTTCTAAAAATAATTCTATCGACCTGAAAGACGTTGAAAATATTCTAAATCTTAAAGATGAGAATGAAAAACAGTTAGTTTTCGATCAGGATATTATCGTAAAAGGGGTAAATGGTAAAATTATTAAAGCTAAAACCACCAATCTTAAAAAATTAGTAAAAGAAACTGAGAAAAAAGATATGGTTTTTGCCATTGGACCTGCAGGAACGGGAAAAACATATACGAGTGTGGCATTGGCTGCAAAAGCTTTAAGGGACAAATCGGTAAAAAGGATTGTGCTTACCAGACCTGCGGTAGAAGCAGGGGAGAGTTTAGGATTTTTGCCGGGAGATTTGAAAGAGAAACTAGATCCGTATTTACAGCCTTTGTATGATGCGCTTCGTGATATGATTCCGCATGAAAAACTGGAAGGTTTTATCGAGAAAAAAGTAATTGAGGTAGCTCCGCTGGCTTTTATGAGAGGTAGAACCCTGGATGATGCTTTTGTAATTTTAGATGAAGCTCAAAATACGACACATTCTCAAATGAAAATGTTTTTAACGAGAATGGGAATGAATGCAAAATTTATCATTACGGGAGATCCAAGTCAGGTAGATTTACCGCCAAAACAACAATCCGGATTAAAAGAAGCGATGAGAATTTTGAAAGATGTAAAAGAGATAGGATTTGTTCACTTAACTGAAGAAGATGTTGTGAGACACCCTGTGGTAAGAAAAATTATTCTTGCTTACAACGATGAGGATAAGAGACAACGAAACGATTAGTAAATATACTTTTAACGAATAAAAAAACGGAATCAAATGATGTTTGATTCCGTTTTTGCTTTTATAGCGGTACTTTGAAGTGATAAATTAAATAAAATTAATTTTAACATTTTTATTTTGTTAAAATTTGTTAAATCTAAAATTAATGTTTAGATTTGCGCTCATTTTAATTAAAAACTAATACTATGAAGAAAATTTTACTAGTTGCAGCAGTTGCTGTTATGGGGATTTCGACACAGGCTCAGGAATTCAGATTCGGGCCAAAAGCTGGATATTCTTTTTCCACTTTAAAATATAAAGATACTGAAGACCCAATCAGCTCAGATCCAATGCATACTTTTTATGTTGGAGGTATGGCAGAATATAAAATCAGTGATAAATTCGGTGTTCAGGGAGAAGTTCTTTATTCGCCACTTGGAGGAAAGTCCAAATACAACGATGAGGAGGATTTCGGTGGTTTTAAAACAAAAACTACATTAGGAACAGTATTGGTTCCGGTTTCCGCAAAATATTTCATTACAGAAGGTTTTTCAATCTCTGCTGGTGCAAGTTTCGGTGTTATTTTGTCTGCTAAGGCAAAAGCTGTTTATGACGGTGGTTTAAACATTCCAGGTTTAGAATTGGAAGGTGATAATGATGAAGATGTGAAAGATCTTTATAAGAAACTGAATATCGCTCCATTTATCGGTGTAGAATATATGTTGGAAAACGGATTATTCTTCGACGCAAAATATAACTACGGTATTTCGGATCTTGCAAAAGAATCAGGATTTGGAAAAGTACACAATAGCTTTGCGCAAATTGGTGTAGGTTTCAAATTTGGTAATAACTAAAGTTTTACTGTTATAAAAAACATGAGCGAGGCAATATTTGCCTCGCTTTTTTATGAATCATATGAAAATTTTATATTAAGAAGAATTAATTTTAACATAATTTAAAGATAAAAGGCAATAGTTTTAACCAGAATTTAGCCTTAAATTAAGATTTAATAAAGTAAACGTTTTTCAACTACTGTTGAAAAATTGTAGTTTTTTTTATTAAAATATTGAGAAAAAGTCAAAGCGCTTTATTTAATACGCTTTATTGTCGAAAATTGCCAATATTCATCAATGATATTAATCACATTAACAAATTTTAATATTCGCGGGTACCACTGTAATTTTGTCCTCAGAAAGTATTAAAATTTTTTAAAAATGAAAAAAGTATTATTAGCGGGTGCTATTGCACTTTTCGGTTTATCAAACGCTCAAATCGCTAAAGGAACTACATATTTATCAGGTACTGTAAACTTTGCAGCTAGCGAAGATAACAATACAAACGTTAAAACAAACGATCTTAAATTAGTTCCTACTGTAGGATATTTCGTTGGTACTAACTTAGCAGTTGGTGTAGGTGTTGGTTATGCTTCTAATGTTGAAAAAACAGAAACAGCTATTGTAAACACTAAAAACACAATTTCTGCATTTGTAGTTGAGCCTTTCGTAAGAAAGTACTGGACTTTAGGTGAGAAATTCTACATCTTCGGTCAACTTTCTGTGCCTATGGCATTCGGAAGCGATAAAGGTGAGAACAATCTTACTAACACTTCAAACAAAGAAACTTTCAACTCTTTCGGAGTTTCTGTGAAGCCAGGTTTAGATTATTTCTTGAACAAAAACTGGACTCTTGAAGCTACTATCGGTGACTTCGGATACAGCAACTTCAAGTACAAAGATGCTAAAAGCGTAGATAACTATAACTTCGGTCTTGACTTAGCGTCAGTAGGAATTGGTGTTAAATATGTTTTTGCTAAATAATAAACAAAGCATATAAGCTGAAAAAGCTAAAAGTCCTGAGATTTTTTCTTGGGACTTTTCTCCATATAAAAACTAAATTTAAACCATGAAAATACATTTCTTATTATCTCACTTTTCTTGCTTTCGAAGATTCAAATTCACAGCGTTAAAATCTGTGTTTTCATAGAAAATTATCTATTTCATAGGTTGAAAATACGTTTTCGCTAAATAAATCAAAAAAAATACGAATGCTTTATTATTAAATTTTAAAGCATTCAATGACAAAAATATTTAAAACTAATACATGAAAAAGTTATTACTAGCAGGTGCTGTGGCATTGTTTGGTTTGTCAAACGCTCAGATCAACAGGGGAGCAGTTTATATTTCCGGACAGGTAAATTATTCTAAAAACGAAAATAAAAATACCAACGAAAGTACACAGGAATTTAAAGCATTACCAAGTGTAGGTGTTTTCGTAGCGCCTAATTTAGCTGTGGGGGCAAGCTGGGGATTTTCTCACAGTAAAAAAACATACAGTCAATTATATATGAATGGAAGCTATGTTTCAGAGTTTGAATTTATACGTAAAGAACCTGCTTTCACTATCGCTCCTTTTGTAAGAAAATACTGGACTTTATCTGATAAATTATATTTCTTCGGACAGTTGGAAATTCCTGTAAAATTGGGTAAAACAGAAATTGAGGCAAATTCTAAAACAACTGATGTGGCTTATGGTTATATGTATGAGGATACTCAGAATATGGAATATAAATTTGCTTCTGTCGGAGTGAATATCAAGCCTGGATTAGACTATTTTATCAATAAAAACTGGTCTATTGAAGCTACAATAGGAGAGTTTGGATATGATCGTTTTAAATATGAAGATTTTGATAACGCGACCAGCAATTATAAGTTCGGATTCAATCTTTCTTCAGTTTCTTTTGGGGTAAAATACATCATCAATAAAAAAGAAAATAAACAGTAAAATATAAACAAATTAATACTTTAAATTTTTTAACTATGAAAAAATTATTATTAGCTGGTGCTGTAGCGCTTTTCGGATTGTCAAACGCGCAAATGACTAAAGGAGATTGGGTAATCAGTGGAAACACAGGATTAGGATTTAATGCTCAAAGCTCTACAGTGAAAGCTAACGGAGAGTCTAATGATGGGCCTAAAATTTCTAACTTTTCTATTACGCCTTCTGTAGGGTATTTCGTAATCGACGGTTTGGCTGTAGGAATTGATTTAGGATTCAACAGTAATACAAACAAGTTCGACGGCGATAAATTAACAAATACTACATTTTCTGTAATGCCGACTGCAACGTATTATTTCAATACAGGAAGCAAACTTTTCCCATTCGTAGGAGCAGGTATCGGGTATGCTACTTATAAAGAAAAATACAGTCTTTCTTCTGGGGCTGCTTTTAATGCAGACTCTACAAACGATGGTTTAACGTGGAAGGCTAAAGCTGGTGTAACATATATGGCTACACAGTCTTTAGGAATCAATTTAGGACTTGGTTTTGATCAGTTCTACACTAAGAATACCGTTCTTAATACAGAGGTTAAAACAACAAGAAATAACTTCGGTGTAAACGTAGGTTTCTCTTATTTCATCAAAGCTAAAGCTCAGAAATCTGATAAATAATCTGATTATTTTAAAGATAAAAACGAAAAAACCGACTCAAAACTGAGTCGGTTTATTATTTTGAAATGACAATTAAATTAGCTTAAAACCATTCTTTTTGGTTTTGAACATAAGTTCTGTCGAATTCTTCATCAGATTTTGTTAAATAGATGATTCCTTCAATAAAGCCAACAATTCCGGCAGCTCCACACGTTACCACGCCTAGGATCAACTGAATAATTCCAGCTTTTGTGTAGCCAAGATAAAACTTGTGAATTGCTAGAGATCCTAATAAAATCCCTAAAATCCCTGCAGCCAACTTTTTTTCAGACCTGTAAGGCATTCCCTGATTATTGTTGTAATTGTAATTTTCCTGCTTCTCGTTAATTTCCATAGTGTAATATTTTAAAAATGTTTATTTGGTGTGTTGTGTTTGGGTTGCTTATTTGCCGAACATTCCGCCCATTCCAGGCATATTTGGCATTTTGCTCATCATTTGCATCATTTGTTTCCCTTGAGGGCCTTGCATCATCTTCATCATTTTACCCATCTGGTCGAATTGCTTCATCAATTGGTTTACGTCTTCAATTTTTCTTCCCGCACCTTTAGCAATTCTGTTTTTTCTTTGTGTATTGATAATCGAAGGTCTTCTTCTTTCATCCGGAGTCATAGAATGGATGATCGCTTCAATGTGTTTGAAGGCATCATCGCTGATTTCCACATCTTTAATGGCTTTTCCAACACCAGGAATCATTCCCATCAAATCCTTCATGTTACCCATCTTTTTGATTTGGTTGATTTGCTTTAAGAAATCATCAAAACCAAACTCGTTTTTAGCGATTTTCTTGTGAAGTTTTTTCGCTTCCTCTTCATCAAACTGCTCCTGAGCTCTTTCTACCAAGGAAACAACGTCTCCCATTCCCAAGATTCTGTCTGCCATTCTTTCAGGGTAGAAAAGGTCTAAAGCTTCCATTTTTTCCCCTGTAGAGATGAATTTAATTGGTTTTTCAACCACAGAACGAATCGTTAAAGCAGCTCCACCACGAGTATCACCGTCTAATTTCGTTAAAACAACCCCGTCAAAATTCAACGTATCATTGAACGCTTTTGCAGTATTCACCGCATCCTGTCCCGTCATTGAATCTACAACGAAAAGCGTTTCATTAGGCGTAATGACAGAGTGAACGGTTTTAATTTCCTTCATCATCTGCTCATCGATCGCCAAACGACCAGCTGTATCCACGATTACTACATCGTGACCGTTAGCTTTAGCAAAATTAATGGCATTTTGAGAGATGCTTGAAGGATCCATAGAACCTTCTTCTGTGAAAACAGGAACCCCGATTTGTCCACCCAAAACTTTTAGCTGATCGATCGCAGCCGGACGATAAACGTCACACGCTACTAAAAGAGGTTTTTTATTTCTTTTTGTCTTTAAATAATTCGCTAATTTTCCTGAGAAAGTAGTCTTACCAGAACCTTGAAGACCTGCAATTAAAATTACAGAAGGTTTTCCTGAAAGGTTGATTCCTTCCTGAGAACCACCCATTAAATCTACCAATTCGTCGTGAACGATTTTCGTCATCAACTGCCCTGGTGTAAGCGATGTAAGAACGTCTTGTCCTAATGCTTTATCCTGAACTCTTTTAGTAAGATCTTTGGCAACTTTATAGTTAACATCGGCGTCTACCAATGCTCTACGAATTTCTTTTACGGTTTCCGCAACGTTGATCTCGGTGATTTTTCCACGCCCGGAAATATTATGAAGTGCTTTGTCTAATTTATCCTGTAAACTATTAAACATACTATTATATATATTATATGGTTTGCAAAAGTAACAATTTTCTCTTTAATACGCCTAATGTGATTTGTTATTAAAAAGTTATATGTTAAAATAGTTGGAAGCAGGACGCTGGAGGCGGGAAGTTTTAGCATAGGTGAAATACTTCAAAGGTTGTAATTCTTCGATTTAATTACTGTAAAGGTTTTTTACCTCCATGAACCTACCGCTTTCAACCATCTCACACACTTGGCTCTTTTTACTTCTTACTTTTAATTTAAAATGCTTCCCCATTTTTATTTCCTACCATATATATAAGGATATTAATAAATTTTGGTAGTTTTGCAGCCAATGGAAAAGGCTACAATTGTTTTTAAAGGACTCGGATTATTTTTATTGTTGTCCGCGGTATTATTTGCTTCGCAATATCTGTTAATGGAGAATGGAATTTTAAATCTTAATTTCAAAATTCATTTTCTGATGTTTTTTATTACGTTCATCGGTTTGTTAACGATTTTAATCGTTTTTGCCCTAGAAAAAAAGAATATCATAGGATTTATTTTTCTTGGATTTGTTGTTTTTAAATTTTTTGCGATGGGATACATCGTACTTTTCCAGAAGGATTTTAGGCTAAATATCGTGCCCTACTTCATTATATACTGGATTTACCTTATAATAGAAGTTTTTTTTGTTCTTAGGCTGGTGAAAAAACAAGACTAATATCATGTCATAATAAATTAAAGAATTACTAATAATAGAATATAATTTTATATTTTTGCAAAAATTTTAGAAATAGAATCTAGTTATGAGTTTTAAAAAACTGTTAATCGTCCTGCATCTAATTGTTTTCTGCTTCGGCTTTGCGGAAACACATGAAGGAAGTACGGAAACCGTAAAAGAGGAAAAGTACAATCCTGTTCCATTTATTATGCACCATATTTCAGATGCACATAATTGGCATCTTTGGGGTGAAGGTCACAATTCTGTAGGAATTTCTTTGCCTGTCATTTTATGGGATAATGGGTTGAAAGTTTTCAGTTCAGAAAAATTCGGACACGAGGAGGAGAATGTTGCAGAAGTGGATGGTAAGTTTTACAAAGTATTCCACAACAAAATCTACTCGACAGATGCAAACGGAACGTTGGATATGCACGAAGGGCACCCAACAAATGATGTTCCTTTAGACTTCTCTATTACTAAAGTTGTTGCACAAATGTTATTGGCTGCAGTGATCTTATTAATTATTGGTCTTGCTTCAGCTTCAAGTTATAAAAAATCTCAGGTTCCTTCAGGAGTAGCTAAGTTTATCGAGCCGATCGTAGTTTTCGTAAGAGACGAGATTGCTCTTCAAAACATCGGATCTGTAAGATACCAGAAATATGTACCTTATTTGGTTACTTTATTTTTGTTCATCTGGGTTCTTAACATCTTAGGATTACTTCCAGGAGCAGCAAATACAACAGGTAATATTGCTTTCACAATGGTTTTAGCGGTATTCACTTTACTAATTGTGAATTTAAGCGGTAGAAAAACATATTGGATGCACATGTTTGATCCACTAGGGAGCAACATGCCTTTCGCAGGAAAGATCTTGGTTTACATTATCTTGGTTCCTGTAGAATTATTAGGAATTATTACTAAGCCTTTCGCATTGATGATTCGTCTTTTTGCTAACATGACGGCTGGGCACATCATCATCATGAGTTTGATCGCATTGATCTTCATCATGCAAACGTATGCTATTACTCCGGTATCATTAGGTTTATCATTATTCATCTATATATTAGAGGTATTGGTAGCAGCATTACAGGCTTATATCTTTACCATGTTAACAGCATTGTTTATCGGATCTGCGGTTGAGGAGCCTCACCACGATCACCACTAAAAAAGAGACAAAAAACAAATTAAGAAATAAAATAACTTTTTAAATATATAATATTATGACAGGTAGTATCGCAGCAATCGGAGCTGGTTTAGCAGTTCTTGGTGTAGGATTGGGAATTGGTAAAATTGGTGGTAGCGCAATGGAAGGTATTGCAAGACAACCAGAGCAATCAGGAAAAATCCAAACTGCAATGATTATCGCAGCGGCTCTTATCGAGGGTGCTGGTCTATTCGGTATCGTAGTAGCATTACTAGGAAACGGATAGTAAACAAACAGAATTCTACAAACGGTTGGTTTGTAGAATTCTTTTAAAAAAGTTAAAACAAATTAAAAATAATAATTGAATATAAAATGGACTTATTAACTCCTTCAATTGGTAATATTTTCTGGACAGCTGTAGTATTTTTATTACTAGTGGTTCTTCTTAAATCTTTAGCATGGAAGCCTATTCTTAGCGCTGTTAAAACAAGAGAAGACAATATTCAGGATGCTCTTAACCAGGCTAAATTGGCTAAAAAAGAAATGGAAGATCTTAAAGCTGACAACGAAAGAATTATGCGTGAGGCTAAGATCGAAAGAGATGCTATCCTAAAAGAAGCTAGAGAGATCAAAGACAGAATCGTAGGTGAAGCTAAAGATGCTGCAAAAGCTGAAGGAGAAAAATTGATCGAAGCGGCAAGACAATCTATCAATGCTGAGAAAAATGCTGCTATGGCAGACATCAAAACTACAATTGGTACTTTATCTGTAAACATCGCAGAATCTATCTTGAAGCAAAAGCTTGATAACAGCGAGGCTCAAAACGAATTAGTTCAAAATTATATAAACAAATCTAACCTTAACTAAGAATGCTTACATCTAAAGTAGCTAAAAGATACGCACAAGGTTTACTTGATTTTACAAACGAATCAGGGCAAACGGCTACTGTATTTTCTGAAATGAAAGATGTGGTGAAGATCATGAACGAATCTAAAGATTTGAACAGATTTTTTCTTACGCCTTACATCGATTCTAAAAAGAAAGTAGAAGTAGCAAACGAAATATTTAAAGGTTTATCTGTTTCTTCTCAGAATTTAATCACACTTGTTATTAAGCAAGGTCGTGAAAATCAACTGAAGAATATTGCTCAGGAATTCATCAATAAAGTGGAAGACATCAATGGTGTTAAAAGAATTACTTTAACAACTGCGACTGAACTGACAAAGGAGAATATCGAGCAGATTTTAAAATCTACTAGCTTAGTAAAAGCAGATGCTAATTTTGATCTTACAGTGAATGTAAACCCTTCGATTTTAGGAGGATACATTCTAAGAGTAGGAGACCAGCAGGTAGATGCTTCTGTGAAAGCGAAATTAAACCAAGTGAAAAAAGATTTTCAATTAAATTAAGAAAAAAACAACCATACAATGGCAGAAATAAATCCGGCAGAAGTATCTGCGATCTTAAAACAGCAATTGGCCAACTTCGATACTCAATCAAACGTTGAGGAAGTAGGTACAGTTTTAACCATCGGTGATGGTATTGCTCGTGTATACGGGTTAGAAAATGTACAATACGGTGAGTTGGTGAAGTTTGCTAGCGATGTAGAAGGTATTGTACTAAACCTTGAAGAAGACAACGTAGGTGTTGCTTTATTAGGTGAAAGTAAATTAGTAAAAGAAGGAGATACAGTAAGAAGAACAAACAGAATCTCTTCTATTAAAGTAGGAGAAGGAATGTTAGGTAGAGTAGTAGATACTCTTGGTAACCCTATCGATGGTAAAGGTCCTATTACTGGGGATTTATATGAAATGCCATTAGAAAGAAAAGCCCCCGGAGTTATCTTCAGACAACCTGTAACTGAACCTTTGCAAACAGGTATTGTTGCCATCGACGCGATGATTCCGGTAGGAAGAGGTCAGAGAGAGCTTATCATCGGTGACAGACAGACTGGTAAAACTACTGTTGCGATCGATACGATTATCAACCAGAAAGAATTCTTTGATGCAGGGAAGCCTGTATATTGTATATATGTTGCTATCGGTCAGAAGGCTTCTACTGTAGCACAAATCGTTAAAACGCTTTCTGATAAAGGAGCTTTGGCATATACTGTAATCGTTGCGGCTAACGCATCAGATCCAGTTCCAATGCAGGTATATTCTGCAATGGCAGGTGCTTCTATCGGTGAGTTCTTCAGAGACACTGGTAGACCAGCTTTGATCGTTTATGATGATTTATCTAAACAAGCGGTAGCTTACCGTGAGCTTTCTCTACTATTGAGAAGACCACCGGGACGTGAGGCTTATCCTGGAGACGTTTTCTATCTTCACTCAAGATTATTGGAAAGAGCGGCAAAAGTAATCGCTGATGATAAAATTGCTAGCCAAATGAATGATTTACCAGAATCTTTAAAGCCAATCGTAAAAGGTGGCGGTTCATTAACGGCACTTCCAATTATTGAAACTCAGGCGGGTGACGTTTCTGCGTATATCCCAACTAACGTAATCTCTATTACAGACGGACAGATATTCTTAGAGTCTGATCTATTCAACTCAGGGGTTCGTCCTGCGATCAACGTAGGTATCTCTGTATCGAGAGTAGGAGGTAATGCTCAGATCAAATCAATGAAAAAAGTATCTGGTACTCTTAAATTAGACCAGGCTCAGTATAAAGAACTAGAAGCGTTCGCGAAATTCGGTTCAGACCTTGATGCTTCTACTTTAGCAGTAATTTCTAAAGGAGAAAGAAACGTAGAAATCCTTAAGCAGCCGGTAAATGCACCACTTCCTGTAGACAGTCAGGTAGCAATGGTATATGCCGGAACAGAAAACTTAATGAGAAATGTTCCTATCAAAAAAGTAAAAGAATTCCAGGTAGAATATATCGAGTTCCTAAGATCTAAGCACCCAGAAACAATGGCTGCTATTAAAGCTGGAAAAATCGATAACGATATTACTAGCGTTCTTAAGCAGGCTGCTAACGATTTAGCTGCAAAATATAACTAAAAAATTCAATGTTTAAGGTTTAGAATTCAATGTTTTAAACCTTAAACTTTAGACCTTAAACCTTGAACCACAATTAATGGCAAACTTAAAAGAAATACGAGGTAGAATATCGTCAATTTCATCTACGATGCAGATTACACGTGCTATGAAAATGGTTTCCGCTGCGAAACTTAAAAAAGCACAGGATGCCATCGTCATGTTGAGACCTTATTCTGAAAAATTGCAGGAATTGATCGAGAATGTAAATTCTAGCTCAGATCCTGATCAGGTTTCTGTTTATGCTCAAAAAAGAGAGGTTAAAAGAGTACTTTTCATCGCTGTTACTTCAAACAGAGGTTTGGCGGGAGCTTTCAACTCATCGATTGTAAAAGAGCTTAATATCCAGTTTCAGAACAATGCTCAATACGAGGTAGAAGTTCTTCCAATTGGTAAAAAAGCTTTCGATGCAGTAAGAAAAACACGTACTGTATATGCTAACGCAAGTTCAGTTTTTGATAATTTGAACTTTGATGCAGTAGCACACGTTACAGAAGGTGTTATGAAAAGCTTTACTGAAGGTAAATTTGATGAAGTATATGTTATTTACAATAAATTCGTCAATGCTGCCACTCAGGAAGTAACTACAGAAAAACTTCTTCCTATTTCTATGGAAGAGGTAGATACTACAGAACCTCAAGTAGAGACAGATTATATTTTTGAGCCAAATAAAGCGGAAATCTTAGATAATTTGATTCCGAAATCTATTAAAACTCAGGTTTTCAAAGCGATCTTAGATTCAGTTGCATCTGAACACGGAGCGAGGATGACTGCAATGCACAAAGCAACAGACAACGCGCAGGCCTTGAAAAATGATCTTGTGATCTTCTACAACAAAGCAAGACAGGCTGCTATTACAAACGAGATCTTAGAGATCGTTTCCGGAGCAGAAGCCTTGAAAAATTCGTAAGAAATTACATTTTTAACAAAATATTAAAAGCATTGGGTATCTCAATGCTTTTTTTGTTATTTTTATTTTGTATATCTTTGTAAGAATAAATTATATAATTTCTAAATGGACTCGGACATAGTCAGGCTTTTGCTAGCCTTATTACTTGTTTTACTTAATGGCTTTTTCGTAGCCGCAGAATTTTCAATTGTTAAAGTTCGTTATTCTCAAATCCAATTAAAAGCAGCCGAAGGTAACTCTATGGCGAAGCAGGCAGAGCATATCATTAAGCATCTTGATGAATACCTGTCGGCAACGCAGTTGGGGATTACATTGGCTTCACTAGCCTTAGGTTGGGTAGGAGAAAGCGCCTTACACCACGTTGTGGAAAGTATTTTTCATTCTCTGAATGTAGAGATGGCTCAAACAACGATTACAACAATTTCAGTTGTTGTAAGTTTTGTATTAATTACAGTAATGCACATTGTTTTTGGGGAATTAATTCCAAAATCAATCGCAATCAGAAAATCAGAATCTACTACAATGGCTACAGCAGTGCCGTTGAGAGTTTTCTATACTGTTTTCAAACCATTTATCTGGTTGATGAACCTTATGTCGAACGGATTTTTAAGATTAATTAAAATTCACCCGGCTTCCGAACAGGAAATTCACTCTACTGAAGAATTGCAGTTGTTGGTAAAACAAAGTGCAGACAGTGGAGAAATTGAAGAGGAAAACTATGAGATCATTAAAAATGCCTTTGATTTTACGGATCATTCGGCAAAGCAGATCATGGTTCCTCGTCAGAATATTACGTCAATCGATTTTGAAGAAGATATCAACGAGATCATCAACAAAATCATGGAAAGTGGATATTCCCGTATTCCGGTATACGTAGATTCTATCGATAATGTGATTGGTATTTTATACACGAAAGAGATCATTAGAGAATTTGTAAAGAGAAAGGGTGAACTGAATCACGAAGATCTTAAAGAACTGATGCGTGATGCCTTTTTCGTAGTTGGAAGTAAAAAAATCTCGGATCTATTGAAGATTTTCCAGCAGAAGAAGCAGCATTTAGCGATTGTTATTGATGAATTTGGTGGAACGGAAGGGATCATTACTCTTGAAGATATTTTAGAGGAATTAGTAGGTGAAATTCAGGATGAAGAAGACGATGAAGAGAAAATTGTTGATAAGATTGCCGAAAATACCTATTGGGTGCAGGCAACTCAGCCTTTGGATGAGATCAACGAATTTTTACCTAAAAAATTACCGCTTTCAGAGGAAAGTGAGTACAATTCATTAGCCGGATTTATTCTTCACGCATTGGAAGATATTCCTGAAGAAAATCAGGAGTTTGACATGGAAAATTATCATTTCAAGATCTTGAAAATGAATAATAAAAGCGTTGAGCTTGTGGAATTGGTGTATGAAGCGCCAAATAATATCAATGATTTAGCCGAAAAAATAGGCGAAGTTTAAAAGAATTAAGAAAAATGATTTTTTATAACAGTATAAAAGATTACGACAATCCGAAACGTCAGTATGAAGAAGAAGTGTTGGTGCTTGACGATACGGATGAAGTGTATAAGTTGGTTTTGCATAATGATGATATTCATACTTTTGATTTTGTGATCGATTGTTTGATCGAAATTTGCAAGCATACATTAGAACAGGCCGAGCAATGTACCATGTTGGTGCATTACAAAGGCAAATGCACAGTAAAAACAGGCTCTTTAGATGTTTTGAAACCTATGCATGAAAGACTTATTTCAAGAGAATTAACAAGCGAAATAGTATAACAGAATCCGGCAGTAATGTCGGATTTTTTTATTAAAATTAAAATTTTTACCGTCTTTTATAAGTGAAACGGCTTAGTGAACCTAAAAAAATAATCATTTAAAACTCAGTAGACTTTGTGTTCAAAAAAATCATTGCTATCATTTGGTGAGCAAAGCGCCCTTGCGAACGAAAAATATTCACTGTGCTAAATGATTTTCTTAGCGATCTCAGCGTTAAAAAGAAAAATATAGGAGGCCTAACAGATGAAAATTTTAGTTTAAAAAAGTACGTATCTTACTGTATCCTTTTTCCAGCTTTTAAATAAAATAGTATATTTGTAAAAACTATAAAGAAACAAATAAGAATGCTTGTAATAGGAATTGCAGGAGGTACAGGATCCGGCAAAACTACGGTTGTTGACAAGATACTTCAACAGCTTGATATCGAAGGAATGAATATCCTTTCTCAGGATAATTATTATCATGATAATCATAATCTTACGCTTACAGAAAGAGAAGCTTTAAATTATGATCACCCAAAATCCATCGATTTTGATTTGTTGATACAGCATGTAAAAGCGTTGAAAAACAACGAACCCATTGAACAGCCTATTTACAGCTTTGTAACCCATGGTAGAACAGGAGATCACGTTACTGTAGAGCCAAGAAATGTATTGGTGGTAGAAGGAATTTTGGTTCTTACCAACAAAGAATTGCTAAAGGAATTTGATTTAAAAGTATTCGTACATGCCGATTCAGATGAGAGGTTAATCCGAAGGATCAGGCGAGATACACAAGACAGGGGAAGAGATTTGGGTGAAGTTTTACACCGTTATCAAACCACGTTGAAGCCTATGCATCAGGAATTTATCGAACCTTCTAAAAACGAAGCTGATTTAATTATTCCCAACATGCGACAAAATTCCGTAGCGATTGATTTTTTAACAACTGTTATTAAAAATTCGTTGAGAAAACATTAAAATGAAAGAAAACAAACTTATTAAAGACATCCAGCCAAAGTCTGAGACTTTCAAAATTATTCAGAAATACGTTTTGAATAAATACACCATTACTATCGGTATGTTTCTGGTCTGGATGATTTTCTTTGATAAAACTTCGTTTTTGGTAATCAATGAGCTGAATGGCGAGATTAACAAATACGAAGAACAACTTCAATATTATAAAACTGAATACGAAAAAAATGATACGTTTTATAAAAAATTGATGAACAATAAATCTGAAAAAGAAAAATACGCAAGAGAAAATTATTTCATGAAAAAGCCGGATGAGGAAATCTTTATTCTGGTAGTAGACAGTACGAAGGTGGCGAAAAAATAATTTGAAAGTGAAAAGTGAATAGTCAATTCGCTTCGCTTGTTAATTTTTTAAATGTAAATCATAAACGTAAAATGTCAATATTCAGTTAATTTAAAATTCACTTGTGAAACAAAATTGACGATTGACCATTCACATAATCCATATCCAATGTCAAATACAGCCTGGGAAAATCTAGTTAAAAAACAACTTAAAACTGATGATATTTATTCAGTTCTTTCAAAAGAAAATTTAGAAGGAATTGTAGTGAAACCTTTTTATGATTCGGTAGAAAAGCCTTTGGTAAACCTGCCAAAAATCGAAGAAAGCACGCATTTGGTGTCAAGATATCACGAAAGTTTAGAAGAGGATGTATTTGCCTTTATTTTGGATCAGAATGTAGAAAATCTTGAGCAGAAAACTATTTTCGTGAATAATATTGATTTGGCAGGACACATCAGCCCGAAAGAAGAAGATCAGTATTTTTCGTTAATTGATGTTTTTGATGAAGAAGAAGCTACAATTAATGATCAGTTGGTGAAAGAATTATTGGCAAAACAGTTTAGAAGAAACATTTGCGTAGATATTTCTCTTCATCAGAATGCCGGAGCAGCCATTTACCAACAATTAGGAATTGCTTTAGCAAAAACAAAAGAGCTGGTTGAAATGTATGGCTCTGAAATTTTAAATAAACTGATTTTTAGAATTGCTGTAGGAGGAAATTATTTCTTCGAAATGGCGAAATTGAGAGCGTTTAAAATAGTTTTCAATCAACTTTCAAAAGAATATAGCTTAGACGAAATTCCATACATTTTTGCAGAAACGTCTTTACGAAATAAAGCGGTTGCCGATAATGAAAATAACCTGATTCGTTCAACTTTAGAATTGGCTTCTGCCATGATTGGCGGAGCTGATGCGATTTTCAGTAATAATTATTTAGTTGATAGATCAACAGATAATTCGGAAGAAATTTCTTTCAAACAGCAGATTGTTTTGGCTTATGAAAGTATCATTAATGTCTTTGAAGATGCTTCGAACGGAAGTTATTATGTAGAAGATATTACGCAGCAAATTGCAGAAAAATCTTGGGCTTTATTTGTAGAAATGGAAAAAGCAGGAGGTTATCTTGAACTTTTAAAGCAAGGAATTATTCAAAAGAAAATCTATGATCATGCTGTTGAAGAGCAAAAATGGGTTGAAGAAGGCAAAATAAAGCTGATCGGAGTGAATTTATATCCAAAATTAGACATTAAAAAGTCTGCGGAAGAATTATACAACGAAAAGGAAATTAAGGCGGTTCGTTGGGCAGAGATGTTTGAATAATTTCTGTGAAAAAATAAAGATGCTTCGACTTCACTCAGCATGACATCGTTAAAAATTGATCTCTAATAAGACAGGTGGTATTAGAAGTGTCATGCTGAGCGACGTCGAAGCAATTTGCAATCGAGAAATCCGTGGGAAATAAAATACTAAATCAAGAAGTCCAAAAATACATCAATGCAAATCTAAGCACAGACTTGCACTCATTATTGTTAAAAAAATCCCCTTTTCCTGAAGTTTCCATGCAAGAAATCGTTCAGCAGATCAAAGGAAAGCAGGTGGCACAAAAAAAATTTCCGTTTTTATTAAAAGAAGGAATTATTTTCCCGCCACAATTAAGTTTAGAGCAATCTTCCTCCGAAAAAACAGCTTTGTACAAATCTGAACTTTTAAAAGGAGAGAAATTTATTGATTTAACCAGCGGTTTTGGGATTGATGCCTATTATTTATCCAAAAATTTCAGCAAAATAACTTTAGTTGAACAAAATCCTGAACTGTTAGAAATTGTTGAGCATAATTGGAATGTTTTAGAAAAAAAAGGAAAGTTTATCAATCAAAAACTGGAAGATTTTCTGACTCAAAATGAAGAAACTTTTGATGTAATTTACCTCGATCCGGCGCGAAGAGATAATAATAAAAATAAGGTTTTCCTTTTGGAAGATCTTTCTCCAAATATTCTTGAAATTCAGGAAAAATTGTTGTCGATTTCTAATCAAGTCGTGATAAAACTCTCGCCTTTAATCGATTTAAAATATTTGGTATCCGTTTTACCAGGCATTTTCAGGATTGATATTATTGCTTTGAAAAATGACGTAAAGGAAGTCGTTGTCTTTCTATCAAAGGAAAATTCAGGAGAAATTACCTGCAACTGCGTGAATCTTGAAAGTGAAGAATCTGTTTTTACCTTTAAGTTTGGAGAAGAGGAAAATGCCAAAGCAACATACGATGAACCTGAAAATTTGATCTATATCCCGAATAATTCAATACTAAAAGCCGGAGTTTTTAATTTAATTTCAGAAAAATTTGCCTTAAAAAAGCTTCACCCCAACACTCATATTTACACTTCTCATGAAAAAATAAATGATTTTCCGGGAAGAGTTTTGGAAGCTGAAGTTGTTGATGCTAAACAGATTAAAAAGAAAAGTCAGTTTAATATTATTTCAAAAAATTATCCTTTAAAACCCGAAGAAATCAAGAAAAAATATGGTTTAAAAGATGGTGGTGAAAATTACCTTATTTTTACACAATCCAAAAAAGGAAAAATAATCATAAAATCAGTATAAAAATGTTGCCGAAAAATGTAGGATTTCTTAATTTTGGGCAATCAAAAATTGAAATGGGAAATTGCCTGTGGTAAAGTTTAGCGAAACCGAAGCGATCCCGTAAAGACCTTTAAAAAATAAATTTTACATATGAAAAAATTAGTTCTATGTTTAGCCATCGCTACAGTTGCTGTTAGCTGCAAGAAAATTCAGGCGGGTGGAAATAAAAACATCATTAAGCTTGAAGAAGGCGCTGGAGCTGACAGATATTCTGAGGACGTACAAGGTGGCGGAGAAGGTCACGGTCATGAAGCTGCCGCTGCTCACAAAGAAGAGGCAACTTCAGAAAAACATGAGGCTGAGGCTCCAAAAGCTGACAGCGCAACGGCTGCAAAACCTGCTGAAGCAGAAGCTCCAAAAGCTGAACACTAATTATTAGTCAACAATATAAAGAATGTCCCGCAGATTTGTGGGACATTTTTTTTGAAGCTTATTCCCGCTTTCCACTATATCTTTTTGGTTACGGCTCCGCTTCGCTCCGCCGCAACCAAAAAGGATGTCGTTCCAATCGGGGCTAGGGACTTTCAGAGAAGGAAAATTTGTAATATTTATAACAATACAGGACAAACCCTTGCATCATAAAATCAAAGACATAACAAGCCTTCCATCTTCCAACTTCTAGCTTCCCTCCTCGTTGTAACTCAAAACCTGAGGAAAATTATACGTTTTTGTTTGTTGCTGCGAGTCAAATTTTTTAAATTTATCAAAATAAAATTTTAAAATGCAAGAGACATTAAATTACATCAACGAAAACAAACAGCGTTTCGTGGATGAATTATTTGAGTTACTGAGAATTCCTTCTATTTCTGCAGATCCGGCGTATAAAGATGATGTATTGAAGTGTGCAGACGTGGTGGCAGAACACCTTAAAAATGCAGGAGCAGATAATGTGGAAGTTTGCCAGACAAAAGGATATCCTATCGTTTTTGGAGAAAAAATTTTAAATAAAGACTTGCCGACAGTTTTGGTTTACGGACATTATGATGTTCAGCCAGCCGATCCTTTGGAATTATGGACAAGACCTCCTTTTGAACCTTATATCGAAAAAACAGAACTTCATCCTGATGGAGCAATCTTCGCAAGAGGTTCCGCGGATGATAAAGGACAGTTTTTCATGCATTTAAAAGCTTTTGAAGCGATGATGAAAACCAATGCTCTTCCTTGTAATGTTAAATTCATTTTAGAAGGTGAAGAAGAAGTTGGCTCTGTAAGCTTAGGCGATTTTGTAAATGAAAACAAAGAGAAATTATCTTGCGATTGTATCCTAATTTCTGACACACATATCTACAGCAACGAGCAACCGACGGTTACCACAGGTTTAAGAGGTTTAAGCTATGTAGAAGTTGAAATCGAAGGTCCAAACAGAGATTTGCACTCTGGGCTTTATGGAGGAGCGGTTCCCAACCCGATTCATGTACTTTCAAGAATGATTGCAAAGTTAATTGATGAAGACGGGCAGATCACTATTGATGGGTTCTACGATAATGTGGAAGATGTTTCAGACGAAGAAAGAGCTGAAATGAATAAATTGAAAGACAATCCTGAAGAATTCAAAAAATCAATCGGACTGAGCGGAGTAGAAGGCGAAGCAGGTTATACAACACTTGAAAGAACGTCTATCCGTCCGACTTTAGATTGCAACGGAATTTGGGGAGGTTACACAGGAGAAGGTGCTAAAACGGTGATTCCTTCTAAGGCTTATGCTAAAATTTCTATGCGTTTGGTTCCTTATCAGACTCCGGAAGAGATTACGGAAAAATTCACGAAATATTTCCACAAAATCGCTCCGGATAACGTAAAAGTAAAAGTTACGGCACACCACGGAGGAATGCCATATGTTTTACCAACGGATACGAAGGAATTTTTAGCAGCTAAAAAAGCAATGGAAGCATCATTTGGAAAAGAGGTTCTACCATTCAGAGGAGGAGGAAGTATTCCGATTACCTCAATGTTTGAGCAAGTTTTGGGTGCTAAATCTGTTTTAATGGGCTTTGGTTTGGATTCAGATGCAATTCACTCTCCAAACGAACATTACGGATTATTTAATTTCTATAAAGGAATTGAAAGTATTCCGTTGTTTTTTGAAAATTATGCTAAATAATAGCTGTTCATAAATCTATATCCCTGAGAATTTTCTTAGGGATATTTTATTTTTCATAATATTTAATTAAATGATTGAAAATAATTATTTTAATCAATTAATGGCGAATTTGTTTTTTATCAGGTAAAAAATATTTTTGAAAATCTATTGCAATATATTATTCCGCAATAGAATGATGATAAACAACATTTTTAATAAAAAAAACAGTTCATTATGAAAAAAACTTTACTATTGGCTTCTGCAATTTCAACGCGCAAACAACAATTTTTGAAGACAGTTTTGAAACGTACACCAATTTTGCAATTAGTGGAGTAGAAAGCTGGACACTAACAGATGTTGATTTGAAAACAACATATGGTTTTCAGCGGTAAGCTTTTTAAATAGCGGATCTGCAAAATCTTTTCAGGTTTTTAACTCAACAGCTACAACACGTCCTTTGACAAGTTCTGCTGATTCTAATTGGGAAGCTAAAACCGGAGCAAAAATGATGGTTGCTTTTGCCGCCACGTCCTCCCCTTGGAATAGCGATTGGATGATATCTCCACAAATACAATTACTGCAAACCGGAAATACACTTACTTTTTGGGCAAAATCTTGTGATTCTGATTATGGAGATGAAAAATTTACAGTGTATGTTTCAACAACCAATACGAATGTAAGTAGTTTTACGGCAATAAGTGCAACTCCTGTTTCTTCTCCCTCAGATTGAACTTGGCATCAGTATACCTATAATTTAAATGCTTATGCAGGACAAAATATTTATATTGCTATACGATGTACTTCACAAGCTCAGTTTGGTTTTGCTGTTGATGATTTTAAAGTGGTGGGAAATTCTGTATTATCCACAAATGATATTTCCTCGAGAGAAAAAACAATTTCATTATATCCAAATCCTACGACTGACTATTTAACAATTAATTCTGAAGAAAAGATTGATAAAGCTGATGTAAGAAACTTACAAAAAGAGGCTTATATTATTAATATTGAAACGAAAGCAGGAAAAACATCTAGCAAATTCATCAAGAAATAATTAAATTAACCATATTAGTTTAATAAAACGCTCCAATTGGTGCGTTTTTTTGTTTTTACAATATGCATTACAATATGCATTACAATATTTCGAAGCTAATTTAACATAATAAAAAAATAAAAATAGAAAAAGAGAGTGTTTTTTTGAGAATTATTGTAAATAAGAAGAAAAAAGAATTAAAATTTATTTTAAAGGTGTTTTTATTAAATAATATTTTATATTTTTAAAGGAATTATAAAAATGTTATAACTATGAAAAAGCTTTTACTCTCATGCCTCTTAGGGTTAGGATTAACCTTGAATGCTCAGTACTCTTATACAGGAAATTTCGAAAACCCTGGTTTTTCAACTACAATCTATAAGCAATTTGGTGGTGGTACCCAAGCTACAGCTGCTGCCTGCGCCGGAACTTATGGAGGGCAGCTTGCTATTAGTGCTACGTATGCTTCAACGGGGTATATGATTGATCTTAGTACAATAGGACAGACAGGAAATGGTCAAAAAGTTGACGTGTCCGTAAGCTATAAAAAAGGAGCTACCGTTGCTGGAACCTTAAACTTAGCCTATTTTGAATATGTTGCCGCTACCGATGCATGGAATATCACAACTTTCGGAACACCAACTACCTTATCTTCTGCTGCTACAACATCTTGTACTCCATTGAGCGGAACTATTCCTGCAGGAGCTATTCAACCTAATAAAATTTACGGAATAGGGGTATGGTTTGTAAGAAGTACAACGGGTTCAGGAAATATTTTTGTTGATGATATTGTAATTAATCAGGAGAATGTAACCACAATTCCAGCATGTACTACTATTTCCAGCCCAGCTAATGGAGCTACAGTATCTGCGGGAAATGTAGCGTTATCTTGGTCTAGTGTTGCTACTGCTGTAAACTATAAATTGAAAATTGGGACAACTTCAGGAGGTTCAGATGTCGTAAATTCTACTGTTGCAGGAACGAGTACAAATGTGAGTTTAGCACCAAGTACCACTTATTATGCTAGCGTTACACCTTCAAACTCAAATGGGGATGCTGTTGGATGTTCAGAAATAAGTTTCTCAACAAACAGTACAATAGGATATTGCGGACCATTAACGGCTACTTCTACAGTATATCCTATTTCTTCAGTTACCTTGAATGGAACGACTAAAACTTCTTCAGCAGCAACAGGATCTCCTGCCTATGAGGATAATACAGGTACAATAATAAATGTTTCAGCAGGTGATACTTATCCAATTACCATTGCGGGAACAGGGCTTTCTCCAAATAGATTTGGCGCTACTGTATTTATAGATTGGAATAACGATGGAGATTTTAACGACAGTGGAGAATCTTATTTTACAACATCAGGAAGCTATATTGGTGCGGCTCTTAATTCAAATGTTTTAACCGGAAATATTGTGGTTCCGACAGGAGTTACCAATGGAAACAAGAGAATGAGAGTGAAGTATAATTTTAATTCATCAACTACAGCATTAGGAACTGCTTTATCTGACCCTTGTGGAAATTTAACCAATGGTCAGGCTGAAGACTATACATTGCTTGTAGGATCAGTTTTAGCGGTGAATGACGTAAAAGCTAAAACGTTAGAATTCGCTGTATATCCAAATCCTGCGAAAGATTTCTTATCAATAAAATCTGATGTCAAAATCAATAAAGTAGAAGTTTATGATGCGGGAGGAAGAAAAATAAATGTAAACTTTACAGACAATAAAATAGATGTAAGAAACTTAGAAAAAGGAGCTTATATTGTTAGCTTTGAAACAAAAAATGGAAAAGCATCTAATAAGTTCATTAAAGAATAAGTAAACTGACAAATGTTAGCTTAATAAAAACGCTCCAATTGGGGCGTTTTTGTTATTTTTAGGAACTTTAATATTTAAATTATGATAAAAAATAAAGTAGCATATATAACAGGAGGAACAAAAGGTGTTGGTTTCGGAATTGCGAAAATTTTACTTGAAAATGGTGTTTCAGTAGCGTTTTCGGGAAGAAAACGAGATGATGTGGAAAAAGCCGAGCAAGATTTAAAACAATATTCAGAAAACGTTTTAGGAATTGTTTCAGACGTAAGAAGCCTTGAAAGTGAAGAGGAAGCTGTAAAATACATTACAGAGAAATTCGGAAGGTTAGATTTTGTCATCGCTAATGCAGGTTTAGGGATTTTCAAGCCAGTAGATCAGCTTTCTGCAGAAGAGTGGAATGACATGATCGAAACAAATTTAACTGGTGTTTTCTATACTTTAAAAGCTTCTGTGGAAGAACTAAAAAAGTCTGAAGGTTATTACATCACCATTTCAAGTTTAGCAGGCGCTAATTTCTTTGAAAATGGGACAGGATATAATGCTTCAAAATTTGGTGTGGTGGGCTTTACACAAGCTGCTATGATTGATTTGAGAAAATATAACATCAAATCAACGGTAATTATGCCAGGTTCTGTGGCAACAAATTTCAACGGAAATATTCCTTCAGAAAAAGACGCATGGAAGATTCAGCCTGAAGATATGGGGAATTTAGTTTTGGATATTCTTAAGATGAATCCGAGGGTTTTACCTAGCAAGATAGAGTTTAGAGCAACACAACCAGGCAAATAGAGACTTCTAATGCGCTGAATAATAAAATAATAAGTATTATGCATGCATAATATATTTTTTATTTATATTAGCAAAAATTAATTAAAACTAAAATCGCTTCCGAGATATTAAAAACAACGAAGCAAAACGAACAAATAAATAGTACACATGAAAATATTAGTTTGTATTAGTAGTGTTCCGGATACTACTTCCAAAATCAACTTTACAGCAGATAAGTCTGCATTCGACAAAAACGGAATCCAGTGGGTGATTAATCCTTTAGACGAATTTGCGCTAACAAAAGCTATCAAATTACAAGAGTCTCAAGGCGCTACTGTAACGGTAATCAACGTTGGTGATGCTGCTACAGAACCGGTAATCAGAAAAGCGTTGGCCATTGGTGCTAACGACGGAGTAAGAGTAAATCTTGATCCTAAAGACAGCTATTCTACAGCAAAAGAAATCGCTGCTGTTGCTCAAAACGGCGGTTATGATTTAATACTGTGTGGTAAAGAATCTATCGATTATAATGGTGGTTCTGTTCCGGGAATGGTTGCTCAGTTGTTGAATCAGCCTTTCGTAAACGCTTCTGTTGGTCTGGATGTAAACGGAAGTGAAGCTACTGCGGTAAGAGAAATTGAAGGCGGAAAAGAAACTATTTCTGTAAAATTACCTGCTGTAATCGCAGGTCAGAAAGGATTAGTAGACGAAAAAGATTTGATTATTCCAAACATGAGAGGGATTATGTCTGCAAGAACAAAACCTTTGCAGGTAGTAGAGCCTACTTCATCTGAAGTGAAAGTTCAGGGTGTTTCTTATGACAGTGTACCACCAAGAGCAGCAGTAAAATTGGTTTCTGCAGATAACTTGGACGAATTGGTAAGATTACTTCACGAAGAAGCGAAAGTGATCTAATATTGAGGCTGAGGCTAAGTTTAAGATTTAGATAATCTTAGCCTAAACCTAAACATTTAACCTTAAATAAAAAAATCATGGCAGTATTCGTATACGCAGAAAATATAAACGGAGTTTACAAAAAAGCGGCTTTTGAGGCAGTTTCTTATGCTAAAGCAGTGGCAGATCAGGCTGGAGATACAGTAACAGCAATCACAGTAAACCCTACAGATTCTTCAGATTTATTGTACAAATATGGAGCGTCTAATGTAATCAATATTAAAGACGAAGGTCTTAAGAATTTCTCGGCTAAAGCTTATGCCCAGGCTGTAAACGAGGTGGCAAACGGAAATATCATCGTTTTCCCTCACACAACAGATGCTTCTTCAGTAGCGCCAATGTTGGCAATAATGAACGGACATTCTTTAATTACAAACGTATTGGAGGCTCCTGAAAGTCTTTCTCCGTTCCAGGTGAAAAGAAAAGCATTCTCAGGAAAAGGTTTCATGCATGCAAAATCTGAAGGAGCAGCAGTTATTTTAACAGTTTCTCAAAATGCTTTCGGAGTTAAAGAAAATGCAGTTTCAGGTTCGGAAGAAGTAAAAAATCTTTCAGTTGCTAATGAAGATACTAAAGTGATTTCTCACGAGCAAAGTTCAGGAAAATTAGATTTGAAAGAAGCTGAGATCGTTGTTTCTGCAGGTAGAGGATTAAAAGGTCCTGAAAACTGGGGAATGATCGAAGATTTAGCAAACGTGTTAGGAGCAGCTACAGCTTGTTCTAAGCCGGTTTCAGATATCGGTTGGAGACCTCACAACGAGCACGTAGGGCAAACAGGTAAAGCAATTTCTCCAAATCTTTATATTGCGGTAGGTATTTCGGGAGCTATTCAGCATTTAGCTGGGGTTAACTCTTCTAAAACTATTGTGGTAATCAACAGTGATGCTGAAGCACCATTCTTCAAATCAGCAGATTACGGAGTGGTAGGAGATGCTTTCCAAATTATTCCTGCATTAACAGAGAAAATTAAAGCTCTTAAAGGATAAGATAAGTTAATTGTGAATCATCAATTCGCTGAGCTTGTCAATTTTAATTGAAAAAATTTACTTGTAAAGCAAAATTGATTTATAAAATAAATTCACAATTATCAATGGCACAATTCACATATAAAAGCCCTTTCCGGGCTTTTATTTTTGTTTAAAAAGTAAAAACTACTTTGAAAAATTAGTATATCTTTGTAGCTATGGATTATAAACAGCTAATCATTCGCGGAATATCGTACAGCCAGACCCAATCAGGGGCGTACGCATTGTTATTGGAACATGAAGAGACACATATAAAATTACCTGTTGTTATAGGAAACTTCGAGGCACAATCCATTTCTCTTGGTCTGGAGAAAGACATTCATCCGCCGCGTCCGCTTACTCACGACTTATTCACAAAATTTATAGTTTCTGCCAATTTCGAATTGGTTTCTGTTATCATTTATCAGATTGTAGATGGCGTTTTCTTTTCGAATATCAACTTCAAAAATAAAGCGACAGACGAAGAATTAATTCTTGATGCAAGAACTTCTGATGCTGTGGCAATGGCGGTGAGATTTGATGCTCCTATTTTCACAACTCAACAAGTACTAAACGAAGCAGGAATTCTTTTGGAATTGGAAGATGTGGCTAAAGAAGAGCAATCGTTTTCAGAAACAGTGCAGGCAGAAGATAGTTTAACTTCTATTTCTATGGAAGAGCTTCAGAAATTATTAGATGAAGCGGTGAAAGAAGAAGATTATGATACTGCTTTGGAAATTCAGGAAGAAATAAAAAGGAGAAAAAAGAAAATTGACTAAAAGAGATATTTTATACTAACTATGAATTTAAAACTACGACTTACCATCCTTAGTTTTCTTCAGTTTTTCGTTTGGGGAGCGTGGCTGATTACGATGGCTAATTTTTGGTTCGGTACAAAGCATTGGGACGGGGCTCAGTTTGGAGCCGTTTTCGGAACAATGGGAATTGCTTCCATTTTTATGCCAACCATCACTGGAATTATCGCTGACAGATGGGTGAATGCAGAACGAATTTTTGCAGCTTTACACGTTCTTTACGGAATTGTCCTTTTTATTTTACCAAATTCTGGCGAACCGGGTTCTTTCTTTACAGTGATGCTTATTGCGATGTGCTGCTATATGCCGACGATTGCGCTTTGTAACTCTATTTCTTACACGATTCTTAAAAACAGTAATCTGGATGTGGTGAAAGATTTCCCGCCGATTCGTGTTTGGGGAACCGTAGGATTTATCGTTGCGATGTGGATTACCAATCTTACAGGAAACAAAGCAACTGAAGGACAGTTTTATATTGCCGGAGCAGTAGCTGTTTGCTTAGGGATTTATGCTTTAACGTTGCCTAAATGTCCGCCACAAAAATTGATTGATAAAAGTGCGCCTTTATCAGAGCAATTAGGTTTAAATGCATTTAAACTATTCAAAGATTATAAAACGGCATTGTTCTTTTTATTCTCAATGCTTTTGGGAGCTGCATTACAGCTTACCAACGCTTACGGAGATGTATTTTTGAGTGAATTCGAGCATTTCCCAAAATACGCAGATTCTTTCGTAGTACAAAGATCAACGATCATCATGTCGATTTCTCAGGTTTCTGAAACATTATTTATTTTGGCGATTCCTTTCTTCTTAAAGAAATTCGGAATTAAGAAGGTAATGTTGATGTCTATGCTAGCTTGGGTTTTAAGATTCGGATTCTTCGCTTATGGAGTTCCTGATGGGTTTGGATTAAGCTTAATTATCCTTTCATGTATCGTTTACGGAATGGCTTTCGATTTCTTCAATATTTCGGGCTCGCTTTTCGTAGAAACTACTACTGACAAGAAAATTCGTTCTTCAGCACAAGGTTTATTTATGATGATGACCAACGGTTTTGGAGCAGTTTTCGGAAGTTATGCTGCGGGTTGGGCAATTGATAAATTCTTTACCCACACATTTACGACGGTAAATGATTTGTCTACCTATTTAGAGACAACTCCTAATAATCCAACTTTCCTGGAAATCCTTAAAAACGGATTCAATTCTGCGGTAAATCCAGACGGAACTTTATCACAAATTGTTCAGGTAAAAGACTGGCAAAATATATGGCTGACTTTCGCTGCCTATGCATTGGTCTTAGCTATTTTATTTGCTGTATTATTCAGACACAAACATAATCCTGAAGAGGTTTCTGCTGTAAAGCATTAATTGAGTTTCCTGATTAATAAAATATTAAGTTGCATTTTCGAAAGAAAGTGCAATTTTTTTATGTCTAAAAAGTAAAGATTTTCTTGAAAAAGATTAATTAAGATACAAAAATAGATTCCTAAAAAAGATTTTTCTTATTGCTTTAATTTTTAAATAAATGAATAAAAACGGTATTTATTATTAAATCATTAAATTAATATTAAATATTTTGAAACAAATAGATGTCGAAATGTATTTGAATTGATTTTGAAACACAATGATTACAGCTGTATTTTTTTTTGTATTTTGGCACTTTAAGAAATATGAAAAATATTCAGTTATTAGGTTTAGTATTGGTTGTTGTAGGCAGTTTTTTGCCGCTGGTTCACGTTCCTATTATCGGGAATTGGAATTACTGGAAACTCGACCATTATTTAGCAATCGCATGTTGGATTCTTTCTGCGTGTGCCTTATTCGGTATTGTGAATAATGGAAAAAATATCGTTCGCATTTTTGCTGCTTTATTAATCTTATTATTCATATTTACATTGGCTGCCGTTAAAATGCAGTCGATGCAGTATTTTAGCTTTTTACCCTTCAAATCATGGCAGGAAACCTTTGCCGGTGTTGTAAAACTAAGATGGGGTTGGTTCGTTGAATTTTTAGGAGCTTTTATTATGCTTTTGGTTACAAATAAAAATAAATAAACAGACACAGATATGAACATTTTTAAAGTATTCGCAGTTGCGGCATTGGTTTTAGGAACTACACAAATTAATGCTCAGAAAAAGAATAAAGAAAATACGCCTAAAAAAGAGGTGACACAACAGAAACCTTTAGATAATCCTGTGAAATGTAGCAATATCAAAGAAGGTACGTTTTTACGTATTAATTATCCTCAGAACCTTTGGTATATGACGATTAAAGATAATGTTCAGACAGAATATTACAACAACGGAAAAGATTATATAAAATCTACGATGGTTTTTGTAGACGATTGTAATTATAAGGTAATTGTATTAGAGAAAACTGAAAAGGAAAATCCTGTAAAAGTAGGAGATATTTATTCAAACAGAATATTTGCTACACAGGATAATTTTATAAGAATCGAAAGCGTATTGAACGGAGAAAAATACGATTTACCTTTAGAAAAGGTTGCAGAAATCAAAAAATAGAAAGAAAAATAAGCCCCAAAAGCTTACTACAAATAAAATTAAAATAGAATTATAAAAATGAAAGAAGTATTCATCGTTTCCGCAGTAAGAACTCCAATGGGAAGTTTCTTGGGAAGCTTATCAACCGTTCCGGCTACGAAGTTGGGTTCTGTTGCTGTAAAAGGAGCATTAGATAAAATTGGTTTAGACCCTAAAAACGTTCAGGAAATCTATATGGGAAACGTTCTACAGGCGGGTGAAGGACAAGCTCCGGCTCGTCAGGTTGCTTTAGGAGCAGGACTTTCCATCGAAACTCCATCTACTACGGTAAACAAAGTTTGTGCTTCAGGAATGAAAGCGGTTACTATGGCGGCACAGGCGATTAAAGCAGGTGATGCAGATGTAATTGTAGCTGGTGGTATGGAAAACATGTCTTCGGTTCCTCACTATTATAACGCAAGAAATGCGACCAAACTAGGCGATGTAAAAATGCAGGACGGAATGGTTTTAGACGGTCTTACAGACGTTTACAACAAAGTTCACATGGGAGTTTGTGCAGAAAAATGTGCTACAGACTATAATATTACAAGAGAAGATCAGGATAATTTTGCAATTGAATCTTACAAAAGATCAGCAAAAGCTTGGAGTGAAGGAAAATTCGCAGATGAGGTGATTCCTGTTTCAATTCCTCAGAGAAAAGGAGAACCTATTATTTTCGCTGAAGATGAAGAATATAAAGCGGTAAACTTCGACAGATTGCCGACATTACCAACTGTTTTCAAAAAAGAAGACGGAACGGTAACTGCTGCAAACGCTTCCACATTAAATGACGGTGCCTCTGCATTGATTCTTGTTTCTAAAGAAAAAATGGAAGAATTAGGATTAAAGCCATTAGCAAAAATCGTTTCTTATGCCGATGCCGCTCAGGAGCCTGAAAACTTCACAACAGCACCTGCAAAAGCGTTGCCTATCGCGCTTAAAAAAGCAAACTTAGAACTGTCAGACATCGATTTCTTCGAATTCAACGAGGCGTTTTCTGTGGTAGGTTTGGCAAATAACAAAATTTTAGAATTAGACGCTTCTAAAGTTAACGTGAACGGTGGAGCAGTTGCTCTTGGTCACCCGCTGGGAAGTTCAGGTTCAAGAATCATTGTTACTTTGATTAATGTATTGAAGCAAAACGGTGGAAAATATGGTGCAGCAGCAATCTGTAACGGCGGCGGTGGTGCATCTGCTATTGTTATTGAGAATATGTAATCGTTATTTCAAAATAATATATTAATCCGGAGGTTTTCACTTCCGGATTTTTTGTTTCACTTAAGATATAGTTAATTTTTTTGAGGAGCTTAATCCCGCTTTCCACTGTATCTTTTGGGTTACGGCTCCGCTTCGCTCCGCCGCAACCCAAAAGGATGCCGTTCCAATCGGGGCTAGTGAAGGCATCATTCAATTAAAACCTTGTCAATTTCAACAAAGAATTTCATAAAAAGACTTGCTTCTACAGCTCGGCAAGACCTATCTAATACTATGTATGTATAAAATTAATATACAATTTGTAAAATTTCAAAAGCAGTTAGTATTCGCAATGTCATGCTGAGCGAAGTCGAAGCATTTATATAAAGACCTATTGAAAATTTTATGAAAGATATATTTTAGATTATTATGATCTTTTTTTAAGGCAAATGAATTTGCTTCGCGAAGCTTGGAAATACAGCTTCATCAAATCAACTTGTTGATTCTTATTTGCTCACCTGAATATACCTTCCTTTTACATTAAAACTTTGCGTCAAAAAAAGTTTTAAATAAAATTCTTCTCAATCTCCAAAAATAGTTTCAAACCCATCAGAACTCCAGATGCTCGTACAAAAAAATTCCCAAAACCAAAAATACTTTAATCGTAATAACTTAGCTTTAAAGGACAAACTATAAGACTCATACCCCAAAGAAGGGGTTCAAGACCCGAATCCCGATCTTCATTAGTACGAATTTCCCGTTGCCAAGCCCGTGGATGAGGTTATTATACACCCTTTTCGAAGCTTCTTACTGCTCTGTCGGAGTTTTTAATAGCAACGGTGAGGTTATTCAACCTCTCTTTCGCGGTTTCAGAATGGTCTGTCGAAGTCTCAAAGGGGTCGCTCGGTATCTTAGACCGCATTTTCGGGGTTGGGAGACCCCAAAATCTACCCTCAGAACCCCGATCCCGACCTTAAAAACCACATACCCGCATTTCGAAACCTCACCATCGTAGTCTGTCAACCCCGATCTACCATTTCAACACCTCGACAGCGCATTTCAGAACGTGGAAAAGTCGGTCTTATAGTAGTTAGTATTTGTGATTTTATTCTGAGCTTAGTTTATTGAACTATCGAAGATTTTTCCAGTATAATAAATGCTTCGACTGCTTCGCGCTCAGCATGACACTGTGAGAATTATGCTGTTAATAAAAGCGGTTAGTAGTAGAAATATCATGCTGAACCTAACATTGTATTTATATAAGTTGGGTTTATGGTAACTATTTGGTATGTAGTGTTTTTTATTGCGGTGTCATGCTGAGCCTCGTCGAAGCATCAATGAAATTACACTATTATTTGATAATATAATAGTCCCTCGATAGTTCGCCAACTTACTATCAATTAAGCCGAAGAAGGCAATGCTACTCGAAGCATGTATTGAATTCACTTTGAGATCTTTTAGCATGACAAACTAAATGTAAAATAAGCATATATCCTTAGCTGAGTGAAACGCCTTTGCGAACAAAAAATCAGCAGTATAATTAGCAAAAAAAACTTCGTACCCTTTGCGTTTAAAACAAAAAAATCAACGACGAAAAGAGAAAAACGAAGTCTCAAACTTTAACCAAACAATAAAATTTAGCCGAAAGAAAATAAAAACCACCGAATATTCAATGGTTTTTATATTTTTGTGTATCTAATATTTATTTGAAATGTCTGAAATTGAGAATCAACAAACTCAACACATAAAGAATAATCCAAAAATCATGAAGGCATGGGCGGTTTACGACTGGGCCAACTCTGTGTATTCTTTGGTTATTACTTCTACTATTTTCCCGATTTACTATTCCATTCTTACTACAGCGTACGAGAAAAAAGAGTACGTGGAAGAAACAAAATCCTGGATTGATGTTCCGGTAAGACACCTGATCAAGATCTTCGGAAAAGAATATCAACCGGATGCGGTGTACGGATATTCATTAACCATTTCGTTCTTCATCGTGGTTTTATTATCGCCGTTTTTATCTTCGTTGGCAGATACCATCGGAAATAAAAAATCATTCTTACAGTTCTTCTGTTATTTAGGAGCAACTTCATGTATGGGATTGGCGATGTTTACAGGAATGCACAACGTTTTCTTAGGCTTATTATTCAGCATCACGGCAAGTGTCGGGTTCTGGGGTAGTTTGGTATTTTATAACTCTTTCTTACCAGATATTGCCACACGAGATAAGCAGGATGCACTTTCTGCAAAAGGATATGTTTACGGATATATCGGTTCTGTAGTTTTGGTGGTGATCTGTTTATTATTGATTCAGGTTTTCGCAAAAGGTGCGGCTCAACAGTTGTTGTTTACGAGAATAAGTTTCCTTTTAACAGGAGCTTGGTGGTTCGGATTTTCACAATATACGTTCAAACACCTTCCTCAATTTGGTGATGTGAAAGAAAAATTACCAAAAGATTTAGTATTATTAAACTATAAAAACATCTTCAAAAAGCACGAAGAACAAGGCGGATTTTTTGAAGTGTTGAAAGATAATTTAAGCTTCTATAAAGACATTGCGAAAGAAAGTTTTCACGAACTTTTCAGAGCAGGCAATTTATTATTTAAAGATAGAAATCTGAAGTTTTTCCTTTCGAGTTTCTTCTTTTACAGTGTGGGAATGCAGACTATTTTCCTGATGGCAACGTTATTCGGAAAAAGTGAGATCAATTTGGCTCAAGACAAATTAATTGGGACGCTTTTGGTGATTCAGATTGAAGCGATCATCGGAGCAGTTATTTTCTCAAGACTTTCAAGAAAAATAGGAAATAAAAATGTAATCTCCATCGCGATTGTTTTATGGATTGTTGCATGTTTATGGGCTTATTTCCTTAATAAAGAAAATCCAACAGTGGAATATCAATTCTACGGTGTGGCTGCGGTTGTCGGATTGGTAATGGGCGGGCTTCAAGCCATGTCGAGATCTACTTATTCCAAGCTTCTTCCAGAAAATTCTATGGAAAATACAACGTTTTTCAGTTTCTATGATGTGTTGGAAAAGATTGCTATTATTGTGGGAACATTCATTTTCGCAACATTAATCGAGCATTTCAATAATATGCGTTATGCCGCATTATCAATGACGATTTTCTTTGCAGTGGGGCTGGTTCTCATCCGATTTTTGAAAGTCAAAATATTGAAAGACAGAGATACTTTATAAATTAGAAGGCGTTAAGAAATTAACGTCTTTTTTATTTTCTGATTTTATGGGGATTCTAGGTAGTATTTAAATAAATTCAATAAAAATTGTAATGATTGCAGAGTGACTTACAAAAAAGAACGAAAATCATATTGTTTTGTCACAATTTGTTGATTTTTTTTGTTCTTTTGTAGATTGAAAATTTTAAATATGATAAAGAAAATTCTACTACTCTGTATCCTGCAATGTTCATTGTTAGGGTTTGCTCAACATTTGAGGCCTGTTGCCCAAAAAATTTCAGAATATCATAATCAGAAGAAAACTTTTACTCAATATGATTTGTTTGAAGTAAATAATGATGCTCAAAAGCTTGCTGAATTTAAAAGATCGGCTACAGATATTACAGTAATTAACTTAAAGTCTAAAGAATTAAAAAAACTGGTGTATGAAAAGCCAGATTTTTTGGAAGTATCTTTCCCTTTTGACGGAAAACAAATTACGGTTGAACTTTACAAAAATCAGATTTTCACAAACGAGTTTAAAGTGAAAACGAGCAAAGGAGAGACTGTAAATTATACTCCGGGAGTATATTACCAAGGAATTGTGAAAGGCGATGACAGTTCGATCGTTGCATTCAGTTTCTTTAATGATGATATTGTGGGAGTAGCTTCTACATTAGAATTAGGAAATATTGTATTGGGAAAGGCTAAAAATTCTGAGGATTTTGTAAGTTATTCAGACTCGAAATTAACAGGATTAAATCCATTCGTTTGTGGTGTTGATGAAATGAAGGAAAATCAAAAACAGAAGATATCTTTCGATCCTAACAGCAACGCTGCTAAAAAAGCAGCCACCCAAAATTGTGTAAGAATTTATTACGAAGTTTGCTATACGCCTTATACAAATAATGGCTCAAATACTACCACAACAACAAACTGGCTAACGGCAATTCATAATAATATTGCAACGCTGTATAATAATGATGAAGTAAGAGTTGCGCTTAATGAGATTTTTATCTGGACAGCTCAGGATCCTTATACAAGTACACCGAGTGCTAATCTTAATAGTTTTAGACAAAACAGACAAACATTCAACGGAGATTTAGCTCACCTGATCAATGCTCCGGCAACAACAAGTATTGCGTATTTAAATTCTCTGTGTTCAACTTTCAAACATGCGTATTCAGGAATTTCTCAAACGTATAATAATGTTCCGGTATATTCTTGGACGATTCAAGCGATGACGCACGAAATGGGGCACAGTTTGGGTTCTCCTCACACCCACGCGTGTGCTTGGAACGGAAATAATACAGCTATTGATGGTTGTGGTGCTCAGGCAGGATACAGCGAAGGTTGTACAGGGCCTATTCCTTCGAGTACTGTAAAAGGATCTATTATGAGCTATTGCCATTTGATTTCCGGTGTCGGAATTAGTTTTGCCAATGGTTTTGGTCCTCAGCCAGCTGCTTTAATCAGAAGTATAGTAGATTCTAAGCCTTGTTTAGGAATGAATTGTATTACAGCTTGTAATGAAACCATTACAGAAATGAATGTTTCTAACGTTACACAAAACTCTGCAAATGCAGCTTTTACAGATGCTACTTCAACATCTTGGAAGTATAAATTAGCGAAAATGGATGGCACGTTGGTGACATCAGGAAATACTACCAATACGAATTTTAGCTTTTCAAATCTTCAGCCGGCGACGTATTATTTATTATCTGTAGGTACAGATTGTTCTGCGGGTTATCAAAAAACACAGCTATTTATGACAGATGCAGATTGGTGTAGCGGAGTTTTATTTACAGATACAGGAGGTCAAACGGCTAATTATGGAGATAATGAAACGATTGTGAAAACATTTTATCCAAGCTCTGGAAACTCATTAACGATGTCGTTTACAGAATTTGCTTTGGAACAGGGGTATGACTTTATGTATATCTACAACGGGCCGTCTACAAGTTCACCATTGTTTGCCAACGGAAATAATTTAACAGGAACTACACTTCCGGGATCTTTCACTTCTACGAATCCTTCGGGAGCCATTACTGTGAAATTTGTTTCAGATCCGGCAGAAAACATGAGCGGCTGGAAGGCTAATTTTTCTTGTGCTGTTTTAGCTGTTGAAGATATCACCAAGAGTAATACAGTGGGGATTTATCCAAATCCTGCAAAAAATATGATTACTATTTCATCTAAAGAAAATTTAAAATCATATAAAATTTACGATGAAGCGGGAAGATTAATAAATTCAGTTTCTTCGTTAAAAGGAAGCAAGGTTGAGGTGAATATTTCATCGCTACAAACCGGAAATTATATGGTAACTGTTGAGACTGACAAACAAACGATCAACAAGAAACTAATTAAACAATAATTTTTGAATATATAATAATGAAAGCCTGATTTATTCAGGCTTTTTTGTTAACTTTAAAATAAGAAATGGTGTTTTTAAGATTTTATTAAAAGTTTTAAAAGCATAGAAGTTAAAATTTGTTAGAATTCGGCTTGAATTTTGCTTATATTCAGCGGAATAATTTTTAACTTTGCAAAAAGATTTATTAGTCAAATGACAAACCCTCTATTTTATGCTAAAATAATTCTGTTCGGAGAATACGGGATGATAGAAGACTCTCAGGGTCTTGTGGTTCCTTATAGCTTTTATAAAGGAACTTTAAAGTTTTCCGATTCCGACTCAGAATTCGAGAAAAAATCTAACGGACATTTGCAAAAATATTCGGATTTTCTGGCCAATTTAAATTTGCCTGAAGATTTTACTTTAGACGTACAAAAATTCAAACAGGATATTTCAGACGGACTTTTTTTTGATTCCAACATTCCGCAAGGATACGGGGTCGGAAGTTCTGGTGCTTTGGTAGCTGCAATTTTTGAAAAATATTCAGTAAAAAAACACAATCCTGAAGCTATTTCTAAAGATAATTTAAAGAATTTGAAGGCTGTTTTTGGCGAAATGGAAAGTTATTTCCATGGAAAAAGCTCAGGAATGGATCCCTTGATTTGTTATATGAACCTGCCGATTCTTATCGAAAACAGAGAAAATTTAGATAAGGTTTCAATTCCTGACGGTGAGGAAGGAAAAGGAGCAATTTTCCTGATCGATTCCGGAATTACAGGAGAAACAGGCCCGATGATTCAGATTTTCTTTGAAAAAATGAAGACAGAAGGTTTCAGAAAAACATTAAAAGAGGAATTTATCCGTTACAACAACGCGTGTATCGATGCTTTCCTTAAAAAAGATATGAATCCTTTCTTCAGAAACTTGAAAAAATTGTCTCACTGGGCGTACGAACATTTCAGTCCGATGATTCCTGAAAGTATTTTCAACATTTGGAAAAAAGGTCTGGATTCTAATGCTTATTATTTAAAACTTTGCGGAAGCGGAGGCGGAGGCTATATTTTAGGCTTTACCAAAGATTATGAAAAAGCTGAAAAAATGCTTGACGGCTTCCAAAAAGAGGTGATCTATAGATTCTAAACAAGCTGGAATGAATTCTGAAAAAGAAACCTTCCAACATAAAAATATTGCTAAAAAATCTCTATTTTACAGATTTTCACAATTTGTGGGCTTTCTTTTGGGAGCTCGCTTTTTCGTAGCAGCATTGCTAACTTTTGCGCTTTATGTTTCTACTTTTTTCCTGTTTAATCAGGAGGAAAGTTTAAGAAAATTTGTTTTCGATTTTAAAGTTCACGGGATTATTTTCTGCACCGTTTTAACCATTTTAGCGGGCGGAATTATCAATCAGTTTTATGATTTTGAGAAAGATCATATTATAAAACCTTTCAGAACGAGAATTCAAAGTTTTATTAAGCAGAAATATTTTCTTTATGCTTATGTGACGCTGAGTGTAATTTCATTAGGAGTGGCATGGTTTATTTCGCATAAAGTTTTTGTTTTCTTTGTTGTTTATCAGTTCTTTATGTGGTTTTACAGCCATAAACTAAGCCGAATTTTAATTCTGAATAATTTTACATTTGTTTGCCTTACCTTATATCCTTTTTTTGGAATGATGGTTTATTACGAAACATTTTCGTTAAAACTATTTTTAATGGCAATATTTCTTTTTTTAATTCTACTTTGTATTGATGTAGTGAAAGATACCTTAACAAGAAAAGTGGATGAAACTTTCGGATATACTACAATTCCCAATTTCTTTAGTAAAAAAACAACCAAGATCATCATTATTGCTTTATTGACCTTTACCATGGCAGTTTCGATGAAATTAATCCTTAGAACGGGGATTTCGGGATTCATGTCTTATTACTTTTCAGGTGGACTTTTTGTGATGGTACTTTGTATTTATTTACTTCTTAATTATTCAAGAAGGAGTAAGTTTTTGACGCTCAGTATTTTGAGGTTTTGGGTTTTCGTTGGAATTATCGCCATGCTTTTAAGTGGAATTGAAGGTAATTTGTAAAAAAAAATCTTTAAAAACCCTGAGGTTATTCTTACATTTGCGAAACCTAAATTTATATAAAAGTAATGCCCATTTTTAACGATACTAAAGTTGCATTCGCAGATAAATCTGATGCACAGTTAAAGAAAGCGTATTGGATGTTCAAAATGATCGAACAGCCTTCACTTACAAAAATTGGAACTTCTGTTCTTAATTTTACCGTTCATAATGATTTTCCTTTCGTTACAGGAATTGTAAAAAATACTTTGTTTGAACAGTTTTGCGGTGGCGAAACCCGTGAAGAAAGTATGAAAGTTGTTAAACAGCTTTTCAAAAGAGGAGTTGGAAGTATTTTCGACTATTCGATTGAAGGAAAGGAAGATGAAGCCACTTTTGATGCGGTTTGTAAAGAGATCAAAGATATCGTAAGATTTTCAGTGGGAAATCCTGCTATTCCGTTTATCGTTTTTAAACCTACAGCGTTTGGAAGAATTGATTTGTACGAAGCAGTTGGAAAGAATGCTGAACTTACTTCAAGCCAAAAAGAAGAGTGGGAAAGAGTGGTAAAAAGATTTGATGAGGTTTGCCAGCTTTGTCATGAAAATGATAAAAAAGTAATGGTAGATGCGGAAGAAACCTGGATGCAGGATGCGGCAGATCATCTTTGTGAAGTGATGATGGAGAAGTATAATCAGGAAAAACCTATTGTTTGGAACACCATCCAAATGTATAGAACTGGAAGATTGGAATATATGGAAGCGCATTTGCAGAGAGCCAGAGAAAAAGGGTATTTTATCGGCTACAAAATCGTTCGTGGTGCTTATATGGAAAAGGAACGTGCAAGAGCTACCGAAAAAGGATATGCAGATCCGATTCAGCCTAATAAAGATGCTTCGGATAAAAATTACAATGCAGGAATCGATTTTGTGATGAATCATTTAGACAAAGTGTCTGCCTTCTTCGGAACTCACAACGAGATCTCTTCTGAGCTGGTAATGGATAAAATGAAAGGTAAAAACCTTGAAAGTGGTAATCCTCATGTGTATTTCGGGCAGCTTTATGGGATGAGTGACAATATTACATTCTATTTGTCTGATAAAGGCTATAATGTGGCTAAATATCTTCCTTATGGGCCGGTAAAAGATGTTGTTCCTTATCTTACGAGAAGAGCGCAGGAAAATACTTCTGTGGCTGGGCAAACGGGTAGAGAATTAGGATTAATTAAAAAAGAATTGGAAAGAAGAAAATCTAATAGATAATTTTTCTTTCTTAAAAATATGGAGAGCCTTACAATTTTGTAAGGCTTTTTTCACGTTATAGCCCTAATAAATCACATGATATTGATAATATTTATTTAAATTATTAATTATGTTAATCATATATCAATAAAATGAAATTTATATTGCATAATTAATGTTAATTTTGTAATTTAGTTGTGTACCATGAAAGCAAATAGAATGAATATTCATTTTATATTAAATAGCTGAAAATAATAAAGCAATAGCTTTAGTTTTCTTCTCAAATATTTTTTGACCTGATCATTTTCCTTGATCAGGTTTTTTATGGCTCAAAACTCTCGAATTTTCCGTTTTCGTAAAAGAGTACGATACGTTTTATCTTATTTTGCTGATTTCCAATGGCTTGGCTAATAATTTCATCATTCGATTTTTCTAATCGCTGAGAATCTGATATTTTTTCCCGCGCTGTAGTTTGATGCGGTATAAACGATTCTCCAGTAGTCGATTTTGGAGCCTCAATTTCTGGCTGTTCCGCTCCGAAATCAAGATCGTTATTCATCATCGTAAAAAGATCGGGTAGAGAAGTGGTCTTCGTTTTTTCTGTTTCCGAAATTTCTTCAATCTCTTCTTTTATCGGAGTCGTTTCCGGTAATTCAGATTTCAACATTTCGCCTTCACCAGTAACGAGCCAATCCCAAAGCAGTTCGGGAAAGCGAGATTTTATTTTAATGATAAATTCCAAAGACGGTTTATTTCTTCCAGATGTAATATGAGAAATAGAAGATCGTTGTACATCAATCTCATCTGCAAATTCAGAAGGGGTGAGGTTAGAATACTCTATTACTTTTGAAATTCTCTCGTTTAGACTCATCTTGATAGGTTTTAAATCTTGTTACAAATGTAAATAATTTAATTTACAAATGCAAATCACGACAATAAACAAATGTAAACTAATATTAAATACAATTGTAAATTCAATATAATACTGATAAACAATTAATTATAAAGTAATAAACATTTGTTAATGATCTAAAATTCAGTTTTTACGGCTAAAATCATTAAAAAGTATATAAATTATGGATAAGTTTCTCACTAATCCACATTACTAATTAAATAATAGATTTATATTTGTCTTGTTAATTCCGTAAAGTTGTAAATAGCGGAAATTATTACTGATAAACCTCTATTTATAGGCGTTTGATAGGATTTACGTTTGTAAATAACCTCTAAATGGTTATTTTAAGAAGATATGCATCCTATTTGGATTAAATAAGATTAATGTTAATTTGAAATGATAATTAACTTGTTTACAAACTTAAATATTTAGATAAATTAGATATTTTTGATTATACAATAATTCAAATTAAACAAGATTTACAATTGTATATTGCTACTATCATGATAGTTTTCCACATCTAAAGTGTTTAATATTTTTATACCTAAATGCCTTAAAACAGTATATCTAGCACTTAAAGTAATCTTATGATATCTATTTAGATAAGTTTCATAATTATCTGATTTTATTTGCTTTATATAAAATTAAATAAATTATTATCAATCCACAATTTTATCAACAGACATTTTGGCAGTTCACAGTGTTTATGTGAGTTACAAATGTTAATTTTAATTTTTGATGAAAAATGGTTAAATTTGACTCTTGTAAACTATTACAGAATGAATTTTGAACAGCTTTATCAGCAAAATCCTGATTTCCCAAATCGCTATATTTCTCCTGAAAAATTATTTTCTTATCTACAGAACAATCTCAGCGATTACATTCAAGAGATCGGAAAATCGTATTTAGAAAAACCTATTTATAAATTAACAGTTGGAACTGGAGCGATACAAGTTCTAGCTTGGTCGCAAATGCACGGCAACGAATCGAACGCAACTCATGCGATGCTCGACTTGTTAATGACTTTAGATCAATCTCCGGAATTGAAGGAAGAGTTATTCAGCAAAATCAAACTTGATTTTATTTTTATGTTGAATCCGGATGGTTCAGAAAGATGGACGAGGCTGAATGCTTCCGATATTGATTTGAACAGAGATTTTCATAATGAAGCAAGTAAGGAGATTAAATTTCTTAAAAATATAGTCGCTTCTACAAAATATGATTATGCTCTGAACCTTCACGAGCAAAGAACGATTTTCACAACAGACGGAATTCATCCCGCTACTTTATCTTTTTTAGCACCTTCTGAAAATGTAGAGAGAACAGTAACTGAAAACCGTAAAAAATGTATGGCAGTTATTGCGAATATTTATCATCATTTAAAAGACTTAATTCCGAATCAGATTGGGAGATATTCCGATGAATTTTATCCGACTTCCACTGGGGATAATTTTATCAAAGCCGGAATGCCGACCATTTTATTTGAAGGCGGACATTTCGTAGACGACTATACAAGACAAGGCACAAGAAAATATTATACGATTGCTTTATATTATGCATTGAAGGCGATCAGTGAATTAAATTCAAATATCGACGGTTGGGAAATATATAATGATATTCCTGAAAATCAGGAAACGCATTATGATATTGTGTACCGAAATGTAAAGCTTAATACCGATCATGAATGTATTTTGGATATTGCCGTTCAGTATCGCGAAATAAAAGAAGATGGAAAAGACGAAATTTCTTTTATTCCTTTTGTGATGGAAGTAGGAGATGTGAAACAGAGAAAAGGCTGGATCGAAATCGACTGTACCAGAAAGAAATTTATTTCTGAAACCAAATATCCAAAATTGGATGCCGAAGTAAATTTTACAATAGAAGACTAAAATAGAAAAGCGGAACAATTTGTTCCGCTTTTCTATTTTATAATAGTTGTTTTTGTAAACTAAATTTAGTTCACAACTTTAATTCCGTTTGCTACAAATCTGATCTCCTCTTTCGGAGTTGTAATCGCATCGATTTCTGCTTGAGGTTTTTTAGCATCTTCAGCATAGTGCTTTTGTTCGTCGATAGAAGTCACTTTTCTTTCAGCAGTTCCATCTAAAACTACGTTTTTACCTTTCAAAGCGGTCGGAACGAAGAACGCATAATCTTTCATTTTCACAAAAAACTGAGAATTATCTTCAGTCTGGATCGTTAACCAACATCCTTTTTTCTCACAAACATCTGTTACTTTACCTTTTACCGCTACGTTTTCTACTTTCTTATTATCTTTTTTAAGCTTTTTGCTCAATTTATCTACAGATATTGCTTTCGACTCTACATTAGAAGCCACGCCGCCTCCATAAACGTCACCTACCAATGCATTTCCTGCCGGAGGTCCGAATTTCTTTGATTCCTGTGCAAAAGCTAAAGTAGAAACACTCACCGCTGCCGCGAATAATATTGCTTTGAATTTCATTTTTAATATTTTTTTCCAAAAGTACTAATAAAATTTTAATCATAAATCCTCAAAAACTTGATAAAAAACAGGTCGCCTCTTCCTCTCTTTACATTCATTTTAAATAATAAACGGTTTACATATTTTTATTTGAAGCTTTATCCCGCTTTCCATTGTATCTTTTTGGTTACGGCTTCCGCTTCGCTCCAGCCGCAACCAAAAAGGATGTCATTACAATCGGGGCTAGGTTGAAAGTCAACTACTTAAGTATAGGGAAATATTAACAAAATTTGTCATTCTGTAAGGATATTAGCATCCTAATTATAAAATAGTAAGGAAAAATTTGTTTGTAAATTCTTACGATAACAAACTCTATGTAAAAAATTCAGGAAAAAAGCAAAATCATTTATAACAATAAAACCTCGTAATCGTTGTATAAAAAATATCAAATACACTTTTGAATTTAATTTCAAACAAAATAAAAAACAAAACCTATATTTATTTATATTTGAAGCCTATATTTTAATATGCATAAAAAACTGAAACTTTGGGACGCCATTATGCTCGTGATGGGTTCTATGATTGGTAGCGGAATATTTATTGTAAGCGCCGATATGATGCGGAATCTGGGCTCAGGTTTCTGGATGATAGCCGTTTGGGTCATCACAGGAATCATGACAGTTGCGGCTGCGATCAGCTATGGAGAACTTTCGGCTTTATACCCAAAGGCCGGCGGACAATACACCTATCTCAAAGAGATCTTTGGCAAAAAAATGGGCTTTTTGTATGGTTGGGGATTGTTTACGGTAATTCAGACAGGTACGATTGCCGCAGTAGCGATGGCTTTTGGAAAGTTTACCGCTTATTTGGTTCCGGCATTAAACGATGCAGCGCCTATTATCCAAAGCGGAGAGTTTAAAATTACCTGGATCCAGATTTTAGCAATTGGAACCATTATTTTACTAACGTATTTAAATACCAGAGGAGTAGAAAGCGGAAAATTATTGCAAAATATTTTTACCGGTTCCAAAATCATTGCTTTATTGGGATTAATTGCTGCCGGATTTATTTTAGTTGATTTTTCACATTTGGCGGAAAATTTCAACTTTGGATATGATTCATTTAATAATCTTAAAAAAGATGCTTTAGGGAATTTCCTTAAAGAAGGCTGGCAACCCATCGGGGGAATGACCTTAATGGGAGGAATTGCCGCAGCGATGGTAGGTTCAGTATTCAGTTCTGTAGCTTGGGAAAGCGTAACTTTCATTTCAGGAGAAATTGAAAATCCGAAAAAAAATGTTGTAAAGTCGATGATCTACGGAACTTCTGCTGTAATGATCTTGTATATTGCTGTGAACTATGTTTATCTAAATGCGCTAGACAGAGACGCGATTGCCTTCGCGGAAAATGACAGGGTAGCGGTAGCAGCTTCTCATTTTATTTTCGGAAGTGCAGGAACGGTGATTATCGCTGTCTTGGTTATGATTTCGACATTTGGTTGTAATAATGGACTAATCCTTGCGGGTGCTAGGGTTTTCCAGACCATGGCAAAAGACGGAATGTTCTTCAAACAGGCAGAAAAGAACAATAAAAATGAGGTTCCTGCCAATGCACTCTGGATGCAGGGAGTCTGGGCTTCTCTTTTATGTCTGAGCGGGCAGTATGGAAACCTTTTAGACATGATTTCCTTTGTGATCGTATTATTTTACATGATTACCGTTTTTGGAGTTATCTATTTAAGATTCAAACAACCGGATTTAGAAAGACCTTATAAAACATGGCTGTATCCCATCACACCAATTATTTATTTATTGATCGGAACAGGATTTTGTATATTACTTCTAATTTACAAGCAACAATATACATGGCCGGGATTCCTAATGGTGTTGCTCGGTCTCCCCGTCTATTATTTTATTAATCGAAATAAAACAATTAAAGAATAAATTTCAAAAGCTGTTTGACCAAGTCGAGCAGCTTTTTTTTAAGTGTCATTGCGAGGAATGAAATGACGAAGCAATCTCTTTCTTTAAAACTGATATACTAATTTTCATAAATCGCTAATACTATATCTAGATTCCTCCGGAATGACAAATTTTGCGAAAATTGTTTCAAATGTTGAAAAGAATGACTTCCGCCTAGCCCCGATTGCCGCGGCATCCTTTTTTTGTAATGGAAAAAGCAAAGGTAAAAAAAGATAGAGCAGAAAGCGGGGAAAAGCTTCAAATAAAAAATAAAAACTGCTTTTCTATGTAATCAAAGCTTCTTAAAATAATTACATATTTGAACCAAAAGATTGCTTTATTCCTCGTAATGATAAAGCGGTACAAATTCCCCTCCATTGGAGGGGTGGCGAAAATTCAAAGAATTTTTGAAGGGGTGGTTAGAATGTGAATAGTAAATAGCCAATAAGTGAATTTTGCAGAAAGCTGGAAAAATTGACCATTCTCTATTGAATTTATATTATCCCGCAAATTTAAAATATTATCATATTCTATATTTCGTAGAAAATGTTTAATTTGGTATTCCTTTTCAAGTAAACGATAATTATGAAGTAAAAAATTAACGAAGTAGAATCATGGACACACCAAATTACAGAATGCCTTTTGTTCCATCAACATTAATGACGGAAGGGGGTAGCATAGACATCTGCGACATGGGGGAAAGCATTGCCCATAATATTATGTTGCTGATAACCACCAAAAAAGGCGAGAACAGATATGATGAAAATTACGGAAACGACGTTTGGAATCTGGAATTCGACAATGGCGTTACAAGTGCCGTCTGGGAAAACGTTTTCATTAAAAGTCTAAAAAAACAGATACAGGATTACGAACCCCGAATCGTGCAGCCCCAGATAGATGCGCACATCCTCATTGTAGAACACAGCTACGATACGAAAGAACATACGGAAATCAAAAAGAAAGTAAAAATTGCCATTAATGCAAAAATGGAAGAAACCGGAGAACGTTTCAGCTTTTCTACAGAACTTTTTCTGAGCCCGATGTCTATCGATTAACCGCCAACACCAAACACTATTTATGAATTTAGATCAAAATATATATTCCAAAGAGTCTGTAAAGGCAAGGATGCTTCAAAATGCCACGAAAGTATGGGGATTGAAAAGTCCACAATCTTTGGATCCTTTCGTTAAACTTTTGATTGATGCTTTCAGCACGGAAGTCTTTAAAGCTAACAACGAAATACAGACGGTAAATGCCCGAATTTTGGAAAGACTGGCAAAACTCCTCACACCGTCTATTTACACCCATCCGATTCCCGCTCATGCGATTGCCTTTACGCAGCCTTATGACTCGTCGGAAATTTTGCTGCAACATACTGAGTTTTTCTTTAGAAAACAGATGACTTCCACGATCAAATCAGAATCCGATAAACAGCTGAACATTCCTTTTACACCTATTGGCAATATAAGAATTAATAAAGCGCAGACTTCCATTATGTTTGTAGGAAATACATGCTACGGAATTGATGAGCGACTGAATAAAATTCCGATTGCCCGATTTTCGGGAAAGCCTGAAGATTACAGGAAAGTGACCATTGGAGTGGATGTTTCTAAATACGCTAACGAAAATTTTCCTAAATCCGTAAGTGTATTCTGCTCAAATCCTGCATTCGAACATCTGGATTATGTTTACAAGCTTTTGCCTTATATTACCGTTTCTAGCAACGGAAATCCTCTTTTTGTAAAGGAAGGAATTTCTTATCTTAAAAATAATCAGGCTGAAGGATATGAGCAGATGTTTCATGAGCAATCGATTCAGAATAAGATCATTGAAGATGTAAAAAGTATTTATCATCATAAATTCATTGAAATTTCAGGGCTTTCACGAAGTTTATTTTCTGAAGAAGGAAAACTTCCTCAAAATCTGGATTTCCTTGAAGGACGTGAAGAAATTGCAAAATACACAGATGGTAAACGTTATTTATGGCTGACGTTGGAATTTCCGCCACAGTTTACTGCTGAAATTCTGGATAATTTTTCCTTTGTGCTTAACGCATTTCCTATTTACAACCGAGGTTGGAAAAAAACGGAATACAGTTTAGATATTATGGGGAATAATATTCCGTTGGTGACTGATGATGGCGAACATTTTTTATATGTTGATGAGGTTCAGGATGGGGAAGGAAGAAGATACACGGAAATTCCTTTCACCCCGAATGATGATCTTAAAAAAGGGCTTTACACCGTACGAAAAGGCGGCATGGAACGTTTTAACAACCGTAATGCGGTAGATATGATCGCGAGCGTTTTGGAGCTCACAAGAGATGAAATTGCAGCATTTTCCCTCTTAAACAGAGACAATGTAAAAGGCGTACTGAGCGAAATGTCGGACAAAATGAAGTCGATGGTTCAGAAGGTAAATAATGCCAAAAGAAATATCAAACAGGAACTGAATTACGTGATCATGGAACCTGTGGAAAAAACGGATCATACGTATGCGTCATTCTGGGTTACCTACTGTACTTTGGCAAATCATATGCGTCCGGGAACGGAGCTTTCGAATCAGTTAAAGTCTCAGACTCTGGTTCTTTTAACGGAAACAATCGGCGGCGCGGAGGAACAGAAGGGAACCGACAGCATTCAGGCGTATAAATATGCTTTAACAACGAGAGATAAGATTATTTCTCTGGAAGATGTTAAAAATTATTGCCGAATGGTGCTGAAAGATGAACTTAAAGAAGTAAGGGTAACAAGAGGAACCATGATCAGCAATAAACCTAAAGAAGGTTTTGTAAGAACGGTTGAGGTAGAGATCATTCCGCAAAATTATGCTTTCTACGGAAGAGCGTATTGGGAAAATATGGCCAATATTCTTCGAAATCAAATTGTTTCTAAAGCAATCGACGGTATTGAATATCAGGTGAAAGTAACCAACGAAGACACTGAATTTTAATTAAATATATTCAACTTAAATATTAAAACTATGAAAAAAATTATTGTACTTGCAATGGCATTATCTTTAACCGTCGTCACGGTAAGCTGCAAAAAAGGAATTGAGAAGATTGGAAATGCAATGGCAAAGGGCGGACAGAACGGTGCGAATGCAATTATTGATTTTAATAATGATTTCCTAGATTCCTATAAAAGAACTTCAGATCGCATCGATAACATTCTGAAATATGCCGATGCCGCGGCTTCTAAGGCGAAAGGCGAAAATGTGAGCTATATTCCTTCTGTGATTGGAGGTACAGATTATTCTTTTTCTAAAATTAAAGGCGTTCCTTCCGGATTTGACAATAATCAGAAAGCCATTGAAGGTGATTTTCAGACTTATAAAGCTAAAAAGGAAAATATTGAAAAAAAGTTTGAGGAATTAAAATCATACATGCAGGCTGAAGATTTCAAAGATGATAAAGGTGTAAAAGCGGAAGCCATCAGAAAAGAAATTGAAACAGATGCGCAGGCACTTTTTGTAGCAGGAGAAGGGATTCTGGATAAAATAAAACCGGCAACCGATGCCGCGGAAGACGTAATTCTGAAAGATCACCCAATGAAAGAATTTATTATTTCTTCCAAGAATATGATGAATTCTTTAGATTCTGCTTACGGTGTATTGGGAAAACAATATGATGGAAAATTCAATGAAGCAGAAGCGCAGAAAAAATATGATGAATTTGCAAAAGCGGTTGAAACCAATTCAAAAATGGTATTTAACGTAAAAGATACACAGTATTCTTACAAAAAATCTCAGTTTGAAACGGTCAATAAAAACGCGAGCAGCTTCCTTGATGTTTTCAGAAAGCTAATCAGAGATTCAAAATCAACAGGACAAATTTCTGACAGCGATATTCAGCAAATTGACTCTGCTTACGATTCTGTGTTGAATTCTTACAATACATTTGTGAAGTAAACAATTAAAACAACTATAAAGAAAACCGATGAGAGTTTTTTTCGTCGGTTTTTTGTTGAATGATTTTAAAGTAGAAAGGCTGCGGCAGGCTCAGCCTGACAGTTACGGAATGACAATTATAATGTTAAATTTTAAGGGTATTTAAAGAAAGTAGAGTCGTAGAAGGCTGAAAAAGAATAGTGTTATTTTTTTATCCGAAAAAATCAGAAGGCTATCATCGATCCAATCAATAATTCCTAACACTTTTTAACATCAAAAATTCCTAAAAATTCCGTAATTTTGCACATCGTGATTTTCAGGTAAAGTCACCCCAAATTATGAGTAAATCAACAGAATATATAGAAGTTTACGGCGCACGTGAGCACAATCTTAAAAACATCAATGTAAAAATTCCACGCAACGAATTGGTCGTCATTACGGGGCTTTCGGGAAGCGGAAAATCGTCATTGGCTTTTGATACTATTTTTGCAGAAGGTCAGCGTCGTTATATCGAAACGTTTTCTGCGTATGCAAGACAGTTTTTGGGCGGTTTGGAACGTCCGGATGTCGATAAGATCGAAGGATTGTCCCCCGTAATTGCTATCGAGCAGAAAACAACCAATAAAAATCCACGTTCAACCGTCGGAACCGTTACAGAATTATACGATTTTCTTCGTCTTTTGTATGCAAGGGTTTCCGATGCCTATTCACAGACCACAGGGAAAAAATTGGTAAGTTACACCGAAGAGCAGATTCTTGAAACCATCAAAGAAAATTATAAAGGCGAAAAAATCATGTTGATGGCACCTGTGGTACGTTCTAGAAAAGGACATTATCACGAACTTTTCGTGCAGATGGCTAAAAAAGGGTACGGACAGGCAAGAATTGACGGCGAGCTGCAGGATATTGAATATGATCTGAAACTAGACCGTTACAAAACTCACGACATCGATATTGTAATCGACCGTTGGATTATTGGCGAAACTGCTTCCGAATCCAGAATGGAAAAATCGTTGCGTACCGCGATGGAAATGGGAGAGGGAATTATCGGAATTCAAAAATTAGGAAGCACGGAGATTGAATATTTCTCTAAAAATTTGATGGATGCTGAAACCGGTCATTCATTAGCTTTACCGGAACCGAATACGTTTTCTTTCAATTCACCAAAAGGAAGCTGCCCCAATTGTAAAGGGTTGGGAATGATCAAAAAGATCAACACCGATTATTTTGTTGAAAATCCGAAATTATCGATCAACCAAGGCGGTTTGTTACCTTTGGAAGATATCAAATCTAATAAATGGGTGCTTTCTCAGATCAAAAATATTTTAGAAATTTTCGGTTTGGGATTAACGACTCCTTTTCAGGACATTCCGGAAGAAGCATTGGATTATATCTACAACGGTTGTCATAAAGAGTTTAATAAAGATCTTAAATACGCAGGAATTACCAAAAAGATTAAAATCAGTTTTGATGGTTTGATTCCTTTTATGGAAGAGATTATCGAAGAAAGAGAATCGTACGAGGCGATTTTGTTGGAAAGACATTTTACCACAGAAGAAACCTGCCCAGAATGTAAAGGAACGCGTCTTCAGCCTTCAAGTTTAAGCTTTAAAATCGACGGTAAAAATATTGCTGAGGTTAACGGATTAAGTTTAATTGATCTTAAAGACTGGCTTCATGACGTTAAAGATAAATTTTCTGAGAAAAAATCAATCATTGCTCACGAAATTTTAAAGGAAATCGAAACCAGACTTCAGTTTTTGCTGGATGTTGGTTTGGATTATTTAAGTTTGAGCAGAAGTTCGAAAACGCTTTCAGGAGGAGAGTCTCAAAGAATTCGTCTTGCAACACAAATTGGTTCTCAGCTGGTAAATGTTTTGTATATTTTGGATGAACCAAGTATCGGATTGCACCAAAGAGATAATGAAAGGTTGATTAATTCTTTAAAAAATCTTCGAGACATCGGGAATTCTGTGTTGGTGGTAGAACATGATAAAGACATGATTCTGGAAGCCGATGAGGTGTTGGATATTGGCCCAAGAGCCGGAAAATTTGGGGGAGAAATTCTTTGGCAGGGAAAACCGAAAGATTTGTTGAAAGCCGATACGATCACCGCTCAATATATTAACGGGAAAAGAAAAATTGCCATTCCTGAAAAGAGAAGAGAAGGAAATGGCAAGCATATTATATTAAAAGGTGCAACAGGAAATAATCTTAAAAATGTTACCCTTGATATTCCTCTGGGAAAATTGGTCGTAGTTTCAGGAATTTCAGGAAGCGGAAAATCTTCTTTGATTAACGGAACTTTATATCCAATTCTGAATAAACATTTTTACAGAGCGGTTCAGGAGCCTTTGCCTTATAAAAAAATTGAAGGTCTTGAGCATATCGATAAAATTGTGGATGTAGATCAAACGCCAATCGGAAGAACACCGCGTTCGAATCCTGCAACCTATACGGCGATGTTTACGGACATCAGAAATCTTTTCTCAGAATTACCCGAAAGTAAAATTCGTGGTTATAAGCCGGGAAGATTCTCTTTCAACGTAAAAGGTGGAAGATGTGAAACTTGTCAGGGCGGTGGTTTGAAGGTTATTGAGATGAATTTTCTACCAGACGTTTACGTTCATTGTGAAACCTGCAACGGAAAACGTTTCAATAGAGAAACACTGGAAGTTCGCTACAAAGGAAAATCGATTTCCGATGTGTTGGATATGACGATTGATGAAGCGGTAGAATTTTTCCAGCCGATTCCTAAGATCTTTGCTAAAGTGAAAACTTTACAAGATGTTGGTTTGGGATATATCACGTTGGGACAGCAGTCGACAACACTTTCTGGAGGAGAAGCGCAGCGTATCAAGTTGGCAACGGAATTATCGAAAAGACAAACCGGAAACACCTTATACATTCTCGACGAACCAACAACCGGACTTCATTTTGAAGACGTGAAAATCCTGATGGATGCGATTAATCAATTGGTGGAATTAGGAAATTCGTTCATTATTATCGAACATAATATGGATGTGATAAAACTAGCCGATCATATTATCGATGTTGGTCCCGAAGGTGGAAAACACGGCGGACAGATCGTTGCGCAGGGAACGCCTGAGGAAATTGTGAAGTCGAAGAAGAGTTTGACGGGGAAGTTTTTAAAGAGGGAATTATAAAATTATACAGATATATTACGGGAAACCACAATGAAAATTGTGGTTTTTTTATTTATTTTTGGGAAAAACGAATATACATGAGCTTTAAACTTTTAGCGATTAGGCCTTTAGATGGTTGTAATCCGAAATTTCTTAAGAATTTAGAAGAAAGTAGAATTTATCAATTTTATAATGATTACAAATTTATTCAAGACAATGAAGGAAATATAAATTCTCTTGAATATAAAGAAACTGTACCTGAAGAGCTTTATTATCAAGAAGAAGGAGATTTCAAGACAAAAGTGAATATTTGTGCTATTGTAGGTAAAAATGGAAGTGGTAAAAGTGCTTTGGTTGAGTTGTTGGTGGCTTCTGTTGTAAAATTGTCTTTGGAAATAAAGAAAGATTTTGTTGAAGCTGAAAATCTGTACTATGATTCTAATGAAAATAGACAGAATGATTTGATTACCAAATTTAATAATAGCAAAATACAAGATTTGAAAGACATTAATGTTGAAATGTTTATTATACATAAAGCTGAACCATGTATAATTCATAATGAAGAGTTAAAATGTTTTGGAACTAACGCTAAAGAAAAAATTAGAAAAATTAGATTAGAAGACAATAAAATCACAATAACAGATTTTCAAAAAAGTAGTAATATATTTATAAAAGAAAATTTTGATATTTCGAAGGAAGTTTTAAAATCTGGGCAAGAAATAGAACATTTAAAAATTAGTCGTGAAGAACTACATTTTTTTCAAGATTTTTTCTATACTATGGTTATCAATTATTCACATTATGGATATAACGCTTTAGAATCAGGAGAGTGGTTAAAAGGTGTTTTTCATAAAAATGATGGTTATCAATTACCTGTGGTAATTAATCCTATGAGAGAAGAGGGAAATATCAACATCAATTCTGAAAAAGAACTTTCAAAATCAAGATTTTTAGTCAATATTTTACAAGAACCCTCTTTGCGTACAATTTCGCAAGGGAAAACGGTTACTCATGTGAGTATTGAGTTGAATGAGAATAAATTTATAGGTTTTAATCAAACCGTATCTGCAGAATGGCATGATTGGGATAAGGAAGAGAACCGTAATCAATGGTTAAATATTTCGGAAGAAGAAAAACAGGAAATTTTGAATTCGCTTTTTTCTATTTTCTATGAAAAAGAGACTATTGCAATAAGAACAAATCATTTTCTCTATCCTTTTGTTCGAGATTATATTATTTTTAAACTGATAAGAATGCGACATTATTCAGTTTATAAAGAGTTTTATGATTGTTTTGAAAGTAACGATATTGAAGTTCCATATTATGATTTTCCAATAACAAGAAGTAAATATTCTATTAAAAATAAAAAAAAATTAAAATACTATTTTAAAGCAATCAATCAGGATATTAGCCACAATACAGATAAACTTAGACAAGCTTTATTCTTTTTGAAATATTTATATTTAGATAAAAATGATTTATTTGAAAAAGATTCAAATGAAAAGCTTTTGGAAATTACAGAATTGTATGAAAAGATACATCACTCATGGAAACAATCAAGAATAGATTTACCTGCAATTTCACACTTTTCTAATGATGAATTTTCAATTAGAGAATCTTTACCCTCTATATTTAAGGTTAATTACTATTTTAATGAAGTACCATCTAATAATCATTTTGATAATTTTAGTTCAGGAGAGAAACAAAAATTATACAGTATTCATTCAGTAATCTATCATTTAAGAAATTTAAAATCAGTTCAAAATCATGATCAAGAAGATGAACATGGTGAAGAAAAAAGAAAGGAACTTATAAATTATAAAAATGTAAATATTATTTTCGATGAAATAGAATTATATGCACATCCTGAGTTCCAAAGAAAGTTTATTCATGATTTTTTGAAATCGTTGGAAGCGGTTTATAAAATATCGAGTACACACAATTTAAATATCATCTTTATCACCCATTCTCCTTTTATTCTATCAGATATACCAAGACAAAATGTTTTATTCTTAGAAGTTGATGAAGAAACAAAAAAATCTGTACCAAAAGTATATAAAGGAGATAACACTTTTGCCGAAAATATTCACGAAATGTTAACAGATGGTTTTTTTATAACAAGTACTAAAGGAGAATTTGCTATTTCGAAAATAAATGAATTTTTAAACGACTATAATGAATATTTATATTCTGAAGAAAAAAGTTTTGAAGAATTAAAAAATAAATTTATTAAAAGTAAAAGGGATTATACATTATTAATAAAAATGATAGGAGAGGAATATATTAGAAAGATTTTAGAAAGTCAGTTAGAGGAACTGAATCTGTATTTTCAAGCACCTCCATCAAAAGATGATTTAAAAAATCAAGAAATTTTATTAATAGAACAATTAAATTTAATCAGAAAACAGTTGAGAGATGAAGAAAATTAATTATTTATATAATAATGATAAGGAAAAAAAAGATTTTCATAATAAATTTTATAACATAATTCTAAAGGAAACTACGTTTGATGTAGATGCAATAAATGTAGAAATAGAGAAAATTGATAACGATTGGGATTATGAGAAACTTCTAACTTCTGGATTTTCAGATTTAGTAGATTTTTCAAAAAAAGCTGAATTGCAGAATACAGATGCTTTGAATGCAAACTTTAAATGGAAAAATACGAAAAATCAATATGAGTACTTTTATACTAAAGTCCAAAGAGACATTGCAGATTTTTTTATATCTAGCAAGTTGCCCATAAAAACCTGTCCATACTGTAGTATCGATTTTATAAATCCTTTTAACGTTTTTATTGAATATAAGACTGTTAAAGAGTTTATTGAAAACGCAACTTGCGAAGAATGGCAAGAATTGCTATCAAAAACTAAAGGGGATTTGGTTTATAACAAAATAAAAATCGAAAAACTTACTTCATTAAATAAAATCAAAGAAATTTTGGGAGTTGGTCCGAAAACTTGGCAAAAGATTACTATTAAAAATATTAATAGTATGAAAATGTTTAGAGATCATTTTACATTAGATCATTTTATCCCTAAAGGAGAGTTTCCATTTTTATCAATTTCACTATATAACCTTATCCCTTCTTGTTATTCTTGTAATTCAAAATTTAAAGGTCAAAAAGATTTTGATCTGTCTGATTTCATGAAATCTATTTCTCCTTCTTCAGAAAGTTTTTGTATAAATGATTATTTGAGTTTGAAACTTAACTTTGATACTAAAACAGATAAATTTGAGGAAAAATTACAAAACATAAAGCAGATTGAGGATTTGGAAGTCAAATTTAGAAATTTAAAATCTGAAAAAGATATTGATAAATATTTAGATATGTTCAAATTAAAAGGTAGATATGATTTTCATAAAAGTATTGGTTATGAACTCATAGAGAAAAGAAAAAGATATCCTGAAAAACAGATTGAAGCAATTATAAAATTATTCAGAGCCAATAAAATTACAGTGAGCAAAAGTGATCTTAAAAAAGATATTTTCGGTAAAGAATGTTTTGAGTCAAACAATGAACCTTTTGAAAAATATAAGCAAGATATTGCGAAACAATTAGGCATAATTTAGCTTCCAATATTAAATTTTCAATTATTTTAAAAATATATTCAATTGAAAATCAAATATTTAATCTTCAATGTTAACCCAATGTTAACTGTATGTGAATTTAATATGAATTATTTTAATTAACTTTGGTTAAGAGATACAAAAATAGTTTAGTATAATATTTTAAACCAGTGAGTTATGAGAAATAAAATTCAAATATTTGTGGCGTTACTTTTTGTGAGTGGTTTTTCAATGATAATGAATACTGCGAAAGCACAAACAACCAATGATAATATGATTGAAGAGATTCAGTTGAGTAAAAGTGAAACATTCAACGATATCAGAAGCCGACTGATGGAAAACTTTGATCTTACCAATACAGATTATAAGCAGGGAACTGTAAACTCCGTCGTGAAATTCGATATAGCAAAAAACGGAAAAATCGTGAATGTACATTCAAATGGTGATTGTAAAAGTGTAAGTAAAGAAATTGAAACGGTTCTAAGCGAATTAGATTATAAAGTAGACCGCAAAAAACTGAATGAAAATTTGGTTGCCTATACGTATGTAATGCCTGTGACCGTGGAAATCAACAATAGATAAACAGATAATTTTCATAAAATTTTTTTTAACGAAACCACGCAAATTTTGTGTGGTTTTGTTTTATAACTTTTTATGGCTGAGCTTGTTGAAGCTCTTAATAAATAGAAAGTTAATATGTAAATCGTAGAACGTTTGATTGTAAAATTGTAATATTTAAGAATAATTTTCGTTTTATATTTAATCCACAAAATTAAAACGATATGAAAAATTTAAAGAAACTAACAAAATCAGACTTAAAGTCAGTGTACGGAGGGCAACCGAAGCAATACTGTGTTTACTGCGAAAGATTAAACAAAACAGTTTGCAGCACCGTTCCTATTGCACAATGTCCTTAAAATTTTAAACCGCTTTTTATGAAGCGGTTTTTTTGTGCATCATATTATCAATTCAATCATAAAAATGTATACATTTGAGTATAAATAAATTCCTGTGAATCCGATTCTAGATGTGGTTGTCCGTTCCCTGTGTGTCTACCTTTTCATGGTGGTTGCCATACGTTTATTTGGTAAAAATCAGCTTTCTCAGTTGAATGCTGGAGACGTGGTTTTACTATTGTTGATCTCCAATGCGGTTCAGAATGCGATGGTAGGTCCGGATACTTCTCTTCAGGGCGGTTTGGTGGCTGCCTTGGTTCTTTTTGCAGCTAATTTTATTTTGAAAAGACTCATGTTTGCGAATCATAAATTTGAGAGCTTTATGGAGGAAGATCCTGTAATCTTGGTGAGAGATGGTAAAATTGATATAACTGCTTTAAACAAGGTGAAAATTACCAAAGATGAATTAGAGGAAGCGATTCGAGAACATGGAGTGGAAGGAATAGAAAATGTAAAACTGTCGATTTTGGAAGTAGACGGAAATATTAGCGTTATTTCTGAGGATGAAAAAAGTAAGCAGACACATTATTCCAGAATTAAAAGGAAAAATAAACGAAAATATCTTAGATAAATCATGAATTACGAACTGCGAGAAATGCTTCCCGGGGATGAGGTGAAGGTTTTAGAGATTTTCCGACAAGGCGTGGAAAGCGGAATCGCCACTTTTGAGACGACTATTCCCAGCGCCGAAGCCTGGAATATGGATTTTTATAACGACTGCCGCTGGGTGTTGGAGAATGAAACCAATGAAGTGATTGGCTGGTGCGCTTTGAAACCAATCAGTAAAAGAGAGAGTTTCAAAGGAGTTGCCGAAGTAAGCATTTATTTAGACAATAATCATCAGGGGTTAGGTCTAGGTTCAATTTTGCTTAAAAAGCTGATTTTGGATAGCGAAAGCCACGGATTCTGGACTTTACAGACCAATCTCTTCCCCGAAAATGTGAATGCATTAAAATTTCATCAGAAAAATGGTTTCCGAACAGTAGGCATTAGAAAAAAATTAGCCAAGATCAATGGCGAGTGGAAAGATGCAGTGATGCTGGAAAAGAGAAGCGATGCGATTGATTAATTTTGATAGTTGATAGTTGATAGTTGATAGTTGATAGTTGATAGTTAATGAGTCCTGAAAGGACGAATTACACCAGAATCGGATGCTAATCCGATTCGCAAACATACATGATGTAATTTCTAAATCCCCCAAATCTCCAAATTTTTAATCGATCAATAAAAATCTCAAAAACAACACTTTACATCAAATACTCATAAACACTTAAAACTCTCCAACCCATTTTGGCATTAACCTTGATATTTTTCATATCGAAATTTGAAAAAGAAAAATAATGAAAGGTTTGATTAAAATTGTCGGAGTTACGACAGTAATGTTGATGCTGACTTCATGCGTTGTTCATGAACACCACGGTAGAAGGGGAAGACCTCCTGGGCATGCAAGAAAAGTGTATATCTATGAGAAAAAAGGGCATGGGCACGGTCATGGACATCATAAAGGTCGCGGACGGGGACACCACAGATGATTCAATTGAGAAAAAATAAAAAAGCACTGAAATTTTTCAGTGCTTTTGCTTTTATAAAGAAAATGTAAATTTAATTACATTCTCGATTTCTTCGGATTCAGAAAAGTATTGAAGATCATCACTTCCTGTCCGAATTGTTTTTCCACTCGCTCGGCGATATTTTCTAGTTCGCTTTTTACGAAATCTTCTCGAAGATCATCATTATCAAAAATTAAAAGAAGGTTATAGTTTTTTCCTTCGTCGATATAGTCGCTGTGAACTTCCGAAAGAATATATTTATTGACATCCATTAAATTTTCTGTCATTAAAATCAATGTTTCATCAATATAATTTTCCCATTCTTCAAGATTATTTTTCGTGCAGTGGAAAGTTATACTCAATACGCTCATATTTTATGAATTTTTAAGATTTTTTGGATAAATTCTACCGCAAAAATCGGCAAATTTTTCGTAAATTAGCCCGTTAATAAAAATACAAAATAAATAATTTTCAAGCTCACAGCTAAAGGTTTGGAAATCATTATAATAAAATTTGTTTATGCAAAAAGAAGGAGAAAGACTAATTCCTATCAACATTGTTGATGAAATGAAGTCATCTTATATCGATTATTCGATGTCGGTTATCGTGTCAAGAGCGCTACCAGACGTAAGAGATGGCTTGAAACCCGTTCATAGAAGAGTGCTTTATGGTATGTATGGATTAGGGGTTTTTTCTAACAGAAAATATTTAAAATCTGCGAGAATTGTTGGAGACGTTTTAGGTAAGTATCACCCACACGGAGACTCTTCTGTATACGATGCAATGGTGAGAATGGCACAAGACTGGAGCTTGCGTTATCCTCAGGTAGACGGGCAGGGTAACTTTGGTTCAATGGATGGTGACCCGCCTGCAGCAATGCGTTATACCGAAGCTAGATTGAAAAAAATCTCTGATGAGGTTCTTTCAGACTTAGATAAAGAAACGGTAGATTTCCAGAATAACTTCGACGACAGCTTACAGGAACCAACAGTTTTGCCTTCAAAAATTCCTAACCTTTTGGTAAACGGAACTTCCGGTATCGCGGTAGGTATGGCAACCAACATGGCTCCTCATAATTTAACGGAATCTATCAACGCGATCTGTGCCTATATCGATAATAAAGAAATTACAATCGATGAATTAATGCAGCACATCATAGCGCCGGATTTCCCTACAGGAGGGATTATCTATGGTTATGACGGGGTAAGAGACGCTTTCCACACGGGTAGAGGTAGAGTTGTTTTAAGAGCTAAAGTTGCTTTTGAGGAAATCGGAAACAGAAATGCAATTATCGTAAACGAAGTTCCTTATCAAGTGAACAAAGCAGAGATGATCGCTAGAACTGCTGAATTGGTTAAAGATGAAAAAATTCCTGGAATTTACGAGATCAGAGACGAGTCCGACAGAAGAGGTCTTCGTATTGTTTATGAATTGAAACACGATGCGATTCCAAACGTTGTTTTAAACTTATTATATAAATATACGTCGCTTCAGACATCTTTCAGTGTTAATAATATTGCCTTGGTTCATGGTAGACCAGAGCAGTTAAACCTTAAAGATATCATCCACCATTTCGTTGAACACAGACATGAAGTAATTGTAAGAAGAACTCAGTACGAGCTTAGAAAAGCGAAGGAAAGAGCTCATATCTTAGAAGGTTTCATGAAAGTGATCGGTACCCAGGATGCTTTAGATAAAGCGATTTCAATTATCCGTCACTCTTCAAATCCACAGGCTGCGAAGGAAGGTTTGATTACAGAATTCGAACTTTCTGAAATTCAGGCTCAGGCGATTCTAGACCTACGTCTTGCTCGTTTGACGGGAATGGAGCTTGATAAGATCCGTGATGAATATGATGCAATTATGAAAGAAATTGCTGATTTGGAAGATATTTTGGCGAATGAACCAAGAAGATTCCAGATCATTAAGGATGAACTAGTTGAAATTAAAGAAAAATACGGCGACGAAAGAAGAACAGAAATCGATTATTCAGGAGGTGAAATGTCTATTGAAGATATTATACCGAACGAATCTGTGGTTCTTACAATTTCTCACGCAGGATATGTGAAGAGAACGTTGCTTTCGGAATATAAAATCCAAAGTAGAGGTGGTGTAGGAAACAAAGCAGCGACAACAAGAGATTCCGATTTCTTGGAGTACATTGTTTCGGCAACCAACCACCAATATATGTTGTTCTTTACAGAAAAAGGTAGATGTTATTGGTTAAGAGTATTTGAAATTCCTGAAGGGTCTAAAACGGCTAAAGGAAGAGCGGTACAGAACTTAATTAACATCGAACCGGACGATAAGATCAAAGCATATATCAGAACCAATAACTTGAAGGATGCCGAATATGTAAACCAAATGAGCGTTGTAATGGTAACCAAAAATGGTACGATTAAGAAAACGTCTCTTGAAGCATATTCAAGACCGAGAGTAAATGGTGTAAATGCTATTGAAATTAGAGATAATGACCAATTGTTAGGTGCTTATCTAACAAACGGAAGTTCTCAGATTATGATTGCTACCAAAAATGGTAAATGTATCCGTTTCCCTGAAGAAAAAGTAAGAGAGGTAGGTAGAGGTTCTATTGGGGTTCGTGGTATTGCGATGGAAGATAATGACGAAGCCATTGGTATGATTGTTGTGAATGATGTGGAGAACGAAACAGTGCTTGTGGTATCTGAAAAAGGATATGGTAAGAGAACTGCGGTAGAAGATTACAGAATTACCAACAGAGGAGGAAAAGGAGTTATTACCCTGAACATTACCGAAAAAACAGGAAATCTTATTGCAATCCAAAACGTTACAGACGAAGATGGTTTAATGATCATCAACAAGTCCGGAGTTGCTATTCGTATGAATATGGATGAGATGAGAGTAATGGGTAGAAATACGCAAGGGGTTAAAATGATTAACCTTAAAAAGAATGACGAAATTGCAGCCATTGCAAAAGTAGAAATGGATAAAGATGTAGAAGAGAATGAGGAAGAAGAAGGAGCGGAGGAAAATGGAGAAATTATAGGAACGCTATTTGATAACCAGGAAAACAATGCAGAAACACCTCAGGCAGAAAACGAAAACCCTGCGGAGGAAACTGAGAATTCTGATTCAGAAGAATAATATTGTACAATTAATATAAAATAGTGATTATGAAAAAGCTAATTTTAAGTTTGGCAATTGTAGCATCAGCTTTTGCTTTCGGACAAAAAGAGGATGTGAATGCTAAACTACAGAGCGCTAACAAAGCAGCTATGGATGCATATAATGCTAAAAACTACGCGGCATCGGCTCCTAAATTTGTAGAAGTTTATGACTTGCTAAAAGCAAACGGGCAGGATGACAAAACGTATATGTATTATGCTGGATTGAGTTATGCATTAGCTAACAACAGCGATGCTGCTATCAAAATTTATCAGGATTTAATTAATTCAGGATATACTGGGGTTCAGACAACGTATACAGCGAAAGACAAAGCTGGGAATGTTGCGACATACGATAAGCAAACTTGGGATCTTTTGAAGAAAAACTCTTCTAAAGACTATACAGATTTCAAAACTGAGCAAACGCCAAGCGTAGAGCCGGATTTGTATGAAACTTTATCTACTTTATTGCTAAATGCTAAAAAGAATGATGAAGCAGTAGCTCTTATCGAGAAAGGATTGGCTAAATTTCCAAACAATGCTAAGTTAAAAGAAGCTCAGGGAACTGCATTGTACGCTTCTGGTAACACAGAAAAATTCATGCAGAACTTAAAAGAGCAGTTGGCTAAAAACCCTAACGATGCTACCAATTGGTACAATTTAGGAGTTTTACAGGCTAAAGATCCTGCAAGTGTAGACGCTGCTATTGAGTCTTTCAAAAAAGCAACTGAACTGAAGCCAGATTTTGCAAACGCTTACCAAAACTTAGTATACACAACAATTGGTGACGATTCTAAAGCAGTTGAGGAAATCAATGCATTAAGAAAAACAAAGCCGGATGATGCGACTAAATTGATCGATGCAAGAAAAGCAAGATTTGAAAAGTCTTTACCTTTTGCTGAAAGTTGGTATAAAGCAATGCCTACAAGCTTAGAAGCAGTATCAACATTGAAAGATATTTACAGTATCACTAAAAATCAGGCTAAAGCTACTGAAATGAAAGCTAAAGAAGCTGAACTTCAGGCAAAACAGCCCGCTAAATAATTTTAACTATTTAGGATTAAATATAAAGCCGAAACATTTTTGTTTCGGCTTTTTTTTGTTCAATAGGAACGTTTTTTATTTTAGATTGTCATGCTCTTTTTTTAAACGCAAAGATTGTTTTGGCTCTCTGCTTATTTTTAGAAGGTAAAGGCAAATGAATTTGCTTCGTGAAGCTTGAAAATACAACTTCATCAAATCAACTTGTTGATTCTTCTTTGCTCACTCCAATATATTTTGCTTTTAAATTAAAACTTTGCGTCAAAAAAATAAGTTTTAGATAAAATCCTTTTCAAAATCAATCAATGCAACACTAATAAAATGGAAACAAGCTCTAAGTGAGATTAAAGGTTTGATGTAATCAAAAAGCTTTGTAAACTTTGCATTAAAATAATTTAAACATTAAAAATCGTCAATATTTATCTTAAAATTCACAACGATTATCATTAAAAATCAATGTTAAAATTCTCTCTAATTCCGTATCTTTGGGAAAAATTTTTACAAGATGATCGAGTGGAAAACCGTCAAAGAATACGATGATATTACTTACAAAAAATGTAACGGTGTAGCGAGAATCGCTTTCAACAGACCGGAAATTCGTAATGCCTTCAGACCAAAAACAACTTCAGAATTATACGATGCTTTTTATGATGCCTCAGAAGATCCTTCTATCGGGGTTGTTTTGCTTTCAGGAGAAGGGCCAAGTCCAAAAGACGGAGGTTGGGCTTTCTGCAGTGGTGGAGATCAAAAAGCAAGAGGTCATCAGGGATATGTTGGAGAAGACGGAAGACATCGTTTGAATATTTTGGAAGTTCAGCGTTTGATTCGTTTCATGCCTAAAGCGGTAATTGCCGTTGTTCCGGGATGGGCTGTTGGTGGAGGGCATTCTCTTCACGTGGTTTGCGATTTAACGTTGGCAAGTAAGGAGCACGCAATTTTCAAACAAACGGATGCTGATGTTACAAGTTTCGATGGTGGTTATGGTTCAGCTTATTTGGCTAAAATGGTCGGACAGAAAAAAGCTCGTGAAATTTTCTTTTTAGGGAGAAATTATTCAGCTCAGGAAGCTTTCGAAATGGGAATGGTAAATGCCGTAATTCCTCACGACGAATTAGAAGATACAGCTTACGAATGGGCTCAGGAAATTTTAGCAAAATCTCCGACATCAATCAGAATGCTGAAATTTGCGATGAACCTTACGGACGACGGAATGGTTGGTCAACAGGTTTTTGCAGGAGAAGCAACACGTTTGGCTTATATGACGGAAGAAGCAAAAGAAGGTAGAAATGCTTTCTTAGAAAAAAGAAAACCGGATTTCGGAAAAGATCAGTGGATATCATAACATAAGTAATTGATAATAAGTAATGAGCAATTTGAGCATTACTTATTACCCATTACTCATTACTTATAAACTATGAAAGATTGGATACAAGCCGCAAGGCTTAGAACATTACCGCTGTCCCTGAGCGGAATTATAATGGGAGCATTCATTGCAAAATGGAGGCTTTGGGGGGAAGGGGGAACCTGGGACTGGAAGATCTTTGCATTGGCATTGGTTGTTACGTTGTTGTATCAGGTTTTATCCAACTACGCGAACGATTATGGAGACGGGATAAAAGGAACGGATGCCAAAAGAGCAACAGAAGCTGAAGCGAGAGCAGTAGCATCTGGAAAAATTACAGCAAAGCAAATGAAAAATGCGGTGATTCTTTTTTCTGTTTTGTCTTTTGTGGCCACAATTGCGCTTTTATATGTCGCTTTTATTCCAAATTACGTAAATGAATTTTACATTTTTATAGGAATTGGAGTCGCAAGTATTTTAGCAGCTATTGGATATACTGTTGGTAAGAAACCGTATGGTTACATGGGGTTAGGTGATCTTTTTGTATTCGTGTTTTTCGGATTGGTTTCTGTTTGCGGAAGTTATTTTTTATTTACAAAAACTTTCAGCTGGGATATTTTATTACCGGGAACAGCCATCGGAATGATGAGTATGGCAGTATTGAACCTTAACAACATGAGAGATATTGAAAGCGATAAACTTTCAGGCAAAAATAGTTTTGCTTTAAGAATAGGATTTAAAAATGCAATGATCTACGAAATGATCCTTTTGCAATTACCTTTAATCTTAATTCTTATCTTTTTAGCGATGAACGGTTTCATTCAGACAAAAAATTATTATGTTTTTATCGTGATGATTCTTTTATTTCCGTTGGCAAAATTAAGAAGAAGCATCATGTCTGTAAAGCAACCGAAAGAATTAGATCCGTTTTTGAAGCAAGTCGGGATTATGACTTTCGTAATGGCGGTGCTTACGGCAATTGGACTTAATTTTTTTAATTAAAATATTTCTATCATAAATTCGAATGTTTACGTTGAAGCCCAAATGTTGATTAGAAAACCTATTAATGAGGTTTTTGAAGCATTCATCAATCCTGAAATTACCACGAATTTTTGGTTTACAAAATCAACCGGAAAATTAGAAGAAGGTAAAACAGTGACTTGGGAGTGGGGAATGTATGGCGTAAAGTCGGATGTGAAAGTTTTGCAGATCATTCAGAATCAATTAATAAAAATGGAGTGGGGAGAACCTTTAACCAACGTAGATTACGAATTCAAAGAAAAGGAAAAAAGGAACTTTAGTTGTCATTAAAAGTTACGGATATTCTCAAACTGGAGAAGATCTTTTAAAAGCAATTAATGATAATACAGGTGGTTTCACAACGGTTCTAGATGGTTGCAAAGCTTATCTTGAACACGGAATTAATTTGAGATTGATTGAGGATAAATTTCCAAAAAAATAATAATGATAAACGAAAAATTTCATAAAGTTATTTCTGGGATATCAGTAATCATAGCAATTAGCTTTTTTCTTTTATTGGCTAAAGAATTAATCTTTGAGGAATTATCTATACATGAAATTGCGATGACACCAATTGTTTTAGGAATAATTTTATTAATTGATTTTATTATTTCTTTTTCAATTTTAAAACAGAAAAGAAAGCCTCATTTTATCATTATAATATTTCAAATTTTAATAATTGTATTTTGTGTATACTTAATCTATTATTACAATAGTAGCATGTCGGTAAAGGTATAACGAACAAGTTATAAATCTATAAATAATTTTAAAATAAACTTACAATGAAAATACAATATTTAGGACAAAACTGTTTTTTGTTCACGTACAAAGACAAAACAATTTTAAGTGATCCTTTTTACAATTACAAAAAGGCAGAGTCGGGGTTTGATATTTCTGCTCAGAAAATCGATTATATCTTGCTGACTCACGCTCATGGAGATCACATTGCAGATGTAGAAGAAGTATTACAGTTTCACCCAGAAGCAACTATTATTGCGGTTCCTGAGATTTGCGGATATTTCAAAACTGCGAAAAATACAGACGATGTGAACTTAGGAGGATCGGCAAAAATCGATGATCTTAAGATTTCAATGGTTCCGGCTCACCACACGAGTTCATTCCCAGATGGAAGCTACGGAGGCGTTCCTGTAGGATATATTTTCAGACTTCCTGAAGGTAAAAACCTATACATGGCTGGAGATACGGGAGTAATGGCCGATATGGAGCTGTTTCCAAGGTTATACGGGCATTTAGACCTTTCTATCCTTCCGATAGGTAGCCATTATACAATGTGCCCTAGAAAGGCAGCTTTTGCGTCTGCGGAATTATTGAAGACTCCAAAAGTAATCGGATGTCACTTTGATACTTTCCCAGCAATTGAAATCAACCACGAAAGTGCATTGAAGCATTTTGCAGAAAAAAATGTAGAACTTGTTTTACCAAAATTAGGCGAGACGTTCGAATTTTAATAAAATTTGGAAAGGTAATTTGAAAATTAAAATAGAAATGTTGGAAAGTTTAGACATAAAAAAAGATAATCTTCAAATTACCTTACTTCACTTAAAACCAAAAAAAAATGGCAAGCTACCTAAATCACACCGCTACGACCGATTACCTTTGCTGCGTTCCCACCCTGGAGGATTCTCAGGAGCTGGTTGTTTAGGACTTGCCGTTGCAAAGGTAGGAAATAATTATAAACTTCAAAATAAAATTATAGAAAAATTACTCGAAAAATCCTTTATTAAAGCTAAATTGCTGAAATTTAGACCAATAATTTTTCAATTTTTTTATTAAAATTTAAATATGACGAAAAGTCCATCAACATTAGGAATTATACTTTTTATCGCTACAATGATTGTCTTTTTTGTAGTGTACACTTTTTTCTCAGGTATCAATTATTTTGATATTTCACTGAAAGCCAATGCTTTTGTGTTGCCGATTTTATATGCCCTTGGAGCATTTTGGTCGGTAAAATCGTATTGGAACAACCATAAAATGAATTTTAGAGAAGCTTTTAAAAGAGCTTTCGTTCCGATGTTCATTGGGGGAATACTTTCAGTTTTCAGTATTTATTTATTTTTAAATTTTGTAGATACAGATGCTAAAAAGTTGTTGAATTATCAATATGTGACAAGACAAAAAGCTGAATTAGACGCTGAATACACTTCTGCAAAGAAAATTTTAAAACATCAGAAAGATATTGATGAGCTGGAGCAGAAATATAAAGAAGGTCTTCAGAGATTTAATCCTGAGGCTATTAAAGGAAAAGATATGCTTACGGCAAGTCATTTTTCAGGATATTTCGCCGCAATTCTTATATTTTACGTAGTTTTGTCGGTGTTTTTCGGAGCGTTTTTCAGAACGAAAACCATTCATCCCGAATTAACAAATCAAGAATAATTTTATTAAAAATTAAATGAATTTATCTATAGTTATTCCGTTATTGAACGAAGAAGCCTCTTTGGAAGAGCTTTTTTCAAGGATTGATAATGTTTGTAAATCAAACAGTTTATCCTATGAAATCTGGTTTGTAGATGACGGAAGCACAGATTTATCGTGGAGTATTATTGAAAATCTGAAGGTTCAGCATCCTCAGATTCATGCAATTAAATTCTCAAAAAATTACGGAAAATCTCAGGCGCTTCATGCGGCTTTTGAAAGAACAAACGGAGATGTTATCATTACAATGGATGCTGATTTACAGGATTTTCCAGAAGAAATTCCGGAATTGTATGCGATGGTTGTGAATGAAAATTACGACATCGTTTCCGGTTGGAAAAAGAAGCGTTTTGATAATGTCATGACGAAAAATATTCCGTCAAAATTATTCAATGCCGCGGCTAGAAAAGTGTCCGGAGTAGAGCTTAATGATTTCAACTGCGGATTAAAAGCATATAAAAAGCAGGTCGTAAAATCGATTGATGTGTATGGAGATATGCACCGATATATTCCTGTTTTGGCTGCTAATGCGGGTTTCAGAAGAATTACGGAAAAAGAAGTTCAGCATCAGGCAAGACCTTACGGAACTTCAAAATTCGGAACCGAAAGATTTATCAGAGGTTTTCTGGATTTGGTAACGCTTTGGTTTGTAAGTCGTTTTGGCGGAAGACCAATGCATTTCTTCGGAGCTGTGGGAACCTTAATGTTTATCGTAGGTTTTCTTTCGGCGCTTTGGCTGGGAATTTCAAAATTAATTGATGTTGCCAGAGGAATTTACGGACATTTAATTACCAATAATCCGTGGTTTTATATTGCGTTAACGATGATGATTATGGGAACTTTGCTTTTTATAGCAGGATTTTTAGGCGAAATGATCATCAGAACGAATAGAGAACATAAGAATTATAATATTGATGAAGTGATTTAATGAAAAAGATTAATTTCACTATTATTTTTCTTTTATTATTAATTTTATCTTCATGTAAAACAAGAAAAATCATTGGTTCGTGGGAATTTATCGAGGTATATCAGGGGGTAACTATTACAAAAGTAGATTCATTAAAATCTAAGAAAAATACTTCTGTGAAAGGAGAGGGTATTTTAATTTTTAATGATGATTCTACCTTTAATTCTATGGATTCTAAAGGAAAATATAGAAGAAAGGGAATGATTTTGAAAATGAAATATCCCGAACTGAAAGATACAACTTCACTAAAAATTTCTTATATTGATAAAAATTATCTGCTGTTATCGGCGATAAAAAACGAACCTATGACTTGGTTTTATAAGAAAGTTAAAAAAGAGTAGAATGTGTTGATTAAGTTATGAATACAAAAAGTTGTTTGAACTGCGGTCATTCAATTTCCGGTGAGTATTGCTCTCATTGCGGACAGAAATCGGACACAGCAAGAATAACTCCACATTCATTAATCAAAAATGATATTCTAGGATCTATTTGGCACATTGAAGCTAAATTTTTCAAAACTTTAAAAAATATTTTATTCAGACCCGGAAAAACGGCAATGGATTATATTTCAGGAAAAAGAATCAGATACAACAATTTTATATCGTTGTTACTGATTCTTTTTAGTTTTAATCTAATTACGTATCATTTCTACGAAAAATATTCACCTGCGCAGATTCTTACCGATGATGTTGTGGAGATGAAAGATTTTTTCTCCAGATATTCTAAAACCATTTTATTTGTTATCATTCCGATGCTCGCGATCAATGCTTATTTTTTATTTAAAAGAATAAATTTGAATATTGCCGAGCATTTTATCATCGGAACAGTGAGTCTTTTAGGAATTTTAATCTTATTTTTGTTCGACGATATCGTAAGCTTGATTGGTTTGTGGAAACCGATTTCAAAGATTTTCGATTTCATCGACAAAATTATATCCGGTCTTTCTATTCTCTTCCCGGCAATTACTTATTGGAATGCTTTTAAAAATTCATACTCAAAACCAGGTTTATTATGGCGAGTATTGGTTTTTTATGGATTGATGGGAATAGAAATTACGATCATAAGTTTGATTTTATATGAAATATTTTAATTTAAATATGAAAAATATATTTTGCACATTCATGTTGGTGGCAGTGGTTTCGTGCGGAAAAATCTCTCCGGAAGGAAAAGATATCGAAACGAAAGATGTTGATGTTTCCGAATTTGTGAATCTTGATCTGAACGGAAAATTCAGAGTATTTTATGCAAGAGGTCCGAAAAACTTTGTTCAGATAGAAACATATCCGAATATTGCCGATAATCTTGATGTTGACGTAAAAGATAAAACACTTTCCATCAAAGAAAAACGCGGAACAAAAGGCGTTGATTTTTATAATGTAACGATTTATTCAAAATATAATCTTGAAAAAGTAGCGATTGCAGATTCTGTGGAAATGAATATTTCGAGCGAAATTAAGACCGATAATTTTAGGCTTAATTTAAAAAATAACGCTACATTTATGGGTTCGGTAAATACAAGAAGAGCAGAAGTTGAAATGCTGAACCGAAGCAGAGCCAACTTTTTAGGACAAACAAAAGATGCCGTAATAAAGATCTCTGATACAGCAAGTTTGATCTCTCCTTATTGGAAAATCGAAAATCTGAATATAGATTCTAAAAATGGAAATTACGCGGAAGTAAATGTAAAAGATTCATTAAAAGGACATATTCAGAATACAGCGAAATTTATTTACTATAATGACCCGATTCGTGCTTTTAAAATTGATAAAGATACAAGAGTAGAGAATAAAAAACTGGATTAAGAAAAGGCTGGATGCGGGAAGATGGAGGATGGAAGTTTAAATAGACACACAAACAAATGATGATAAAAGTATTAATTTATGAGTTTCAAATTTGAGAAACTGATTATTTGGCAGAAATCTATGGATTTTGGAGAAAGAATTTTTAAATTATCTCAAAACTTTCCAAAAGAGGAAGCCTTTAATTTAACTTCACAAATTAGAAGAGCTTCTGATTCTGTAGCACTCAATATTTCTGAAGGAAGTATTTTACAGTCAAGATTAGAGTTTAGAAAATTTTTAGGGTACTCAATTCGTTCTTTGGCTGAAGTGGTAACCTGTTTATATAAAGCAAAAAACAGAAAATATATTTCAGAAGAAGATTTTAATAAATTATATGATGAAAGTTATAGTCTTATGAATCAGATTATAGCATTTAGAAATCAAATAAAGGAATAATAAATTGGGCTGGAAGCCTGAAGCTGGAGGCTGGAAGATTCCAACAGCATTTAATCAAATAAGAAACTTAAAAAATAATAAGAAGTTTGGAGCGTAAAGGTGGAAACTTGCATCATTGATCTCCCCCGCTTCCAACCAACAAGTAAAGAAACTTAAAAAATAATAGGCAAGAAGCTAGGAGCATGAAGCTGGAAAACTTCCATCCTCGATCTCCCAACTTCCAGCCCAAGAATAACAAAATAGACACATATGACAACATTAGAAAAAGCGAAGCTTTGGTTAAGTGACACATTCGATAAGGAAACAAGAGATGCGGTTCAATTGTTAATTGATGGAAATTCTCCCGATTTGGAAGACTCTTTTTATAGAGAATTGGAGTTCGGAACAGGAGGAATGAGAGGAATTATGGGTGTCGGAACCAATCGTTTAAATAAATACACGTTAGGTCAAGCAACACAGGGACTTGCGAATTATATGTTAAAGCAATTTCAAGGTGAAGAAATCAGTGTAGCGATTGCTTATGACGTTAGAAATAATTCAAGAGAATTCGGAAAATTGGTGGCTGATGTTTTGACGGCAAACGGAATTAAAGTATTGCTTTTCAAGGATCACAGACCGACTCCGGAATTGTCTTTCACCGTTCGTGACAAAAAATGTAACGGAGGAATTGTGTTGACAGCTTCTCATAATCCGCCTGAATACAACGGTTACAAAGTATATTGGAATGACGGGGCGCAAATTGTTCCGCCACATGATGAAGCGATCATTAATGAAGTGTATTCTACAAAATTTGAAGATATCAAGTTCGATGGAAACGATGATTTAATCGAATGGATTGGAGAGGAGCAGGATGAAGTTTATATCGATGCTTGTATCGAAAACTCTACGTATCAGAATGTTGGAAAAGAAAATTTAAATATCGTTTTCACATCAATTCACGGAACAACGTATACAACAGTTCCTCAAGCCCTTAAAAAAGCTGGTTTCAAGAAAATCGATTTGGTTACAGAACAAATGATTCCTAGCGGAAATTTCCCAACCGTTGATTCTCCAAATCCGGAAGAACCTGCAGCGTTGGAAATGGCGATGGATTTGGCAAAAATTACCAATGCAGACATCGTTATCGGAACCGATCCGGATGGTGACAGATTAGGAATTGCTGTAAGAAATTTAGATGGAGAAATTCAATTATTGAATGGAAATCAGACGAATACAATTCTTACGTATTATATTTTAAATGAATGGAGAAAGCAAGAGAGAATCACAGGAAAAGAATTCATTGGTTCTACGATTGTAACTTCAGATATTTTCTTTGATATTGCTCAGAAATTTGGGGTTGACTGTAAAGTTGGCTTAACAGGCTTCAAATGGATTGGAAAAATGATTCGTGATTTTGAAGGACAGGAAAAATTTGTTTGTGGTGGCGAAGAAAGTTTTGGATTCATGACGGGAGATTTCGTTCGTGATAAAGATTCTTGCGGAAGTATCATCCTTGCTTGTGAAATTGCGGCTTGGTGTAAAGCGAACGGAAGAACAATGTATCAATATATGATCGAAATTTATCAGGAAACCGGAATGTATTACGAAGGTTTGGTGAATTTGGTGAGAAAAGGTAGAGACGGAGCCGAAGAGATTCAGAATATGATGAAGAATTTCCGTGAAAATCCTCCAAAAGAATTGGCTGGTTCATTGGTTGAAGAAGTGAAGGATTTCAAAGAACAAACCAATTTTGTTGTTTCTAAGAATGAAAAATTAGTAATGAACGACATTCCAAAATCGAATGTATTGATTTATTACACTCAGGACGGAACGAAAGTTTGCGTAAGACCTTCCGGAACAGAGCCCAAAATCAAATTCTATATTTCTGTAAAAGATTCAATTACTTCTGAAGCAGATTTCAGAGATAAACTGAAATCTTTGGATGAGAAAATTAATCAAGTTAAAAACGACTTACAATTAACTTAGAATAAATGTAACAATGTACCAGTCTAGTAATATACCAATATTGTTAAACTGGTACCTTGTTAAATTCTTACATTAAAATAATTAAATAAAAATAAAAGTGAAAGTTTCAAAATTAGCGGCGAACCTGATTGGTTCTGAAATTGTAAAAATTGGTAACGAAGTAAATGATTTAAAGGCAAAAGGAGCGGAGATTGCTAATCTTACGATTGGTGATTTAAATTCTAATATTTATCCGATTCCTGCAAAATTGAAGGAGGAAATTCAGAAGGCTTATCAGAATAATCTGACTAATTATCCGCCTGCTAACGGACTTTTATCTTTAAGAAAAGAGGTTTCTAAAGACCTTAAAACAAGATGGAATTTAGATTATTCTCCAAACGATATTTTGATAACAGCAGGTTCAAGACCATTGATCTATGCGGTTTATAAAACAATTGTTGACGAAGGTGATAAAGTAGTTTATCCAACACCTTCTTGGAACAACAATCACTATGCTTACCTTACTTCGGCTGATGCAATTGAAGTAAAAACAACACCGGAAAACAATTTCCTTCCAACTGCGGATGATTTAAGACCTCATTTGTCTGGAGCGGTTTTATTAGCGCTTTGTTCGCCTTTGAATCCAACAGGAACTATGTTCACTAAAGAGCAACTTTCTGAGATTTGTGAATTAATTTTAGAGGAAAACCAGAAAAGAGGTGAAGATGAAAAACCTTTATACTTAATGTATGACCAAATTTATTCTAACCTTACTTTTGGAGCAGAGCACGTAGATCCGGTATCTCTTTTCCCAGAAATGAGAGCGTATACAATTTATATTGACGGTATTTCAAAATGCCTTGCTGCAACGGGAGTTAGAGTAGGTTGGGGCTTCGGTCCGGCTCATATTTTGGATAAAATGAAGGCTCTTCTTACGCACGTTGGAGCTTGGGCACCAAAACCAGAGCAGGAAGCGACTGCAAAATATTACGAAAATCCGGAGGAAGTAAACGCTTTCGTGGAAGATTTCAAAAATAAATTAGAAGCTAGCTTAAAAGTTCTTCACGGTGGAATTCAGGATTTAAAAGGAAAAGGTCTTGCAGTTGACAGTATCGAACCGATGGGAGCTCTTTACCTTACCATTAAATTAGATTATATCGGAAAAACAAAACCGGATGGTTCTGTTATTGAAAATTCTTCTGATTTGGTATTTTATTTAATCAATGAAGCGGGTGTTGCTTTGGTTCCTTTCTCAGCGTTCGGAGAAGAAAAATCTGAGCCTTGGTTCAGAGCTTCTGTGGGTGGTTTGGCTACTGAAGAAATTGCTTCAATGATGCCAAAATTGGAGAATGCTTTGAATAATCTTAAATAATTTAACAATATATCAATCTAACAGTGTATCAATACCATGTTGCTGATTGTTACATGGATACATTGTTAGATTGTTACATTAATTTATTACTTATGAAAATAATCGCAGTCATTCCTGCACGTTACGAAGCGAGTCGTTTTCCTGCTAAATTAATGCAGATGTTAGGCGAGAAAACCGTTATCACAACAACGTATCAGAATGTTGTGGAAACAGGTTTATTTGAAGAAGTTTTTGTAGCGACAGATTCAGAAATTATTTTTGATGAAATTGTAAAAAATGGCGGAAAAGCAGTGATGACAGGTCAACATGAAACTGGAAGCGATCGAATTGCAGAAGCCGTACAAAATATTGATTGTGATATTGTTATAAACGTTCAGGGGGACGAACCATTTTTAAAATTAGAACCTTTAAAACAGCTTATTGAAGTTTTTCATAACGATGAAAAGCAAGAAATTTCTTTAGCTTCATTAAAAATAAAACTGACTGAAAAAGAAGAAGTTGAAAACCCTAATAACGTAAAAGTAATTACGGATAATAATGGTTTTGCTTTATATTTCAGTCGTTCTGTGATTCCTTTTCATAGAGAAATTTCTTTTGATGTTGAATATTTTAAACATATCGGAGTTTACGCTTTCAGAAAACATGCTTTAATTCAGTTTTCAAAATTGGAAATGAAACCGTTGGAAATTTCCGAAAAGATCGAATGCATCCGTTATTTGGAATATGGCATGAAAATCAAACTGATAGAAACCAATTTCGTCGGAGTTGGTATCGATACCCCGGAAGATTTAGAAAAAGCGAGGAAATTAATTTAAAATTTTTTAATTAAATATTTTGAAAATATGATGCTAACTTGTATTTTCAAATTACTGCATTCCAAATTTTCAAATTAAAAAAGCCTTATATTTGAATTTATAAATAAAATTAATGAAGAAGTTACTTTTAGTTTTCGTCCTGATATTTTCACAAACAATTTTTGCGCAGACTGCAAAAGAAATCATAGATAAAAACATCGAATTATCGGGAGGATTAACCAATTGGAAGTTGTTAAATTCAGTATTGCTGCAAGGAAAAGTAATTTTAGGAGTTAAAGACGAATATCCTATTAAAATATATCAGCAACGTCCGAATCTTACAAAAACTGTAATCACCATCGGCGGAAAAGATACTGCAATTGAAGGCTACGACGGAACGAAAGGATATGCAATGAACTATGCAACCAATAAACTTCAGGAATATGCTGAATATATCCCGGAAAGTTTTGATAATGACTTTATTGATTGGGAAAATAAGGGTTTTGAAGCTAAATATTTAGGCAAGGAAAAAGTAGGAGATATCTACTGTCATAAGGTTGAATTAACGAAAAATGTAAATAAAAACATGTACTATTTTGATACAAAAACATATATGCTTTTGAAGGAAGTTAAAAAAGAAGAAACTCTGATTTATTCTGATTATAAAAAAGTAGGAAACCTGTCAATGCCTTTCAGAATAGAATCTTCAAGTCCTAAAAAAGATGGCGATTATGTAATGCTTTTGAATAAAGTAGACATTAATAAAGTATTTCCAACGAATATTTTTAAATTTTAATTGAATAATTGCAGAAAATCTGCTTCTAAATAATCTTAAAAATGAAAAAGATTTTTTTACTGATGCTTTCATTTGTAGCGTTTTTACAAAGTTGCATGAATCAGAAAAGTGAAGTTTCTAAAGCTAAAACCAACGAACTTATGGGAAAATCAATATACGATTTCAAAGTGGAAAGCCTTGATGGGAAGGAAATTAACTTTGCAGATTTTAAAGGAAAGAAAATTCTTATTGTAAACACAGCGTCAGAATGTGGATTTACTCCGCAATATGCTGATCTTGAAAAGGTTTCTGAAGAGTATAAAGATAAAGTGGTTGTAGTAGGTTTCCCTGCCAACAATTTTGGAGGTCAGGAACCAGGAACAAATACCGAAATCGGAGCTTTCTGCCAAAAGAATTATGGCGTAACATTCCCTTTGGCTGCTAAAGTTTCTGTGAAAGGAGATGATACTGCGCCGATATTTAAATATTTAACTGAAAAAGATTTAAACGGAGTAAAAAATACAACCATCCTTTGGAATTTTACAAAATTCTTAGTTGATGAAAACGGAAAACTAATCGATTCTTTTGTAAGCACAACGAAGCCTACGAGCGACGCGATTACAAAGTATTTTAAATAAAAATAAAAAAATAATAACGCTTCGGCAGGCTCAGCGTGACATTTCTAATACTAACTTCTTTTTAAAAGAATAGTGGTAGCGATGTCACGCTGAGCTTGTCGAAGCGTTTATTCATTATGTAGCGTCAAATAGGGAAAAATTTACAGTTGACAATTCACCCTTCATTTTAAAATTACTCATTGCTTTTCTCCGCAAAACAAAAAATATTCCCCAGCTTAATACTGGAATATCCATTACTTTTTATCTTTGAAGAATTAATCATTGCTTTGGCCAAAACATCGGTTGGTAAAGGTTTTTGACTTTCCAATAAGCCCAATTTATTCGCAAATTTTATAATTCGGCTTCCCAAAACTTCTCCGGTTCTGTCGGAGTCTTTTCTTTCCAGCATTCCAGGTTTAAAAATGGTTATTTTATTGAAATGTAACTGTTTTACAGCTTCTTCCAATTCGCCTTTCATTTTAGAATAGAAAATTTTAGATTTTGGATTTGCTCCATAAGCAGAAACCAAAATATAATCTTCCACTTCATTTTCTTTGGCAGCTTTTGCAAATTCGTATTGATAATCATAATCGACTTTTCTTTGAGCTTCTTTGCTTCCCGCAGTTTTTAATGTAGTTCCAAGGCATGAAAAAGCGACATCACCTTTTACTTTATTTTTCCACTCATCAGGATTTTCAAAATTTACGATATGAGTTTTCAATTTATCATTTTGAATATCAACAAGTTTTCGTACAAAAATATGAACTTCCTCAAAATCTTTATCATTAAGTAACTGACTGACCAAATCTTTTCCTGTAGCGCCTGTAGCACCTATAACGAGAGCTTTCATATTATTTTTGATTTATGTTGATGATGTTTTCCTTCTTAAATTTACTAAATTTGGCGTAAATTTTAATATTTAAATTTAAGTATTGAAAAGAGGCTTCGGCTTTGCTCAGCATGACATCGCTGCAAATTAACTTCTAAAGCGTTAAGCTTATTATAAAATTAGTATTAGAAATGTCATGCTGAGCCTGTTGAAGCATCTGTAAATAATAAAAATTACTCATTACCCATTATTTATTACTTATAAAATCATGAATGCCAACGAAATTTTAGACTATTGCCTTGCGAAAAAAGGAGTTACAGAAAGTTTTCCTTTTGATAATGAAACATTGGTGATGAAAGTGGGAACCAAAATGTTTTTGCTGATGGCTCTTGAAAAACAACCTTTAAGTATCAATGTAAAAACAGATCCGGAATGGAGTGCAGAACTTCGTGAGCAATATCCGCAAATTACCGGAGCATTTCACATGAATAAAACACACTGGAATTCGGTAATGGCAGATGGTTTAAAAAGAGATTTGATATTTAAATTAATCGACCAGTCGTATGAGTTGGTATTTAAATCATTAACAAAGAAGGCTAAAGAGGAGATTTCAAGTTCTTAAAACTGAAACTCTTCAGTTAATCTTTTATCTTCATCCAACCTTTCAATTAATTTTTCCAGCCCTTCGAATTTTATTTCGTCGTGAAGGAAATCTCTGAACTTTACAGTAATTTTTTCGTCGTAAATATCTCCTTCAAAATCGAGAATGTAAACTTCAACGGTTAGCTTTTCTCCATTAACGGTCGGGTTTGTTCCAACACTTAGCATTCCTTTATATTGTTGACCTTTAACGAAAACTTCAACAATATAAGCACCTTTTTTAGGTAGAAGTTTAATGGTTTCTGTTTCGATATTAGCGGTAGGATAACCAATCGTTCTTCCGATTTTTTTGCCATGAACAATGGTTCCGGAAACAGAGTAGGAGTAGCCCAACATTTCATTGGCTTCTTTTATGTTTCCTGCTAAAAGAGCATTGCGAACTTTTGTGGAACTGATATTATTTTCATGAATATTGATGGCTTCCATTTGTTCGACTTCAAAATCCAATTCCTTTGAAAGTTTTTGAAGCAATTCAAAGTTTCCGCTTTTATTTTTTCCGAAAGAATGGTCATAACCGATAATTAAATACTTAACATTTAGCTTATCAATTAAAATCTGGCGAACAAATTCTTCTCCGGTAAGATTTCTGAATTCTTCATCAAACTCTTTTAAGAATAGATTGTCGATGCCATATTTTTCCATCAAAAATTTCTTCTCTTCCAGCGTATTAAGAAGTTTCAGATTTTCATTGGGGTTGAAAACAAATCTAGGATGTGGCCAAAAAGTAAGCACAGCAGTCTCCAAATGGTTTTCAGAACCAATGTTTAATAATTCATCGATAATACTTTTATGACCAAGATGTACCCCGTCGAACATTCCTAAAGACAATGCTAAAGGCTTCTGAGAAGAGTAATCTGTAAAATTCCTGAAAGCTTTCAAAACGGAAAAAAATTTGACTGCAAATATAAAGCCTTTAAAATTATCTGGTATTATATAATAAGAGTTATTTTCAATAGGACTGATTTAATTCAGTTTTAGAGTCAATGAATAAAGAAAAATTGAAAAATATTTTTAACTAAATACTAAAAAAACTGTTTATTATAAAAAGATATTTTAATGGATCGAAAAAATTACTTTTTCTCACATTTTCATCTACATCCTTCCTATTTGTTCATCTATGAAAGTGTCTTTACAATTGGAGTTTTTGCGAAATTTAACAAGAATTTCATGAATTTTTATCTTAACTAAAAAATATTTAAATTGAATTTTGATCATTAAATGTTTTTATTGTTTGGTGAATTATTAAAAATTGAAATATTAAAATAAAATATCTTTGTTTTATTATTCTAATTGTATTTAAATTCATAATCCTTTTTTGAGAAGAAAAAGCATGATAAAAATCTTTTTTTTACCAATTGCGGGTTTATGAAGAATCATTATATTTGCACCAAGAAAAAATTTAGCAATGGCAAACCAAATTAAAGGAAAAATTTCTCAAATTATTGGTCCGGTAATCGACGTAGTTTTTAATGATGTGGAGGCAGTTCCAAGCATTTATGACGCGTTGGAGATTACGAAAGAAAACGGTGAAAAAGTAGTCTTAGAGGTAGAACAACATATTGGTGAAGATACTGTAAGATGTATCGCAATGGATGCAACTGATGGTCTTAAAAGAGGTCAGGATGTAATCGGGTACGGAAATCCTATTGTAATGCCGATTGGTGAAGCTGTAAACGGAAGACTTTTCAACGTTGTTGGGGATGCTATCGACGGAATTCAGGAAATTTCTAAGGAAGGTGGTCTTCCAATTCACAGACCAGCTCCAAAATTTGATCAACTTTCAACTTCTGCAGAAGTTTTATTTACAGGTATTAAAGTAATCGACTTAGTTGAGCCTTACGCAAAAGGGGGTAAAATTGGTTTGTTCGGTGGTGCCGGTGTAGGTAAAACAGTATTGATCCAGGAGTTGATTAACAATATTGCAAAAGGACACGGAGGTCTTTCGGTTTTTGCCGGAGTAGGTGAAAGAACGAGAGAAGGAAATGACCTTTTGAGAGAGATGCTAGAATCAGGTATCATTAAGTATGGTGATGATTTCATGCACTCTATGGAAAACGGAGGTTGGGATCTTTCTAAAGTAGACCTAGAGGCTATGAAAGATTCTAAAGCTGCATTCGTTTTCGGACAGATGAACGAGCCACCTGGAGCAAGAGCGAGAGTAGCACTTTCTGGTCTTACATTAGCTGAGTATTACAGAGATGGAGGTGAAAGCGGACAAGGGAGAGACGTACTTTTCTTCGTAGACAACATTTTCCGTTTTACACAGGCTGGTTCTGAGGTATCTGCACTTCTTGGTCGTATGCCTTCTGCGGTAGGTTACCAACCAACGCTTGCTTCTGAAATGGGTGCGATGCAGGAAAGAATTACTTCAACTAAAAATGGTTCAATTACTTCAGTACAGGCGGTTTACGTACCTGCGGATGACTTAACTGACCCGGCTCCTGCAACTACGTTTGCTCACTTGGATGCAACTACGGTACTAGACAGAAAGATTGCTTCATTAGGTATCTATCCAGCGGTAGATCCATTGGCTTCTACTTCTAGAATCTTGGCTCCGGAAATCATCGGTGAAGAACATTATAACTGTGCTCAGAGAGTAAAAGAAATTCTTCAAAGATACAAAGCGCTTCAGGATATCATCGCGATCTTAGGTATGGAAGAACTTTCTGAAGAAGATAAATCAGTAGTTTACCGTGCTAGAAAAGTTCAGAGATTCCTTTCTCAGCCTTTCCACGTTGCAGAACAGTTTACAGGTATCCCAGGATCTTTGGTAGACATCAAAGATACCATCAAAGGATTTACTATGATTATGGATGGTGAATTAGATCACTTACCAGAAGCTGCTTTCAACTTGAAAGGAACTATCGAGGAGGCTATCGAAGCTGGACAAAAAATGTTAGCTGATAACGCATAATAATGCTAATTGCTGATAGCCAATAGCTATTAGCCAAAAGCCAAAAGCAATTAAAATGAATATAAAAATTTTAACACCAGAATACGTAGTTTTTGAAGGAGAAGTAGACTCTGTTCTTTTGCCTGGAAAAAATGGTGAATTTCACATCATGAAAAACCACGCAGGAATTGTTTCTTCTTTGGTAGGCGGCAAAGTAAAATTATTTGCTCAGTCTGTAGGTGAGGCATATGCTAAAAACCTTACTAAAGAAGGCGAAAACAACCAGGATTCTATTTTTTCATATATTATCAAAAGCGGTGTTGTAGAATTTAATAATAATAAAGGAATTATCCTTTGTGAATAATTAAATGAAAAGCTAAATATATTTTCAAGAAAGTGTAACTTTGGTTACACTTTTTTTATGCAATGTAGAAATCTGATTTTATGAAGAAAAGTTTAATCATTTTATTTACAATTTTAGGAGTTATCTTCAATGCCCAGCTCATCAAAACCAAAAGAGGAATTGTAAGTCTTGAAGGAATTCATGTGGCAAAAGTCTCTAATAAAGGCAATATTTACACCTTTATGGATTTGAAGGAAACGCCCATTTATACCATCGAATTTATTGATAAAAGCGTGGTAGATTCGGTAAGGGACAGCTATATAAAACTCAACAGGATCTATAATCAGGAGAAAACACTGGATTTGGATTATATCTCTCCGTCGGCATTTTCGGGAGATGAAAAATCGGCGGTTTATACCTGTATCAAAGGATTAAAGATCATTGATGAAAGAGGAATTAATGTTAAAAATTTAGATGATCTTTTTAAAGATATGCCTAAACGAAAATTGGATACAAAAACCAAAGAGGCATACACCACGAAAACTAAAATTGATAAACTGAATATTACCGTTAATAATGTAGGTGAAATATTAAGTAATGGTATTCCTGTCGGATATTTCACAAATTTACCGGTAAGCTTCGGTTCTGAAGATACAGTGAGTGATAAAACTTTTGTAGACATTGAAATTTACGACGCTAAAAGCAAATTCATAGGAAAGTATATCACAACAACCAAGCAGCTTAAAACAGCCGGAGGAAAGTCTTTTACGCTGTTCAGAGAAATGTCGGGAAGAGCTTCTATTTTAAAGTTTCCAACGTATAAAGCAATTGCGGAAAGAATGGCAATTATGGATCCTAATTTTATTAAAATTAAAGAAAAAGTAGAAGTGGGTGAAGTCGTAAAAGATGGTGTTCAAAAATAAATAACATTGCCTGCACTTTCAAAAAATGTGTTTTCTTGAAGATACAGGCAATGACCCTTTTATAAGGTTTTATTATTTGAATAAATTTTTTAAAATTTTTCTTAAACCATTACCACGAAGTTCATCTCCTGAGGCAATAATGGTTCCATTTTGTGTAATTAGAAACGTTGCAGGAATACTATTAACGCCATAAGAATTTGTTGAATTTCCTTTCATCCCTTTTACATCAACGAGATTGTACCAAGGGGTATTTTCTTTTTCTAAGGCTTTAAGCCAGCTTTTCATGGTATCATCTAGAGATACGGCATAGATCTCAAATCCTTTTTGATGATACTGTTCGTAAGCCTTTCGTTGATTAGGAAATTCTGCACGGCATGGCATGCACCAAGATGCCCAAAAATCCAGCATGGTATATTTATTTTTTTTGATAATTTCAGATAGTTTTATTTTTTTCCATCTGCTGTTATTGCCTCAATATCTTTAAAAGGATGGCCTTTGGATACTGATTTTGTATTTTTCTTCTGTTTTTGCTCGTCAAGATAGCGGTTTCGGATTTTTGTTATGCTTTCATCTTTTCCTATCTCTTTTTCATAAGTATCCAGTAAGGCAAGTCGGTTTTTGGTTGAATATTGTGCCGTAGTATCGTAATAGTTATTCAGAGTATATGCCTTTACTAGTGCGGGATAATCTTGGGTTAATATATTTTTCTGGTATTTATCCTGTATTGCAAACAGTTTATTTTGTATTTTTTTATAAAGTAATAAAACGGAGTCCTGCGATTTTTTCTTTTTTTTAGCTTCGAACATATCATATCGATCACCTAATTCTTTCATTTTCTTAAAATTTTCCTGAAAATCTTTTTCGTAAGTAAATCCATATACGATTTCATTCATTTTACCACCTTTTACCATAAATACCTGATCTCCAAGAATAGCTTCAAATGTTTCGTTTTCCAAAATAAGTTCCGCTCTGCTTTTCCCAGCCGATATTACAGCAATACAAGGATGATTTATATGCCCCTTAAATATGAATTTACCATTCTCAATATTGACACTATCCGCTGGCGCAGAGTCAATTTCATTGAAAAAATATACCTTTTTTGGTATTTCTTTCATTCCAATAATTTGTCCTTTTATAATGAATCCTTGTTTTTGCTTTTTACAGGAAATGACAAATAATAATAAAAGGGAAAATACTTTCCAAAAGCTCAATTTATTTTTCATTTTGTAAATATTTTTATTGAGTTATAGATGTAAGATCTTAGACAAACATACGGCTTTCTAGTCGCCATATTGAGATATTAATGACCAACGCTTTGATTTTGATGACAAAATGCCTTGGTCATTTCTTTTTGGCGTTAAAATTAAAATACTGTACTTTGTAACTGAAAAAAACGAGAATGAATGAAAAGATAAAATGGCAAATAGAAAAATACACCTATGAAATTGCTTTTTTCATCATGGTAGTATTACTGGTAGGTCTCTATGAATGGATTGCCTCAAACAGTTTTGGATATTTTTTCCCTTCTATATTCTTTTTTTTAATTATTTATTTGCAGGCTCAGCTGTATAAGTTTATCGTATTCCCTCTGTTTAAAAGCCATAAATACTTTCAAGTGATTACCATTACATTGGTTTATCTTACAATTTTGGTTTTGGTATTCTATATTCAGTATAGATTTTGGCTCAACCGTGAGTTTCATCTGGGCATAAGGAAATCAATCAAATTTATGATCTATCATGTGGCAACTTGCAGCATCACTACGATTATCCTCATGTGCCTTTCTCTTATTAAACAATTTTATCAGGAATTAGAAAAAAGAATCACAGCTCAGCAGCTGCTTGGAGAGATCAAAGTAAAATTACTTCATGCTCAGCTAAGCCCTCATTTTTTCTTTAATATGTTTAATAATTTGTACGGAGTGAGTCTTACAGATCCCAATAGAATCCCAAATTTAATATTAAAGCTCTCTAATTTAATGCGTTATCCACTTGAAAATGGTGATAAGCCGCTCGTCAGCATAAAAGAAGAAGTTGATTATATTGAGAGCTATATTGAGATGGAAAAAGTACGTATAGGAAGGTGTTGCCAAGTGATCGTAATTTTACCACAAAATAAAGAACTTTTTTCGCTCTATTATATTGCTCCGTTGATATTAATCACATTGGTTGAAAATGCTTTTAAACATAGCGCCGGAACAATAGGAAATTGTTTTATTAAGTTTCAGTTTGAGCTTAATGCAAAAGAATTTAGCTTAAAAATATGGAATTCGGTGCCAGAGACTATTGTTAATAAAGAATCTATGGGAATAGGGCTTTCAAATATCCGTAAGCGGCTAGACCTCCTGTATTTAGATAAGTATACTTTCGAAACCTTTCGATCTAAAAAAGTATTTAAAACGGAATTAACATTTAAATTAAATGCGCTATGACTCTTAGAAAACCTTTAAACTGTATCATTATTGATGATGAAGATGGCGCCCATCTTGTGATTGAATATCATCTGAAGGGATTGGAATGTCTGAAATTATGTGGTAATTTTTTTGGTGCAAAAGAAGCGATGGATTATATCTACAAAAATCCTGTAGATCTGATATTTTTAGACATCAATATGCCGGGAATCAGCGGTTTAGAAATGCTGGCAGCCATGACGCGACCGCCATTGGTAATTTTAACCACTGCTTATTGCGAGTTTGCCCTGGAAAGCTATGAATATCAGGTAGTAGATTATCTGGTGAAACCTATTGGGGTATCTAGATTTTTGGCTGCTATTGATAAGGTTATTGCGAGATTTCAACCTAAGGAAATTAATGCAGATGAAGAACTATTAACTTTAAAAGTTGAGGGTGAATATTTAAGAATAAATCCCCAAGATATTGATTATATACAAAGTTGGGGAAATTACGTTAAAGTATTTACGAAAGGGCATTTTGTTCTCGCTTCTACAAGCACGTGCGAATTAGAAAAAAAACTGGATCCTTCCAAATTTATCCGTATTCATAAGTCTTATATTGTTGCTTTAAATCACATTCAAAAAATAAAAGGCAGTCATGTGTATTTGTTAGACGAAATTATTCTTCCGATCGGTAATACACATCGCAAACAATTATTGGAAAGATTAAAATAATAATACTAAATTACAAACTCAAAATAACCCCATTTTCCTTCAACTGCTGTATAGGCTTCGAAAACCAGAATAATTCAAAATCATCAAAATGTTCTTCAAAATTGGTTTTTAATTGTTGAAGTGTAATTTTTTTAGCATTTTCTGTTGAATTTTCTTCCAACATTTTAACCAGCCATTCCGCCTGTTCCTGATCTAAATCTATTGAAACAATATTGGTCTTTAAATGAAAAGTAAGTCGGGTATACGAATAAGTTGCTTTCTTTTTAGTTTTTACACGATTCTCTGCGATTACATTTTTAGTTAAAAATACGATCCTGGAATTGCCCTTAAATGTAAAATTATCGTCATCCAATAAACAATCATGAATATAATCTGGATGGATCGTTGTTTTCGGAACTTTAAAATCAAACCATTCCTGAAGCGGAAGTTCAAAATTAATTCCGTGCATATAATTGAACAAGGATTTTTTTAATCCAAAACTGAATTTTCCGTGATCAATTCCTGTTTTGTCTGTAAAGTCAATGTCGTTATTGGCGAATAAAATGTCTTGCTTAACAGGTATTACGCCAAATTCTTCAGGAGCCATACCTACAGGCGAATGAGCAGTCATGGCAAACTGATGCCAAAAACCACTTTGCAGAATTCCCATTTCAAATAACTGACGAACCATTTCCAAGGAATCTACCGTTTCCTGAACGGTTTGAGTAGGGTAGCCGTACATCAAATAGGCATGAACCATAATTCCTGCTTCTGTAAAATTTCGGGTAACTTTTGCCACCTGATCTACTGAAACGCCTTTATCGATGAGTTTTAATAATCGGTCGCTTGCAACTTCTAATCCTCCGGAAACTGCCACGCAGCCTGAAAGTTTTAATAAAAAACAAAGATCTCGTGTGAAACTTTTTTCAAAACGAATATTCGTCCACCAGGTTACAACTAAGTTTCTTCTTAAAATCTCCAAAGCGACTTCCCGCATCAAGGCAGGTGGCGCAGCTTCGTCTACAAAATGGAAACCTGTTTCTCCCGTCGTTTGGATCAATTCTTCCATTCGGTCTACCAGAATTCTGGCGGAGACGGGTTCGTAAATTTTAATATAGTCTAAAGAAATATCGCAAAAAGTACATTTTCCCCAGTAGCAGCCGTGTGCCATGGTTAGTTTATTCCATCTTCCATCGCTCCACAAACTGTGCATCGGGTTGGCAATTTCAATAACAGATACATATTTATCCAGCTGCAAATCTGTATAATCGGGAGTTCCGACATCTACCTGCTTATAATCGTGCTTTTTAGCATTGTTTTTATAAACGACTTCTTGATTTTCAATTAAAAATGTTCTTTTAAACTGAAGTTCTTCCTCAGGATGCGGGTTGCATACATTTTCACACAGCAGTTCAAGAGGAACTTCTCCGTCGTCTAACGTGATAAAATCAAAAAAATCAAAAACTCTTTTATCTTTTACTTCTCTCAATTCAGTGTTGGGAAAACCTCCGCCCATTGCGGTTTTAATATGAGGATAATGCTTTTTAATGAATTGCGCACATCGAAATCCCGAGTATAAATTTCCAGGAAAAGGAACTGAAAAACAAACCAATTTCGGCTGAACTTTTTCTAGAGTTTCTTGAAGAATTTTTAAGGTAAAATCATCAATAAAAGTCTGTTCATCGGACAGTTTTGTGTGTAATTCATCAAAAGAATTGGCACTTTTTCCCAATCTCTCTGCATATCTGCTGAACCCAAAATCGGAATCTACATTTTCAACAATATAATCTGAAAGATCTTCTAAGTATAAAGTCGCCAAATGTTTGGCTTTATCCTGTAATCCCATATTACCGAAGGCAAATTCCATATCATCCAATTGATTGAATCGGGAAGCTTCCGGAAGAAAATTCATAGAGCAGATCTGTCTTGCCAACGTCGGGTTTTTACCCTGAAGAAAAGAAATTACCTGATCAATGGTCTTCAAATATTCCTGTCGTAAGGCAAAAATTCTTTGTGAATTTTCTGAAATAGTAGGAAGGTCAATTTCTTTATCAAAGACTTTCTGAAGTCCACTTTTTGAAAATAATTCTAAAATTACTTCAATTCCCAAATCGATTTGATAGCTTGAAATATTTTTGGTATTTAAAAAACCTTTAATATAAGCAGTCGCGGGATAAGGAGTATTCAGCTGGGTAAAAGGCGGTGTGATAAGAAGCAGATCTTTCAATAGAAAAATTTTTACAAATTTATTTTAAATAATTTAAATTTTTGTGAATTGGTATTTTTATAATATGCTATAAACTTTGGATTTGTCTTAATTTTCTACTGTCGGCAATAACATTTAAAATAACACCGATCAGAATTAAAGTAATTCCCCAGAAGAGATTGAGCGTAAACTTTTCATTAAAAATTAAAACACTGATCATTACTGCAATTACAGGTTCTAAAGCGCCTAAAATTGCTGCGGCTGTCGACCCAATCTCTTTAATGGAATACACTAAACATAAGCTGGAAATAACCGTTGTAAGAAAAGCAAATATTAAAAAATTGAAGAAAGTAGAAGTGGAAGGGATGGCAAATGAATGATGCCCAACCATCGCTTTGATCATAAAAAATCCTGCTGTAAAAAGCATAGAATAAAAAGAAAGCTTAAATCCTGAAACTTTTAAATTGGCTTTATTAACGATGATGATATAAAGTGCATAAAACAGTGAACTAAGCATAACAATTCCTAATCCGCTATAATTGATTTGTAAGCTGTTTCCTTTTAAACAAAGGATAATAACGCCTGCAAATGCTAAAAGCAATGATGAAACCGAAAGCTTTGTCAGCTTCTCTTTAAAAAAGAAAAACATCACTAAGGCCACAATAACAGGGTAAATGAATAAAACTGTTGATGCAATTCCCGGCGTGAGATAATCGTAACCTAAAAATAAAAATTCTGAGGAGAGTGCATAGCACATTCCGAGTATTGCAAATATTAATAATTCTTTTCTGTTGATAGAAAAACTTTCTTTAGAATAGAGTAAATATCCGCCAACCATTAAGGCAGAAAATAAAAACCTATAAAATAAAGTAACATCCAGTGAGAAATGCGCGTGCTTAATGGGCAAAATAAAAATGGGCAGTAACCCGTATGATACGGCTGATGTAATGCCCAACGCATAACCTTTCAATTTCATCTTTTCTTCAAACTAAAATTTTTATAGACCATTCATAAAAAACCACCGAATAAATTTCAGTGGTTTTTCAAATTTTATTATTAAATAGGTTTAAAGCTTAAACCTTGTTCCTGTAATAATTTTTGCTCCTGTTCTTTATAGTAGCCACTTACTAATTTGTCGTGAATGGCTTCAAACGCGGCAAGAGTTTCTGTAATTTCCGCATCGGTGTGTGATGCTGTCGGAATTAATCTTAATAAAATCATCCCTTTTGGAATCACAGGATAAACAACCACTGAGGTGAAAATTCCGTAGATCTCTCTTAAATCTTTTACCAAAAGAGTAGCTTCTACCGGAGTTCCCTGCATCATTACAGGCGTTACACAAGTATTGGTATCTCCGATATTGAATCCTCTTTCTTTAAGACCATTTTGTAGTTTATGAGTGTTTTCCCAAAGTTTAGCTTTGATCTCAGGTTTTGTTCTCAAAAGCTCCAATCTTTTCAAACCTCCGATTACCATTGGCATTGTTAAAGATTTAGCAAAGATTTGAGATCTTAAGTTAAACTTCAAATATCTGATAATTTCTTTATCCCCTGCGATGAAAGCTCCAAAACCAGCCATAGACTTGGCAAAAGTTGAGAAATAAACATCAATCTGATCTTGGCAACCTTGCTCTTCACCAGCTCCGGCACCTGTTTCCCCAAGTGTTCCGAACCCGTGAGCGTCATCTACTAATAATCTGAACTGATATTTAGACTTTAATTCACAAATTTCTTTCAGTTTACCTTGTTGTCCTCTCATTCCGAAAACCCCTTCAGTAATTACTAAAATACCGCCTCCTGTTTCTTCAGCTACTTTTGTTGCTCTCTGAAGATTTTTTTCAAGGCTTTCAATATTATTATGCTTATAGGTAAATCTTTTTCCAGCATGAAGTCTCACCCCGTCTACGATACAAGCATGAGAATCCATATCATAAACAATTACGTCATTTCTTCCTACCAAGGCATCGATGGTAGAAACCATCCCCTGATAACCGAAATTTAATAAATATGCAGATTCTTTCTGAACAAAATCAGCCAATTCTCTTTCCAACTGCAAGTGCTGTTCTGTTTCCCCCGACATTGCTCTTGCCCCCATCGGATAAAACATTCCGAATTCGGCAGCCGCTTTTGCATCCGCTTCTATTACTTCAGGATGGTTACACATTCCCAAATAATCATTAGCACTCCAGAAAATTACTTCTCTTCCCTGAAATTGCATTCTCGGGCCAATAGGGCCTTCCAATCTAGGGAAAATAAAATAACCTTCACCGTAATCTGCAAATTGTCCAAGAGGTCCTGGATTTTCTTTTATTCTTTCAAAAATATCCAACATTTTATATAGTACTTTTAAGAAAAAAAGCCTTTTGTAGTCTACAAAAAAGGCTTTATTTGTATCGTTATTTTTTTATTCTATTTAATGAATTCCGTTTTAAAAACTTCATCATAATTATGAACGCAGTTATTCACAAATCCTTGTTCAGCCATCCATTTATCACTGTATACTTTGGTGATATACCTTGAACCGTGATCAGGATAAATTAAAACAACCACATCATTTTCTGTAAATTCATGAGACTGAGCATACTGAATCAATCCCTGAGTAACAGCTCCTGTAGTGTAACCTCCCATAATAGCTTCTTTCAAAGCAATCTCGCGGGTTCTGTAGGCTGACATTTCGTCGTTTACTCTTACAAATTCATCTACTTTATCAAAAAGAAGGGCAGAAGGGATTAGATTTTTTCCCATTCCTTCGATTTGATAAGGGTGAACATCTTCTTTGTGAATTTCTCCTGTCTCGTGGTAACTTTTCAAGATAGAACCATCTGCATCTACACCGATGATCTTGATATCAGGATTTTGTTCCTTTAAAAATTTTGCTGATCCAGATAAAGTTCCACCAGTTCCAGTACATGCGAAAAGGTGAGTGATCTTTCCTTTCGTCTGCTCCCAAATTTCAGGACCCGTAGTCTGATAGTGCGCATCAATATTCAATTCATTGAAATACTGATTGATATACACTGAATTTGGTGTTTCTGCTGCTATTCTTTTTGCTACTTCGTAATAAGATCTGGGATCATCTGCCGCTACATTTGCCGGGCAAATATATACGGTTGCTCCCAATGCTTTAAGATAAGCTATTTTTTCTGGTTTTGTCTTGTCGCTCACGGCAAGAATACATTTATATCCTTTAATGATGCAAACCATTGCAATAGAGAATCCGGTGTTGCCGGACGTAGTTTCAACAACTACAGAGTCTTCTTTTAATAAACCTTTTTCTTCAGCGTTTTCTATAATATGAAGTGCAATTCTATCTTTAGTGGAATGTCCAGGATTATATGACTCTAACTTAGCATAAACGGTGGCAGGAATATCTTTTGTAACAGTATTTAGCTTCACCATAGGGGTATTTCCTATAAGGCCAAGTATATTATCGTAAACATTACTCATTAGTTCGTTATTTTTCAATAAAAATCTGACCGCAAAAATACAAAAAAATAAATAATTACTAAACTTTTGTTTGATTTCTAAGCAATGAGTAGATAAATTTTATTTTTTGGAGTGCGATCCAAAGATGAAAGTTTTCAAAAAACGCGCCAAATTCTTTAAATTTTGTTAAAAACAGTCTTAAATCATATAAAAGCCTTATTTTCGCGTAATTGATTTAATACTATGAAAAATTGGACTTTTAGGCAATGGAACACCGTCCTCGGATGGGTAGTTTTCGTCATTGCATTTTTCACGTACTTGTCCACCATAGAGCCCAATTTCAGTTTCTGGGATTGTGGAGAGTACATTTCCTCAGCAGTAAAATTAGAAGTAACGCACGCCCCCGGTGCTGCATTATTCCAGATTGTGGGTGCCGTGGCAGCCATTTTTGCTTTAGGAAAGGGCGAAAATTATTCTATCGTGATCAACGCGATGTCTGCATTGTTTAGTGCTTTTACGATTTTGTTTTTGTTCTGGACGATTACACATTTCGTAAGAAGACTTTTAAACAAAGACTTTGAAGACGTTACGAGACATCAGGAAATTTCTATTCTTTTTGCAGGTTTGGTAGGCGCTTTATGCTTTACCTTTTCAGATACGTTCTGGTTTTCTGCTGTGGAAGGAGAGGTTTATTCGATGGCTTCTATGTTTATCGCGCTTTTAGTATGGTTAATTACCAAATGGGAAAACGAATATCAGGCGGCAGACAGCGAAAGATGGATTATTCTTATTTTCTTCATTTTAGGACTTTCTGTAGGAGTTCACATGATGTGTATGTTGGCGATTCCTGCAATCTGTTTCGTGTATTATGCAAGAAACTATAAGTTTACGTGGAAGAACTTTTTGTGGGCAAACGTGATTACCTTAGTTATTTTAGCGATTGTTTTTAAAGGAATTTTCCCTTTCATCATGACGATGTTCGGAAAACTTGAAATTTTCTTTGTAAATGGTTTAGGCTTACCTTACCACTCAGGAACAATTGCCGGATTTGTTTTAACGGTTGCTATTTGCTATTTCATCATTAAATATGCAAAAAAAGCAAAGAAAAATATTTTTCAGACAGCAGCTTTATCAATTGTTTATATGATGATCGGGTTTTCTTGTTGGATGGTAATTCCTATTAGAGCGAATGCTAATCCTCCAATGAACCTTAACGATCCAGACAACGCGATCGGCATGTTAGATTATTATAACAGAGTACAGTATGGTGACTGGCCAACAGCTTATGGACAAAACTATACGGCATTTCTTGATGCGAACGGTATTCAGAAAAATGAAGACGGAAGTTTTAAAACTGAAAAAACCGGAGACATTTACGAAAAAGACGAAAAAACAGGAACCTACAGAAAAACCGGAGACCGTTTCAATTACGTTTTCAACAAGTCTCAGGTAAGCTTTATGCCGAGAATGTTCAACGAAGATAAAGATGTAATGGCGAATTACATTTCGATGTACGGAGCACCAGACTTTACCTTTAATTATGCCAATGAAGATGTGGCAGATAATCCTGAAGCAAAGCAGGTTTTCGATGAATTGAGAAAGAAATACGAAGATAAATCGATCACAGTTGCTGATTATTTAAAAGTAAAACCTTATAATTTAATTAATGTTCAGAGACCAACTTTCGGTCAGAATTTAGATTATTTCTTCACATTCCAGAACGGTTATTATTTTGTAAGATATCTGATGTGGAACTTCGTAGGAAGACAAAATGACCTTGAAGGAAACATGGAAAGTACAAAAGGAAACTGGATTTCCGGGATTCCTTTTATTGATAATGCATTGTGGGGAAATGCCGATAAAATGCCTTCAAAATTCAAAAATGAAAGTACGGTAAAATTCTTCTTCTTGCCTTTATTATTAGGATTGATAGGATTTTTCTTCCAAATGAATAGAGATTTCGGTAGATTTTATGCAATTCTTTCTTTATTCATCATTACAAGTGTCGGAATTATTTTCTACACAGGGGTGAAGCCTTTCGAACCGAGAGAAAGAGACTACGCAATGGTTGGCTCATTCTATGCTTTTGCGATTTGGATTGGTTTAGGTGCAGGTGCCATTCTTTGGTTCTTACAGTCTAAAGTAAAATCGAACGCTGCAAACATTGGTTTGGGAGTTGTTTTATTGGGTGTTCCTTTTATGATGGGCTTCCAGAACTACAACGTTCACGACAGAAGTGACAGATTTACAGCTTATGACTATGGATATTCTATTTTAAAAACATTACCGAAAAATGATATTTTATTTGTTTACGGTGATAATGATACGTATCCGGTTTGGGCAATTCAGGAAACTCAGCAGTTCAGAGATGATGTGAAAGTAGTTAACTTCACGCTTCTTTCAACACCTTGGAATATTGATCAGGTAAGAAGAAAAACTTATAATGCAGATGCGATACCTAGTGTATTAACGCATGATGATTACAGAGATGGCTCAAACGACCAGATTTATCTGATGAAGAAAAACGACTGGGAAGGAATTTTCGCTTCGTTAAAGGAACAAGGCGCTCCGGAAACAGAACTTCAGTCGTTCAGAAAATATTTAGTTCAGGATTCTATGACGTTGAAAGAAGCCGTAAACTTCATCAAACATAAATCTCCTGAAAAAGATGAAATCCTTAAAATGATCTTCGGTGAAGAGAAATATGAAAAGTATAATTTCTTACCGGTAAACAAATTTATTCTACCTGTAAATAAAGAGAATGCTTTGAAAGCAGGAATCATCAATCAGGCAGATCTTCCGAATACGGTAAACCAAATTATGGTTAAATATAGATCGAATACGCTGTATAAAAACAACTTAATGATGTTTGATATTTTAGCTAATTTCGATTGGAAAAGACCTATAAATTTCTCTTCTGGAGGGGTTTACGACAGCGAAAATATTTTCTATCTTGATGAATATCTTCAGTTTGACGGTTTCAGCTATCGATTAATTCCGATTCATACGCCACAAACTCCGGATGGTGAAATGGGAAGAGTAGATGCAAATTCTCTTTATAACACCGTGAAAAACTTCAAATGGGGGAACTTCAAAAACCTTAATAACCATTTTGATGAAACAGCTACTTCTAATATTATGAGCTACAGAAGTTCTGCAAGCAGAGCAGCGGCAGCATTAGCTATGAGCGGACAAAAAGCAAAAGCGCTTGAATTGTTAGATTTAGCAGCAAAAGAAATTCCGGCTCAGAAGTATAATGACCCTCGTTCTTTAAGCTCTTTGGTTTACGGATATATCGTTGCAGGACAAGAGAAAAAGGCGTTGGAACTGGCTGAAGTTCTTAAAAAAGGAATTTTTGAAGAATATGATTATTATGCAAGCCTTAAACCTTCTGAACAGAGATATTTAAGAAGAGCGATGGGAGTGAAGCCGATGGAATATTCGATGGTGGTGAAAGCTGTTACAGATGCTTATACTCAGATTGGTCAGAAAAATAAAGCGTATGATTATTTGGTAAGATCTATAGAGCCAATTGATAAGAAATTCAATACTTTTGTAGGTAATCTTAAAGAAATGGGTAAAGAAAAAGCCATAAAAGAATCTGAAAACGTGCAGAAAATAACGCCGTTCTATCAGTATTTATTCGATGTGATGGAGCCTTTTGATTCTACCTATTCTAAAGAAAAAGAAGAACAGATTACAACATCAATTATCAAAGCAACGCAATAACCAGAAACATTTTTTAAGATGATGAAATATTTAGGAAAAACTAATTTCCCTTTAAAAGTTTTTTCAATAGCCATTTTTATATGGATATTTTTAGCAGTAAGTATTTTTTTACTCAACAAATATGTGGTATTTACCGGGAACAATCTTGTATTTCCGTTCTCGGTAATCTATCCATCCTCATTTCTATTAGTAGGCAGTTTATTCTGCCTACTTTTTTTAGGTACGGGGCTCTTGGCTTTTTTACACTATGAAAAGCTGAATTTCTTTTGGATCTTCCTGATTTGTGTTGTATTAATTATTTTAGGGAATATGGGTCAGGGAAATGTAGATATAGCCTTTCTGCAGCCGTTTTATTACAAAGGAAGACAGTATTACACAGATGCTTTAAACATTACCGACTGGCAATTATGGATTCAGAATTTCAACAAAAATCTTGAATCTTTCCAGCTTCATACAAAAACGCATCCACCTTATACCACATTACTTCATTATGCGTTCATGGAATTGTTTAACGGTAGTATTTTAGGGATGAGCTTAGGCTTCTTAGCGATTTCTGTTTTAAGTTTTCCGTTGATGAATCTATTAATGAAAAATTTTAATATCGATGCTCAAAGAAGAAAATTATTACTACTTTTCTTCGCGGTAATTCCTTCGGTTAATATTTATCTTTTAGTTTCAATTGATGCTATTGTCCTTACTTCTATGTTACTTTTCCTTTGCGGAATTTCCCAGATTTATATTCAAAATAAACTAAATTTTGTTGGCGTTTTAATGGCTTCTGCCGGACTAATTATTACTAATATGCTTACTTTTTCAGGTTTATTTCTGCTTGCGTTTGTTGGAGTTTTATCGCTGATTACTTTGTATAAAAAGAATTTTGCCGTTTTCTTTGCTGCTGTTATCAGCTTTATTTTTACGGTCGGATTTTTTTATTTCAGCTACGAATATACAGGAAGCAATCATTTAACAACCTTTTTTGAAGCAAGCCATTCAGAAAACCCGAAAGGATTTATGCTATTGCATTCTCCGGTTATTTATTTCTTTACACGATTAGAAGACATTGGCGAAATATTGATTTTCCTTTCCTTCGCATATGTGGCTTATTTCTTTAGCTTTAAAAACAGAAATTTTTACCTCTTTAAAGACAAACAGGTGAATACTTTTTCTTTTTCAGGATTAATAGCGTTAGGATTAATGCTTTTAACCGGAGCTTACGGAACGGGCGAAACAGCAAGAGCTTGCTTGTATATCGTTCCGTTTTTTGTTTTGTTTTTAAAAGACTTGAGACAGGAAAAATTAAATGTTCTTTTCGTAATGTGTTTATTACAAACGTTTGGAATGCAGTTAATCGGAAATTATTATTGGTAAAAACTAGAAATTATGAAATATTGTGCATTTCTTCGCGGCGTAAATGTAAAAGGAACCAATATGAAAATGATAGATGTTTGTCAGGTTTTTAAAGAAGCCGGAATGAACGATGTTATTTCTATCTTAGCTTCCGGAAATATTATTTTTTCATCAGATAAAAAACCTGAAGATTTAAAGATCATCCTTGAAAAAGCCATGTCTGAACATTTTTCTTACGAAGCTTTTTTATTCATTAAATCTCATAAAGAAACAGAACATTTGTGGAACGGAAATCCGTTTCAAAAGAATAAAGATTTTCATACGTATGCTTTCGTAGGAATCGACGGAATTGAGAATATTTTGATGAATGAATTCGAATCTGCTGTAAAAACAGAAAATGAAGACGCAAAAATTGTAAATCATATTTTCTACTGGCAGGTTCCGAAAGGAAATACATTAGATTCGTCATTTGGAAAGGTGTTGGGCAAGAAAAGTTTAAAAGATCAATTCACCAGCCGAAACATCAATACATTTGAAAAAATTATAAAGAAAATGAACTAAGTCCTTTTTTAAGGGCTTTTTTTAATGAAAATTATCGCTGTGCTAGCTTTTTTCTTTTTAAATTCGCTTTCTGTTATAAAAAATTATTATTAATGATCTATTCAAAAGAATATACGGTAAAAGATGAACATATTGATGTTCAAGGCATTATGGACGGACTGTACTATCCGTTTTATATGGAATACTGCAGGCATGCTTTTATTGATGAAGTGTTGGGTTTTAACCTTGAAGAAGAAGCCCATAAAGGTAATAATATGGTGTTGTCCGAATATAAGATAAACTTTGTGAGATCTTTAAAAAAAGATGACACAATAAGCGTTACTTGTGAGTTGTATCGCGATAAAGACGGATTGCCAAGACTTCATTTTAAACAATCTATTATTTTAAACAAGAAAATTGTTACCAAGGCTGTTTTTACAGGAACCTGCGTTCCGGCAACCGGAGGAAGACCATTTATCCCTGAATCTCTGCAAGCGATTATAAAAAATGCTCCCGTTTTGGAATAAAATGGGATTTTTTTTGGGTTTAAAACTAAATTGAAAGATTTAAACTATATCTGGGATATCTATCAAACCTGCGAAATAATTTCTAATTCCCGAACTTTATCAGTATTTTTACTGAACTTTTTAATTAAAATAAAATGATTCAGTATTTAGATAATATTCAGCACAAAGATTCCAAAAACTTTTTCTTAATTGCAGGGCCGTGCATCATCGAAGGTGAAGATATGGCACTAAGAATCGCTGAGAAAGTCATTGAATTGACAAATAAATATAATATTCCCTACATTTTCAAAGGAAGTTTCAAAAAAGCTAATCGAAGCAGAGTAGATTCTTTTACGACCATTGGTGAAGAAAAATCTCTTGAAATCCTTAAAAAAGTAGGTGAAACATTCAATATTCCGACAACGACAGATATTCACGAAAATGAGCATGCAGCTTTGGCGGCTCAATATGTGGATGTTCTTCAGATTCCTGCATTTTTAGTGCGTCAAACAGACCTTTTGGTTGCTGCTGCGGAAACAGGAAAATGTGTTACCTTGAAAAAAGGACAGTTCCTTTCTCCGGAATCAATGAAATTTGCCGTTCAGAAAATTACAGATTCCAAAAATGAAAAAGTTGCCATCATTGAAAGAGGAAACTCTTTCGGATATACAGATTTAATTGTAGATTACAGAGGGATTCCGACTATGCAGCAATATGCACCTGTCATTCTGGATGTTACCCATTCTTTGCAACAGCCCAACCAGAGTTCTGGGGTTACGGGAGGACGTCCTGATCTTATAGAAACCGTAGCGAAAGCAGGTATTGCAGTGGGAGCAGACGGTATTTTTATCGAAACACATCCAACACCCGAAACGGCTTTATCAGACGGCGCCAATATGTTAAGATTAGACCTTTTGGAAGATCTTTTACAAAAATTAACCAGAGTAAGAGAAGCTATTTTATAATTCATCTTATTCATTTTTATTTGAAGCTTTTTCCCGCTTTCCGCACTCGCTATTTTTCAGTTTTGGTTTGTGCGGCTGGCCTTGCCAGCCGCACAAACCAAAACTGAAAAATGAGCTCAAACAAAGCTTCAATCGGGGCTAGGGAAGTTGTCATTTTAATAAATGTTAAAGAAAGTTTAAATAAGTTAAAATAAATTGTATATATTCACGTTTGAAATTTTAAAACATTTCTTTTGAAAAAACTAGTTTTACCGCTGAGCCTTATGGTTCCTGTATTAGTATTCTCTCAAACCAAGAAGAAGGATACGATGAAAACCACAGATATTGAGGAAGTCGTTTTCCAGAAAAAAGTAGCAGGAAATACGAAAGACATTACCAATGTGAAAATTTCCGCGAAAGATGCTAAAAATGTAGCCAGTATTTCCGGAGGTATTGAAGGGATTATCAAAACGTTACCTTCTGTTAACTCCAATACAGAACTTTCTTCACAATATATGGTTCGTGGTGGAAACTATGACGAAAACCTGATCTATATTAACGATATTGAAATCTACAGACCTTTCCTGATCAGAAATTCTCAGCAGGAAGGTTTAAGTATGATTAATCCCGACATGGTTTCTACCGTTAACTTCTCAGCCGGAGGTTTTGAAGCCAGATATGGTGATAAAATGTCTTCTGCGCTGAATATTTATTACAGAGAACCTCAAAAATTTGAACTTTCCGGAGAAGGAAGTTTAATGGGCGGAAGATTAACGGCTGGTTTTGCTTCAGGAAAAAAAGATGAAGACGGAAATAAAAAATTTACTGCTTTATTTTCAGGAAGATACAGGAATATGAATCTTATTCTTAATACGTTAAAAGAAGATACAGATTTCAATCCTGTCTATATGGATTTTCAGACGTATATGAATTACCATATCACTCCAAAATTATCATTGTCATTTATCGGATATTATTCTAAGAATGATTATGAAATGATCCCAAGAGAAAGGAGTGTAGATTTCGGAAGCTTACAGCGACCACTAAATCTTACCGTTTTCTACAATGGAAAGGAAGACGACAAGTATAAAAATATGATGGGAACGATTTCTGCGAACTATAAACCATCGGATAAGTGGAAATTTACTTTAGATGCATTTTCTTATCAAAACAGAGAAAGAGAATATTATTCTATTGGTTCTTCTTATATTTTACAGACATTCGATCCTGTGACGGGTGATCCGATCACCTCTTATGATGCGGGCGGACAAATAGAACATGCTCGAAATGATTTATTTGTAAGAACTTACGGTACACAGTTCAGGGCTCGTTTTTCACCCAATGTGAATACCGATTTTGAGGTTGGATTTAAATATGAAAAAGAAAACCTTAAAGATTTAACCAATGAATGGAAATTGATAGATTCTGCGGGATACAGCATGCCAAGACCTATTGATGATCCTAGAATTGGTGATTATTCTGATCTTGAACTGGCTTATAGAATTGCAGGAAATAATCATATCGAACCGACAAGAATGTCTGCTTACGCACAGTATTCTCAGAAATTTTTCTGGGGAGCAAGCAAAGTTTTCATCAATGCCGGGGCTAGAGTTTCCAACTGGAGCTTCAATAAAGAAACTATTTTCTCACCAAGAGTTCAGTTTGCCATCAAACCCGATTGGGATTCTGATATGTTGTTTAAACTTTCCGGAGGTATTTATTATCAGTCGCCTTTTTATAAGGAAATCAAGGATTTAGATGGGAATTTTAACAGCAATATCAAATCTCAACGTTCGATCCAGGCAATTTTAGCGAATGATTATGAATTTTATATGTATGACAGACCGTTTAAACTAACAACGGAAGCATATTATAAGAAAATGAATAACCTGATTCCTTATTATATGGATAATGTTAGGATTCGTTATTCGGGGCAAAACAATGCAACGGGTTATGCTTATGGTATTGATACCCGCTTATATGGAGAATTTGTTCCTGGAGTAGATTCTTGGTTATCCGCAAGTTACGCGAGAGTTTATGAAAATATAGACGGAAGAGGAGATATTCCGAGACCAACCGATCAAAGATTCAGGTTTGCCATGTTCTATCAGGATTATATGCCGCAGTTTCCGAAAATGAAAGTGAATCTGACGTTGACTTACGCCATGGGATTACCCACAGGAGCACCTGTTTTTACAGATCCTTACAGCTATCAGAAAACGTTGCCAGCCTATAAAAGAGTGGATTTAGGACTTTCTTATGCTTTCATAGAGCCTAAAGAAAAGAAATCAGCGTATGGATTTTGGGGAAATTTTGAAGAATTAACTTTAGGAGTTCAGGTCTTTAATGCCTTTAACATTAGAAATACGGTGGCTAATCAATGGATTTCGGATTCAGCGACAAATATGGCATATCCGGTTCCTGTACGCTTAACAGGACGTTTCTTTAATGTAAAGCTTGAATTTAAGATTAAATAAATTGTAGGAATTAGGGCATAGGATTTAGTAAAAAACTATCCTTAATCATCTGCGAAATCAAAAATAAAAAACCTCTTGAAATCTTCAGGAGGTTTTGTTTTTACCAAATTTTATAACAACAATACATAATTTTATAACATCAATCTCAAAGATATTTTTACCTTTGCTCTGTAATGAAAAAGATTCTTGCCATATTATTCTCTGTTTTCTACTTTGGATTCTCTTCCGGGGCAGTTTTCAGCGTTCATTATTGCATGAATGAATTGGCTTCTGTCAATAAGAAAGTTGACGATATTTGCAGCAAATGTGGGGTTAAAACAAAGAAAGACTGTTGTAAAACAGAAATTAAATTATTAAAAGTTGATGATTCTCAAAAATCAGATTTCTTAAAAATTGACTTTTTAAAACAAATTTCAGAGCTTCCAAAAAATGAATTTTTCTTTGTAGATCAATCTTTTTCAACTACAAAATTTACTCAGATTCAGATCAATGCGCCGCCGAAAAGTCGGTCGGTTCCGATCTTTATTCATCATTGTAATTTCAGAATTTAGAATTCGTCAGTCGTTTGATTTTAAAATCGTTACGAACGACAGGCTTTCTTGCTTTATGAGCAATACAATTAATAATTCTATCTTAACATTTGATTGTCTCAAAATAATTCATAACAAGAGTTATCTTCTTGGCTGGGTGAAACGCCTTTGCGAACAAAAATATTTTCAAACATTCAAGAAAATTATTGCGCTCTTTGTGTTAAAATTAAGACAATCAATACAATTAATTCTAAAATTTAAAACAATGAAAAAACATATCATCACAGCAGTATTCTCTTTATTTTCAGTTATTTCAATTGCGGCACAATCTAAAAAAGATGTGCAGGTTACTAAGCTTTATCAAAACTACATTGCGATAAAATCAGCTTTAGCTTCAGATGATGCAGACAAAACGTCAAAAGCGGCGACCGAATTCATCAAAACTGCTTCTGCAATCGATGTTAAGCAGGTTTCAGAAGGAAATTTAAATATTCTTCGAAAAGATGCAACAGCAATCTCAGAAGCAAGAACAATCAACACTCAAAGAGAAACGTTTATGAATCTTTCAGACAATATGATTGCTTTGGCAAAGGAATTTAAAGTTTCAGAAAATCCGGTGTATGTTCAGTATTGTCCAATGGCCGACGGAAGCTGGTTGAGCGATGAATCTAAAATCATAAATCCTTACTACGGAAAATCCATGCTTTCTTGTGGAAACGTGAAAACTACAATTAAATAATAATTGTATCTTATTTTAAAATAATGAGTTGTATAGCTTAAATTAAAATTTACTTTATATAAATTATTCAACAGATTCTTCACAAACTTTGAGATCTTATTTAAGTGAAACGCCTTTGCTAACTTAAAAATATTCTCAATAATCTAAAGAAAATCTTTGCGACCTTTGCGTTAAAAACTCAGAAGTATTAGGTAAATCAGTTAAACAATTGTTTTCAAAGTTTGTCATCCTGAAAGGATCTTGACATAGTATTAGAAAATAGAGTGAAAAGATTCTTGGTTAGATCCACTCAGGATGACACCTTAATGTATATTTCAAACGTTCAAGTAAATTCAATATTTAAAGTATTAAAATTCAAACTATACAACTTCAAAAAACTTCGAAATATTATGAAAAAACTCATACTATTTCTGATGCTTCTATTCTCCGTTTTCAGTTTTTCACAAACAACAAAGACCTATTTTACCTGTCCGATGGATCCCGAAGTTGTTTCTTCAAAACCGGGTGACTGCCCAAAATGTGGAATGACTTTAAGGAAAAAAACAGTTATCATAAAACCTAAAGTTGTTGCAAAACCAGAAGTGAAATCTGTACCGAAAACGAATATAAAATCAACAGAAATTAACAATAAAGTTAAAGCTAAGATTGAGAAAAAGAATGATGTGAAAAAGGTGAAGGATGTAAATATTTCTAAGCCTGTTTTAAACTCTAAAAATAAAAATTTAGCGCAATCAAAATCTCAACCTAAACTTCAATCTCAAAATCATTTCCAATCTCAAAAATATACTTGTCCAATGCACCCGGAAGTAATTTCCGATAATCCCGGAAAATGCCCAAAATGTGGAATGGATTTAGTAGAAATTGAAAAAAATTCTTCACATCAAGCTGAATCTGAGCAAGAGTCTCATAATTTTGTTTTAAAAAGAAATTCAGAAAATGGGAAAGTAAGTTTTGGAGGAAAAACGGTTCGTTATGATTTATATGTAAAAGATACGATCGTCAATTTTACAGGAAAAACCCGTCGCGCAATTGCTGTAAACGGAAAACTACAGGCTCCAACTTTATATTTTACAGAAGGCGATACCGCGGAAATTTATCTTCACAATATGCTGAAAGAAAACACAGGTTTTCACTGGCATGGCGTGATTTTGCCAAATGAACATGATGGAGTTCCATATTTAACGACAAAACCTGTAAAACCTGGCGAAACGCATTTATACAAGTTTAAAGTTTCCCAAAATGGAACCTATTGGTATCATTCTCACGAAGGTTTGCAGGAGCAGATCGGAATGAACGGAATTCTGGTTTTCAACAAAAGAGAAGGTGAACCAAAAGTGAATTATACCAAAGAAATTCCTGTATTGTTAGGAGATTGGAGTGATGAAGATCCGATGCAGATTGCAAGACGGCTTCACATGGCAAATACAGATTGGTATGCGATTAAGAAAAATGCGGTTCAAAGTTATTGGGAAGCTATAAAATCTGGAAATTTCGGAACAAAGGCGCTGAATGAATGGAAAAGAATGGAAGCAATGGACGTAAGTGATGTGTATTATGATAAATTCCTCATCAATGGACAGCCAAGTTCTGAATATTCTCAATTAAAAGCGGGAGATAAAGTTCGGTTGAGAATCGCAAATGGGGGTTCATCCACCTATTTCTGGTTGAATTTCGGCGGTGGAAAAATAAAAGTGGTTGGAAATGATGGAAACGATGTCGTTCCTGTAGAAGTCGATCGTTTGATTGTCGGAGTTTCGGAAACTTACGATATTGAAGTTACGATTCCTGAAAATAAAAGTTTTGAATTTCGAGCAACTTCGGAAGATAGAATTGGTCATGCTTCGCTTTGGTTGGGTTCGGGTGAGAAAGTAGAAGCTCCGAATTTACCAAGACTCAAGCTTTTCGAAGGCATGAAAATGATGAACGGAATGATGGAAATGAGCGGAAATATGAAACCGATGAACATGACGATGAGCAATCAAATGATGGATATGAATGAAGTGATGTATCCTGAACTTTCTGAAAGTCAGCGAAAAATGACGATGAAACATATAAACGAAATGATGGGAATTAAGACGAAGGAAAACGAAGATCATTCCAATCATTCAGAAATGAATATGCTGGAAGAAAAATCGATTAAAAGGCTATCTTACAATCTATTGAAGTCTCCAGAGAAAACAATTCTTCCTTCAGAAAATGTTCGAGAATTAAACTTCAGATTAGAAGGAAATATGAACCATTATCTGTGGACGTTGGATAATAAAACCGTCACAGAAACGGATAAAATTCTGGTTAAAAAAGGGGAGATTCTTAGAATTACGATGTATAATAATTCGATGATGCGCCATCCAATGCACCTTCATGGCCATGATTTTAGGTTGATTAATTCCAAAGGGGAATATTCCCCCATGAAAAATGTGGTTGATATCATGCCAATGGAAACCAATACAATTGAATTTGCTGCAAACCAAGATGGAGACTGGTTTTTTCATTGTCATATTTTGTACCACATGATGGCAGGAATGGGAAGGATTTTCAGTTATGAAAATTCAAAACCGAATCCTCAGCTTCCGAACAGAAAATTGGCTTGGAGAGATTTTATGAAGGATAATAGGATGGTAAGTTCGATGGCGATGGTTGATATTCAGTCAAATAAATTACATGCAGAAACAATGACGATGTTTGGACCGAGATGGGCGAACCTGAATGAATTTCATTCTAATTGGGATTTTAATCATTTTGACGGAAATTTTAAAGTCGGAAGATTTTTAGGAAAATTCCAATGGGCATTGCCTTATGCAGGTTTCAGAATTCAAAAAAATCATGAAATTATGGAACGGCAAATGGCGGAAGATATGGGAATGGATTTTCATGGAAAGAAAACCTGGTTCGGACAGCAAAAAGCATCAAAAACGAAAGCTGCTTTTATTGTCGGGATGCAATATGTTTTGCCCATGCTGATTACAGCAGATGCAAGTGTAGATCATAATGGAAAGGTTTTATTGGAATTGAGTAGGGAAGATATTCCGCTTTCGAGAAGATTGAGAGGAAATTTTACCGTTAATTCTGATGGAGAATTTAGTACAGGATTACGATATATTCTACAAAAATATATATCTGTTTCCGGAAATTATGATAATGAAATGGGCTGGGGAGCCGGAATAACTTTAACCTATTAAATAAAAAAACTGTTCCAATTTTGAAGCAGTTTTTTTTATTTTCTCCCACAGATTTCACAGATGATTGCGCATATTTTTGTAAAAATTAAAATAAACATCTGTGAACATCTGTGAAATCTGTGGGGAAATAAATCACATTTCCAATTGTATAACTTTCTCGACCATTTTCTGATTTACACTTTCAGGAACTAATCTTATCATTAAATTTCGCAAACGAGTTCCTTTTTCCCATTGAGAAAATTTTCCTAGTTTCCAGCTTGTATTCACAACATGATTAACTTTTTTTCTTCTAATTTGCTGGAATTGTTCGAAAATCACATTAAAATCTTTATTTTTTTCTAGTAATTTCCCGATAACGTAAGCATCTTCAATTGCCTGACAAGCTCCTTGTCCCAAATTGGGAGTGGTTGCATGTGCTGCATCGCCGATTAAACAAAGATTTTCAGCATGCCATTTGGGAATAGGATCTAAGTCGATGATATCATTAAGAATAATATTTTCCTGTAGTGTGGAATCAATAATTTCAATAATTAATGGATGAAAACCGTAGAAATTTTCAGATAAACTATGATAGCGTTTATGTTTTCCTTTATTAATGACCGCATACCAATATATTTTTCTATCAGTCATTCTTACGAAGCCAAAACGTTTTCCTTTTCCCCATGTTTCGATTGCTTCCTGATGAAATTCTTCAGGCAGATCAAACTCAACCAATCCACGCCAACACATTTGCTGTGTATTACGAATTTTACCCGTTTTAAAAATTTGATTTCTAATTTTTGAATGAATTCCGTCTGCTCCAAAAATGATTTTACTTTTAACTTCGATTCCATTTTCAAAATTTAAAAGATAATTTTCCTGTTTCTGAATTTCGTTTAAAGAATGATTTAATTTGATGTTTTCAAAACTAATATTTTCAGCTAGAATCCTTTGTAGATCAGCTCTGTGAATGGCTACATTACAAGAATTGTATTTCTTTTCCAACTCAAGAACATTTGTTTTTGAAATAAGTTTAAGATTTTCATCAGTAATCGAAATTCCATGAATTTTATTTCCAGCTTTTTCAATTTTTGCTTTTAAGTCTAATGCATCAAAAATCTGCATCGCATTGATGGCCATCATAATTCCTGAACCTACGGGTTTTATTTCAGGTGCAGATTCGTAAATTGTAAAATCAAGATTATTTTGCTTTAAAATATTTCCCAATGTTAAACCTCCGATTCCTGCTCCGATGATTGAAATTGAATTCATTATTTTAAATTTTTCAGTTCGTTCAATAACTGATTTTGCTTTTTGATAAAACTTTCTAAACTATCTGTGTCCAATGGATGAGAATCCTGATAATTTTCAATTTCAGGAAGGGTTTTTTTGATTTTATATGCGTCATAAAATGAAGAAAGCTGTATAAAATTAAGGTTAATCTGTACTTTCAACTCATTCAATTTATTAAGTTTAACATCATATTTCTCGGAACTGTTCTTTAAAAGATTCAGAACTTCTTTTTGTAATGCCGAATCCCTAATATTTTTTGCTCTTCTTTCTGCATCAGCATAATAATCTTCAGATGATTTTATCACATTATCATAAAGATCTTTCATAATTCTGCTGTCATTTTGAATTGCCTGAAATCTTTTATCTAATTCTAAAAGTTTGGAATCATCCTTAATTTTTTCAGAATAAATTCCATCCATAATTGATTGCGATTTGCTTAATCTCTTTATTGGGAAGCTAGATTCAGTATTTTCAGCTGCTTTTTCTACAATATTTCTATCTGTGTTGTTATTTTCTTTACATGAAATTATCAATAAAAATAGAGCAGAAGAGAGAAGTATTTTTTTCATGGTTTATTTTATTATTGTGGAAATCCTTTACTTTTTTTAGATGTCAAATATAACAGTCAATTCGTTTTAATGAGTTGAAGATAATTCAAAATTAGTTACAAAAAAAGCGGAACCTGAAAATCAAGTTCCGCCTATACATTATTCGTTAAAATTATTTACCTAAATAAGATTTCAAAATCTTACTTCTGGTATTGTGTTTCAATCTCTTGATCGCTTTTTCTTTGATCTGACGAACTCTCTCTCTCGTAAGATCGAAAGTTTCACCGATTTCTTCAAGAGTCATCGGATGTTTTCCGTTCAATCCGAAGTATAATCTTACCAAATCAGCCTCTCTTGGAGTCAAAGTATTTAATGCTCTTTCGATCTCGATTTGTAGAGATTCAAGCATCAAATCTTTATCAGGGCTTGGAGATTCTCCGGAACGCAATACGTCATAAAGATTAGAATCTTCACCTTCTACCAAAGGCGCATCCATAGACAAGTGTCTACCGGAGTTTTTCATCGATTCTTTGATATCTTCCTCGCTCATGTCAAGAACTTCAGCCAATTCTTCCGGAGAAGGTGGTCTTTCATTTTCCTGCTCAAGGTGAGCGTAAGCTTTGTTGATTTTGTTGATGGAACCGATTTTGTTCAATGGTAATCTTACAATTCTCGACTGTTCAGCCAATGCCTGTAAAATTGATTGACGAATCCACCATACCGCGTAAGAGATAAATTTGAAACCTCTTGTTTCATCATACCTTTTTGCTGCTTTCATCAGTCCCAAGTTACCTTCATTAATTAAATCGGGTAAAGAAAGACCTTGATTTTGGTACTGTTTAGATACTGAAACTACAAAACGAAGGTTGGCTTTAATTAATTTCTCAAGTGCTGCTCTGTCGCCCGCACGTATTCTCTGTGCCAAATCTACTTCCTCGTCTGCTGTAATTAGTTCTACTTTACCAATTTCCTGCAAATACTTGTCTAATGAAGCAGTTTCCCTGTTGGTTACCTGCTTAGTGATTTTTAATTGTCTCATCTATTTTTTCCTCAAAAAAGAGTTTGTATATATTATACGTTTGAGAAAGTAAAAAGGTTACACTTAGTGCAATTATTTTTTATTTATTTAAATTAAATCTGAAAAAATAGTTGTAAATTATGGCTCTCACGCCACACAACAGTGATTTTTAAATTTTATCAGCTTAAATTAGTTTTTGAAAAAATCGTATTGAGACGAATTTTATCTGTAATATTTTCTCAGGAGCTTAATCCCGCTTTCCACTGTATCTTTTGGGTTACGGCTCCGCTTCGCTCCGCCGCAACCCAAAAGGATGTCGTTCCAATCGGGGCTATGGTGGAAGTTATCCCTTTAAACATTTAGAAAATATCCGCAAAGTTTTTCATCCAGTCAAAGATTTAAATGTAGAATTAGAAATAATTATATAAATCTTTGAGTTTAGATGCTTTCAGCATGACAAAATGCAAAGAAAATTATAACTCATTTCAAAAAACAAAAAAGCGAAACCCAAAGGCTCCGCTTGTATTATAGTAAGATGTGATTAACGATCAACTAAAAACCGTCAACCATTAACCAAATTAAAACAAATCATTCAACAATTTCGCCAGTCTCAGACCTCCATAAAGAAGCTGTCTTTCCAAAGTATCATTAAATTTATACTGATAGTCGTAAGATAATTTAGAATCATTTGGAGTCTGTGCGTAGATTTTATTCGCAATTTTGTGAGAATCGTACAACCAGTCTTCCAAAGTTCCTGTCTGGATTTGTTTTACTTCATCATTAGATTTAATATCCAATAATTTAGCATATTCAGTATAGCTGTATTTTTGAGAATCTACTAATTTTCCATCCCAAACTGAGTGTAAATTTGTTTTATCTCCAAAATAAGTAACGTTAATTTTGTTTCCACCTAAATCTTCAGATCTTCCTACATGTAAAGGTTGCGCCAAATCTCCCATAATATGAATAAGGAAAATCAATGCAATTTTTCTATCTTTTTCAGATGTTTTAGGATCTTTAATTTGGCTCGATAAAGTTTTAACCTGTGTATACAAACTCGGACCAGCCTGAGCTTCCAGATTTTTCTCAAAAGCTTTAAAATCAGTTTGAGGATCGATATTTACATAATGCCAAGCCGAAGCTTGCTTCCAAACGCCTGTAGTGTCCGATTTGATGAAATCCGGCCAGTTTGCCCAATAAGCAAGACGCTCTTTCCCCATAATTTTCTTGATCTCTCTTCTTGCCTTTCCGGAAAGGTGGTTTTCTGCAATCTCTGCAATAACTCTGTGTCCCGTTAATCCCCACGCATAAGAATAAAGTGAAGATGCCATGAATGCTAAAACCAGCACTTTAGAATAAATACTTTTCATGATAAAAATAACATTTTCTGGATGCAAAGATACAGTTAATTTAAGGTTTAGATTAATATCAAAATAAGGATTTATAAATTTAACTAAATATTAAAATTAGATTTAAATATATCATTTCATGAGTTTTAAGCCGAAGTTCATATCTAAATTTCCGTATTTTTACGGATATTGATGAAAATTATTCTTTTTAATGCTGATAAATTAGTATTTTTAGAATAAAATTAATTGAAAAAATATTTTTTTCAATCATTTGAGATATATTATTTTTACAAGCCCAAAATCACAGCAAACACTATGTATGAGAATAATATTGTAGACATGCATTACAATAAGCTGCAGACAGACTTCAAAGCTGAAGCTGTAGCCGTAAACCTTTTAAAGTACCATCGTGCGGTAAGCAATATATTCATTGAAAGAATTGGCATCAACGATCGTGCTTATTTAAAGGATATCAAAAGTATTTCCAGTAATTATCTAGGTTTTGATGAAGAAGTTTTTACGCTAGAAACGTATCGAGAAGGTATTTACGATTATCTTCCGGAAGGGCTTTTCCATCCGCCATCATTAGGAACATCGCGGAAAAATGTGGAAACGGTTGTTCGTGAAATCCGTAAACAGAAAAAAGTAGAAGAAGACGCAAGAAAGTTTTTCAAGCCGTTTGAACTAGAAATATTTTTCACCGAAATTAGCGCTTTGCTTAAAGAATTTGATTTTGATATTGCCAGCGATACCGATGCTTTGCTGGAAACGGTAAGTGAACTTTGGCCTTTGGTTGATATGCTGGATAAACAGAATGCCTATATTTTTATCCATATTTTACCTTTTTTTCATCAGATAAGAGGTGATAAAAGATGGTTTGAAAGATGTATGGGCGCTTTTTTACAGGTTCCTGTAGAAGTTACTTTCGCTCCGAATGTGATTGATAATATTGAAGAGGAAGACGATTCTATGTTATTGGGAAATTCAAGATTGGGAGTAACCTATATTCCAAGTGGAAGACACATGGACGGACAAAGAAATTGGGTCGTGAATATAGGGCCGATTCCGTATCATGAAATGAAAAAATATATTCACGGAAACCCGTTCAGAAAAGTTTTACAAACTTTATATGATTATTTTTTACCCGTAAGTGTAGATGTGGAGGAAAATTTCATCACCGAAAAGCAAGAATATTCATTTGCATTAGAAGATGATGAAAGAAACGCCAACCGCCTTGGATACTCTACATTTCTGTAAAATATTTTAGTATATTTACAATCACCAACAAAATATTAATTTGAAAAGAAACAAATGGAAATTTCTTCAGTAAAAGGAATCTTTTTTAGGTATATTTTAATGCCTTTATTTGCAGTAATCATGATGGTAATTTTAGGAATTATCAGAAGAAATAAGCCTGCCATTAAAATTAAAACCATTATCATCTATTTTCTGCTTTGCAGTTTATGTTTGGCTATTCCCGGAATTTTTGGTTTTGCCGGTAATCTTTTTAATCCTTATTGGTATCTCATTTCGCAGATTATTTACCTTATTTTGGGGATTATTCATGTTAATTTATTGCATCGGTTTTTCAGAAAACATATTGATTCTCTGGGAATGAGTATTTTGTTTGAATCGATCCTTTCCATAACCTGTATTGCTTTCGGAGGCTATCTTTTCTACCTTATTTTTGAATGGATGAGCAGAGGAATGGGATATCCGATCATGGCAGCAACAAGCATGCTGATTTTTCTGGTTCCGATGTTTTTTTACTATTGCTATATTCAGTTTATCAGCATTCCGTTTGATATTTACAAAACTTGGAGATATTCTCCGGATCAGAAATTGCCCGATTTTGAAGGGGCAGATTTCGACCGTTTAATGGTTTTGAATGTTGAATTAAGCAAAAACCTTGAAGATGCAAACCGATTCAGAATTAAAGCCAAAACATTACCGACAGGCGTTACGTTCGGAGATTGGTTTTACAGAGTGGTAGACGATTATAATCATAAAAACCCCAATTCGGTAATTCATCTGTCTGATCAGGAAAGAGAACCCTATTACTGGATTTTTTATACCAAAAAATCATTTTTCAGCTTTAGGAAATATATAGATTTCGACCAGGATATTTCAACAAACGGCATTTCAGAAAATGAAGTGGTGATTTGTAAAAGAGTGATCCAGCACGAAGAAGAAGGAGTAAGAAAACCATAAAATCACACAACAAAAAATATTTACTATGATACAGCCCATTAAACATTTTGCCATCAATTGGGTAGACGGGATGAAGGTTTCCCAGCGACACCTGAACGATCAGGATAATTTTTTAATTGATACCATCAGAGATTCTAATTCATTAGGAATTACCACATACAATTACGGACTTTTACCTATTTCGCAAGAGTTTACAGATCGAACCATTTTTGATGTTCATAATACTGCAACCAATGATGTTCAGCTCGTTATAAAGCATTGCAGCGCAGTTACTCTGGCAGGGTACAGAATTGAACTGAACGATAGGAGAGTGAGTGTAAAGTCTTTGGCTAAATCGATGCATGAAGAACAGGCCGACGGGGATTATTATATTTTAATTTCGGTCAATCCGTTTGATAAAGTGCCTTTCGGAGATATCGATCCTGAAGAAATTCCGCCACGTCATCCGAATGCTCAGCCCAATCATCATATTGAATTGCTTCCCGTAACTTCTCTGAACAGCAGTTATTCTGGAGGTAATTATCTGATTATCGGAAAAGTAGATTTAAAAGGCAATATTGCTCAGGTAGATTCAAATTTTATTCCGCCGTGTACTTCGATTCAGAGCCATCCGGCATTGCTTGATTATTACAATAATTTTGCTAAATCGATTGGAAATTTACAGCAATATGCATTTAAAATCATTCAGAAGGCTTCGCATAAGAATCAGAATACGGCTTTGGCACAAAACGTTAAGTTTTTGTGTAATACATTGGTGACGACTTTTGGAGATATGTATTTCCAGTTCAGAAATATTACGCCTTATCAACCGCCTGTATTTTTGATCGAATCTTTTGCCAAACTGGCACTTCGTTTATACAATTCCACTCAAGTTTTGGTTCCCGCAGAATTGGAAGAAATGTTAAATTATAGTTTAGAATGGAGCGAGATTGCACCTCATACGTTACTGAATCAGCTTTCTATTGTCGCTGAAACCAATTACGATCATCATAATTGTGGCGAGCCACTTTTATATATTCAGCAGATGTTGAGAAGTTTAGAAATCATTTTCTCTAAACTGAGCGAATTGGATTATATCGGTCAGCGAAAAGAAAATATCATTGTTAATGAACAGGAAGTTTCAAACAATAACAATCCTAAGAGAGGTTGGAGTGTTTTAGACTAAAAAATAATTTTTGAAAAATATAAATCCCGATACAAAATATTCGGGATTTTTTGTATAAAATTGTTCGATTAAATTTTAATGCAAAAATGAACTTAGATAAAATAAGACAAGACATCAGAGGGTTGGAAGACGGGAAAATATTTCTAAACAATGCGGGTTCTTCATTAATGCCGAAAGTTGTGGTCGATTCAATGATTGATTATTTACAGCAGGAAGAGCAAACAGGAGGATATATTGTTGCGGCAAAAAACGAAGCCCTTTTAGAAGAGTTTTATGAAGAAACAGCAAAACTGATCAATGCTAAATCTTCAAATATTGCTTTTGCAACAAGCGCTACGGATGCTTATGCAAAGGCTTTGTCGAGCATCATTTTCAACGAAGGAGATGTTATTATTACTACTGTTGATGATTATATTTCTAACCAAATCACATTTATTTCTCTTCAGAAAAAATTAAATGTAAAAATCGTCAGAACGAAAAATCTTTCAGATAATGAACTGGATTTGGAAGATCTTGAAAATTTAATTAAAAAACATCAACCTACATTAGTCGCTGTTACACATATTCCTACCAATTCCGGATTGATTCAGAATGTGGAAGCGGTCGGGAAAATCTGTAAGCAATATGATATTTTATATTTGGTTGATGCTTGCCAATCTGTTGGTCAGATATTGGTTGACGTCGAAAAAATAGGCTGTGATTTCCTTACAGCAACTGGCCGAAAATTTATGAGAGGTCCTAGAGGAACGGGATTTTTATATGTTTCAGACAAAGTTTTGGAGCAAAATTATGCCCCTTTATTATTGGATATGAGAGGTGCTCATTGGTCAGAATTTGATGATTATGAATTGTTTAAAACTGCAAAAAGATTTGAACATTGGGAAATATCTTACGCTTCACTGTTTGGTTTTACGCAGGCGATAAAGTATGCAAACCAAATTGGTTTAGAACACATTGAAAATTATAATAAAAATCTATCCGGAATATTAAGAAATAACCTTAAAGAAAGTGGTTTCCAGATTTGGGATCAGGGAAATCATTTAAGCAGTATTATTACTTTTTCTGGACCCGACGGAAATTTAGAAAACATCCAAAAAGTGTTGAAAGAAAATAATATATTCTTTTCGGTAACTAATAAAAATTCTGCGTTAATTGATTTTACCAATAAAAATATTAATGGAATCGTACGATTGTCTCCACATTATTTTAATACGATAGACGAGATTGAAAAAGTTTCCGAAATTTTGAAGAATAGTTTAAAATAATTTAGATTAAACCATTAAGATTTGATTAAGAGATTAAGGCTATGATTCCAACTTAATATTTTTAATTTCTAAATCTTAATGGTTAAAAATTCATTTTTTTACCAATATTTTTTCTGTCGCTTTTTTGCTTAAAACTTCCTGTTTTCCATCAACTTCCACCGTAATAGATTTGTCGAAGTTTTCTATTTTAACGATTGTAATTTTCTTATTCAGCAGTAAATTTCTTTCCGTTAAATAATTTAAAAAAGCATCATCAGACAGCGTGACAGAAGCAAAAATAACGGTTTCATTCATTTCACAGGAACTTAATTTTTGAAGATCCTGGGCAATAATATTTCCATCTTTATCAGGAATAGGTTCGCCATGAGGGTCAAATTTCGGATGATCAAGAATTTCATCCATCTTATCAAAGAAAATAGTGGAGTGCACGTGTTCCAGTTGTTCCGCAATTTCATGTACATTTTCCCAGCCGAAATTCATTTTTTTCACCAAAAACATCTCGGTTAATCGGTGTTTTCTTACAACCAAAGCTGCTTCTCGCCTTCCTTTTTCGGTGACAATCAGAGGTTTATAGGTTTCGTAAACCACCCAGCCTTTGTCTGCAAATTTCTTCATCATATTATTAACGCTCGGCATTTTTACGGATAAAAATTTACTGAGTTCGTTAATTGTTACCTTACTTTCATTGTCTACCAAATGAAACAGAGCCTTAAGATAGTTTTCTTCTGTTAATGTTGTTTTCAAAATGTTAGATGATTTTCATTACAAATCTAACAAAATAATATGAATTATCTGCTCTTGTTATTTTAAGTTTTTTTAATTTTACAGTATGAAATTTTCATTCAAAAACGACTATTCAGAAGGTTGTCATCCAAATGTTTTACAGGCACTTTTGCAGCACAATCTTGATCAGCAGGCAGGTTACGGAGAAGATGAATATTCTCTAAAGGCTAAAGATTTGATCAAAGAAAAAATGAAAAACCCTCATTCTGAAATTTATTTTGTTTCAGGCGGAACTCAGGCTAATTTAATTGTAATTTCTTCTATCTTAAGACCTTATCAATGTGCAATTTCTGCGGCTACCGGACATATTTTGAATAATGAGACTGGAGCTATTGAAGCAACCGGGCATAAAATTTTAGGGATAGAAAAAGAAGACGGAAAACTAACTCCCGACGATATTATTCCCGTTTTGGAAAATCATCGAAATGTTCCTCATCAGGTAATGCCTAAACTGGTCTATATTTCTAATTCTACGGAGTTGGGAACAATTTATACTTTGAAAGAATTAGAAAAACTTTCTGCTTTTTGTAAAGAAAATAAGTTGTATTTATTTATGGATGGCGCGAGATTGGGACATGGTTTAAAGGCAGAAATCAGCGATCTTACCTTAGAAAAAGTAGCAGAACTTACGGATGTTTTCTATTTAGGCGGAACGAAAAACGGAGCATTGATCGGAGAAGCAATTATCATTAATAATCAGGTACTTCAACAGGATTTTGCTTTTAATATCAAACAAAAGGGAGCGCTTTTGGCAAAAGGAAGATTACTAGGAATTCAATTTTTAGAATTGATGAAAAATGATCTTTACTTCGATCTAGCAAAACATGCAAATCAGCAGGCCATGAAAATTAAAAATGCAATGAGGGAAAAAGGAATTCAGTTTCTTTCCGATACGTATACCAACCAGATTTTTCCGATTTTAAGTAATGATTTAATTCAAAAATTATCCGAAAAATTTGAATTTTATATTTGGAAAAAAATAGATTCAGAATTTTCAGCTATTCGTTTAATAACTTCCTGGAATACAGGTGATGAACCTATTAATGATTTTATTGAAATTATTAAAAATGAATTATAATAAATTAAAAAACAGCCTAAAAATAGGCTGTTTTTCTTTTTGAATATTTTAATTTTCCTGAAGAATTTTCTTAATTCCTTCAATCACTTCATTTTCAAATTTCTTTATTTTTTCCTTCTTCATGTACATATAAAGTCCAACCGGAAAACAAAAGATGAGATAAAGAATAGCAGAGTTCAGAGCGGTCTCTGTGCTCACTTTGCCAATTTCGGGAACTGTATTTAATTTCACATTTCCTGTTAAGGTAAATCCGCTGGTACGAACTTGAAGCGCGCCAAAGCTTGTTTGAATTTTATACTGTGGAAATGTTTTCCTTAGTTCTTCGATAAATTCATTCTTTGAAAATGGTTTAAAATTTAAAATTTGCATAGTTCTTAATAATATTTGTTATTGATAAGTGTGGAAACCTATTGCAACAAATATCATGCAAAATATATCTATATTTAGAGAATAATTTAAATTTTATTTTAATGCTTTTGCAACTATTTTGCAATCAGCTGATTTTAAATTATTTCCTCCGGCATATCTTATCTTTTTCTCGCTCACATATTTCGTTCCTGTTTCAGTATCTCTTTGTCCGATTCCTTCAACCAAACCGTCTTTTGTCTGAAGAAAATAGATGTCATTTTTATTTCCTGTAGTTCCTTCTGCTGCAAATTCGTAACTCAACTTGAGCGTATCGCCAGATTTAAATCCTGACAAATCGCCCTTATTGCTGTCTTTTTCACTATTTTTTGTTGCCATTTTTCCTGTAATTGTTCCTAGATTATCATCAATACTTACAAAAACAGTATCTTTTCCGGTTACTCCCATATAGCAGAAAGATTTTGCACCTAATGTATCAACCACTTTTTCAGTGGTTTCGCTGGTATCTGTGGATGGTGTTTCAGCCACTGGGACTTCCGGTTTTTTATTGCAGTTAAGCAATAACACAGAAAAAGAACTTAATAAGATCAGTTTTTTCATATCTAATTGTTATGTTAAATCATATTTCATTTGCTAAAATAATGAATGTATTTATATATGAAGATAAATTAATGTAAATAAAAATAATTTTTAAAATAAAATAAATTGTGACTTTAAATTTTAAAGAAAAAGTTTGTTTTTTAATAAAATTTTCTAATCGCTGAGAATCGCTTAAAAAATTTCTCCCCGAATATTTTCCAGTACAGCGGAAAAATAAAATGGGCATGAAAAATGATGGTAAGTAGTAAAAAGAGCAATTATGAAAAGAATATTGAAAGTTAGTGTTTTCATCCTTCTAATTTTAGGATTAAATTTTTCTAAAGCGCAAACTCCACAAAATTACATTTACACTTCATCCGGAGATTTGCAAAAAATAGAAAAGATGATCACAAGAAAAGATATTGGCGGAGTACAAATTGTTTACAACTGGCGAGCATTGGAAACCGCGAAAGATGTTTATGATTTTTCAAGAATTGAAAAAGATTTAGAATATTTAACTAAACTTAATAGAAAATTATTCATTCAACTACAAGATCGGTTTTTTGAACCAAAAGCGAGATATCTTCCTGACTATATATTAAATGATAAAGAATATGGAGGAGGACTGGTTGCCCAATATGATAATCCTGGAGAAAATAAACCAATCGGAAATGGTTGGGTAACAATACAATGGAATTCTGCTGTTCGACAAAGATATCAAAAATTAATAGGAGAGTTGGCAAAAAAGTTTGACGGGAAAATTCAAGGAATTAATTTACCAGAAACTGCAATTGATATTGACATGAAGCGAGACAAGACAGGTTTTAGCTGTGATAAATATTTTCAGGCTGAACTTGATAATTTGAAGTTTGCAAGAAATGCTTTTAAAAAATCTTATGTTTTACAATATGTGAATTTTTTTCCATGTGAATGGGAAAATGATCATCAATATATGTCAAGATTATTTGATTTTGCGAACAAAAATAATGTCGGATTAGGAGGGCCCGATATTGTTCCAAATAAAAATGCTCAGATGAAAAACTCTTATCCTTTCTTTAATAAATATAAAGGAAAATTATCTTTGGTAGCAATGGCCGTTCAGGAGCCAACTTTAACTTATAAAAATCCAAAAACGAAAATGCCTTTCACAAAAGAAGAATTTGTAAATTATGCTGAAAACTATCTTGGAGTTAACATCATATTTTGGAGTGTAGAATCTCCCTGGTTGAAAAATACTAAATAGAAGAAAAGTGAGTTACGAGTTTTTTTCGTAACTCCACATTTATAGTTTATAACTTTTTACACTTTCAAACATCCACGAAAACCGCGTGCTGCATAATAAGAATCAGCGCCATTGTGATAAGTGAAAACGGTATTGTAACGACGATCACAGAAAATTGCCCCACCTAATTCTCGGATATTTTCTGGAGTTTTTATCCAACTTGATGTTTTTAAATCAAACTTTCCTAATTCCTGAAGTCGGCGGTATTGTTCTTCATTTAAAATTTCAATGCCCATTTCAGATGCTTTGTCGATGGCATTACTTTCCGGTTTATTTGCCTTTCTGGCTTCCCATGCGGGATAATCGTAACATAAACTTCTACGTTTCGGACTTTCTGGAGAACAGTCGAAGAACAAATATTCATCTGTTTTTTTATCATGGGCTACAATATCAGGTTCGCCTTCGGTTTCTTCCATTTGAAATAATGACCAAAGTTTTTCCGGATTGTTTTCTAATTTTGATTGAATTTTTTTCCAATCTAAGTCTTTATGGCGATTTATATTTTTTTCAAAACGAGTTTTTAAAATTTTTAAAAGTTCTTCGGTTTGCTCTGAAGTTAGTTTCTTTTTCATAATGAATTTTGCAGAATGCTTGGAAGTAAATTTAATAATTTTCTATATATAAAAGTTTCCACAGATTCAAAATTTATAAGAATCTGTGGAATTTTTTATTTCTTTCTAATTGAAATCAAAGTCTGTAAAATAACAGAAGCTATTATAAATGAGAGCCCTATATAAAATGAAATATTTACTTCTTTACTTTCATTAAAGAATAAAAATGCCATAATAATCGCATAAATCGGTTCCAGATTAAATGTTAAATTTACAGTAAATGCCGGAATTTTTTTTAGTACTTCAGCGAATATAACATAAAGACCCACCGTGCAAAACGATGCCAGAAAAATTAAATAGCCAATATCTTTCACACTCGGAATAACAGTCTGAACAGGGAAGAAGTAAAGGTAAATCGGCATGAAAAGCCCAAGAACAATTGTTCCAGCGATCATTTGATAATAATTGATGACTTTAGAATCGAAATGTTGAACCAAACGGTTATTATAAATTGTGTACAATGCTCCCAACGCTGATGAAATAATTCCTAAACCGATTCCTAATTGATAAAAAGCATCAAAATGAAAAATCAAACTGATTCCTAAAAGGGTCAGTGCACTAAGAAATAATTCTGAAATTTTAAATTTTTCTTTGTCAATTAAAGGTTTAAATATTGCGGTAAAAAAACTGGTCAGGCAATAACAAACTACACCGATGGAAATATTTGAATATTTGATGCTTGCGTAAAAAAAGATCCAATGTAAGGTAATTAATAATCCAACTTTTGAAATTTGAATTTTTTCCTGAGTTGAAATTTTTGCTGAAATTTTCAACAATTTCAAAATAATAAATAAAATAATTGAAGAAAATAAAAGTCGGTACCAAACCAAAAGACCTTCATTAAGAGAAATCAGTTTTCCGAATACGCCCGTGAATCCGGCCAAGATCACGGCCAGATGCAATAATAAATATGATTTTTTCATTAGAAAATGAACTGTTTGTAAAAGTGAATAATTAATATTTTAGACTAATTTGAAGCGTAAAATATCTATTGACTAGAATTATTCTATCAACAAAAATACTTCAAATTGAACTTGAAAATATTAGATCACTGGAGGAGGCAAACAGCTTATACTATTCATATTTATTTTTTGAATATGACAAAAGTATGAAAAATTAAAATAAAAAATACCGCCTCAACTATTGAGGCGGCATTTTCTTTATGCATTCTGCTTTATTCTTTTTGCAGACATATTTAAAAATCGTTTGACGAGCATCACTGCAGAAACTGTTAATCCTAATCCTAGCGCAATCCACATTCCGAAAGCTCCCATTTTCAAGGTTACACAAAGGAAATAACCTAATGGAATTGTGATTATCCAATACGCGATAAAGGTATAAATAGAAGGGATTTTTACATCCTGCAAACCTCTCAGCATTCCCAAGGCTGTTACCTGAATTCCGTCTGAAAGCTGGAATAAAGCAGCGATAATCATTAACTTTGAAGCTAATGTAATTACTTCTACTTCCTCTTTTTTAGTAAAGAAAGTCGGAAGGATATTTCTTCCTAAAATAAATATGATACCACAAATACACATGAAAATGAATGCAATTTTCAAGTTGTTGATTCCTATTTGTCTTAGTTCGATGAAGTTTTGTTCGCCTAGTTTTCTTCCGATCATTACAGTTGATGCCACACTGAAACCAATACATAAATTAAAGGTGAATGAAGCCATACTCAACGCTATCTGGTGAGAAGCAATATCGTGCGCGGAAATTAAACCACAGATGAAAGCGGCTCCTGCAAATGCGGTTACTTCAAAGAACATCTGTAAAGCAGTTGGTAATCCCAATCTCAGCATTTTATCAAACATTTTTTTTGAAAAAACTTCCATTTTTAGAGAAAAATCTTTGATGTACTGCTTTGTTTTTTTTTCATTTAATAAAACAAAATATAGGAATATCACCATGAAAACTCTAGAAATCAAACTCGCCAAGGCAGAACCTTTTACACCCATTTCAGGGAAGATCCAAAGTCCTTTGATAAACACATAGTTTAAAACAATGTTGATGACATTCGCAATAATGGTTGCTTTTGTAACCCCGATCGTATACGATAATCCTTCGGAAACTTCTCGCAACGTCTGAAATGCCATGAAAGGCACTATGCTAATCAACATAATAGTTAGGAAATCTACTGTATCCGGGATGATCTTTGCCGGCTGCCCGGAATGATAGAGTAGTGGAATTGCCAATAATAATAACCCCATCAGTAAAATCCCGACCGACATATTGATGATAAATCCGTGGCCGAAAACAGAGTTAATCGTTTTATGATCATTCTGAGAGTGCGCCTGAGAAACCAATGGCGGAATGGCAAAAGAGAATCCCAATGCCAATACAAACACGGAGAAAAACACCGCGTTCCCCAACGAAACAGACGCCAGCGCATCTGCACCTAATAATTGTCCGACAATAATATTGTCGAATAAATTCACCGAGACTTGCCCCACCTGTGTTAACATCACAGGAAGAGCCAAAGTAAGGCATTCTTTTGTATATTTTTTATTTAAAAAGTTCATAATCGTTTATTCATATATAGTTTAGATCAAAAAAAAATTTGCAGTAATGTTACTGCAAATTTTTATAATTTATTTTAAATAATAATTAAATTATTTCCTTACAAAACTTGCAACGTCTTCGGCGGATACAGTGCTTCCCCCTAAAATAATTAACCTTTCTACAACGTTTCTCAATTCCCTGATATTTCCAGTCCACGACAATGCTTTTAATGCATCAATAGCCTTATCATCAAATTTTTTCGATGCATTACCATGCTCGTCAGCGATCATTCCTGAGAAATGCTCTACCAATAACTGAATGTCTTCTTTTCTGTCATCCAATGGCGGAACGTAGATCTCGATTACAGAAAGTCTGTGATAAAGATCTTCTCTGAATCTCCCTGCTTCAATTTCTTTCTGCATATTCTTGTTGGTTGCCGCAAGCACTCTTACATCAACTTTTATTTCCTTATCGCTTCCCACAGGTGAAACCTTGCTTTCCTGTAATGCTCTCAAAACCTTTGCCTGAGCGATTAAGCTCATATCTCCGATCTCATCTAAGAAAATAGTACCTCCGTTAGCCTGCTCAAATTTTCCCTGCTTATCTTTAATAGCTCCCGTAAACGATCCTTTTACGTGACCGAAAAGTTCAGACTCAATAAGCTCAGACGGAATAGCCGCACAGTTTACCTCTACCATTGGGCCTCTTGCTCTTTCACTCTGATTGTGAATTGCGTGTGCTACCAATTCTTTTCCGGCTCCGTTAGGTCCCGTGATCAAAACTCTGGCGTCAGAAGCAGCTACTTTTTCGATCATATCCTGAATTTTCTGTAATTCAGAAGACTGACCGATCATCTGGTATTTTTTATTGACTTTTTTCTTTAATGTTTTGTTTTCAGTCTGAAGATTTTTGTTTTCTTTCTTCAAAGTTTCCTTTGCCAAAGCATTTTTTACGCTTGTAATCAAACGGTTGATGTCAATAGGCTTGGAAATGAAATCATAAGCGCCTTCTTTCAAGCAAGAAACTGCAGAGTCAATATCTGCGTGTCCTGAAATCATAATAAAAGTGGTTTCAGGTTTTAAAGCCATGCTTTGCTTTAAAAGTTCGGTACCCGAAAGTTTAGGCATTTTAATATCAGAAATTACCAACGCGAAGTCTTCTTTTTCAATATGTTTGTAGCCTTCCAGCCCGTCTTCGGCGATTACAAATTCATAATCACTCAGTTCGTCTGAAAGAATACTGTGAAGTACTCCCGAGATTGCTTTTTCGTCTTCTACAATAAGGATTTTTTGCATAGGTGCAAATTTAGATTTTTTTGATTGAATTATTAGCAAAAACTATACCTAAATCTTTTATTTTGAATAATCTCTTCTACCAAAAATTGCCGAACCTACACGAACGGAATTAGCGCCCGCTTCAATGGCAATCGGGAAATCCTCACTCATTCCCATTGATAATGTTTGTAAAGATTTTAGTTGATTTAATTCATCAAAAATTCTTTTTAGTATTAAAAATTCCTTTTTAACCTGGTTTTTATCGTCTGTAAAGGTTGCCATTCCCATTAAACCTGTGATTTCCACATTTGAAAATTGTCCGTTGATGTATTTTTGAAACAAATTTCTCGCCTCTTCAATCTCCAAACCGAATTTTGTATCTTCTTCAGCAATTTTTACCTGAAGCAATACTTTAATCGTTCGGCTATGTTTTCCGGCTTCTTTATTAATTTCCAACAGCAATTTCTCAGAATCTACACTTTGGATAGTATCTACAAACTCCGCAATATATTTCACTTTATTCGTTTGTAAATGCCCAATCAGATGCCATTGAATATCTTTGGGAAGAAACGGATATTTTTCCACAACTTCCTGAACTTTATTTTCACCAAACACTCTTTGTCCAAGATCATACACTTCCTGAATCGCCGAAACCGGATGTGTTTTTGAAACCGCAACCAACTGAACATCGGAAGGAAGTTGGCTTTTTATATCGTTGTAATTTTCCTGAATACTCATAATTGCAAATTTCTGAATTTTAAAAGCAAAAAACGAATGAAATGTGAATTTAGTTGATGGTTTATGGTTCTTAGTTGTTTGATTATAGGATTTCACTAAAAAAAATGCTTCGATAAAGCCAGTAAGACATTGCTCTAAATTTTCCGCTAAAATATAACGGATAGTATTAGAAATGTCATGCTGGAGCAAAGTCGAAGCATCTGTATTTTAAATCAAGAAATTAATTTAAAATTTCATTAATCTCAGGATATTTTGAAATTTTTCTAAAGACAAATCGGTTGGTTTTCTGCAACTTTTCAATAAATAGGTCTAATTCATTAATAGAATCAGCATCGGTTAAATATTGATCGTGGGTAAGAAAAACAAGATGTCTTGATGTTTTTTCCAGATCATTGAAAAATATACTGTCGACCTTTTTTAGCATGGCTTCATGACTACCTTTTAAAGCCATTTTATTGGTAGGTTTCCATTCCAAATCCCAACCCACTACTTTGTATCCAGCTTGTTTTAATCTGTTGGCAGCCTGTGTTGAACTTTTAATATCGGTAACGTTAATATTTTTCAGTCTCCAGATATTTCTTCCGGGCGTTCTTGCAATTTTATCATACAGCTTTAAACTGTCTCTTGCTGCATCAAAATCTCGGACAACAGCTTCATAATTTTGATAAAAATCGCTGTATTTGTTGTGTGCGTGTGTAAAGCTATGATTAGCCAATTCGATCAATGGATCCTTCTTTAAAAGTTCCATATCGTCTTTTTGCTTTTTACTGCCATAAGCATGCTGTCCGACTACGAAAGCAGTGGCAACAACATTTCTTTTATTAAGGATTTTGAGAAGGTTTTCTGTTCCCTGATTTGGACCGTCATCAAATGTAAGATAAATCACTCTTTTATCAGTAACTACACTTTCATCATCAGCATTGGGGACAATTTTTGCGTCGGGATAATTATTTGAAATCAGGCTTTCTGAATCTTTTTTGTCGATTTGTCGGTTACAACCGTTAAGTATAATTGAAGTTGCACTCATCAATGCAATCATCCCAAGAAAAGTCTTGTTTCTAGACTTTTCCGCAAAAGTTTTTCTCATAAAATTTGAAAGGAATTTGTGTTGTTAAAATCTGTTAAATTTCCTGCTGAATTTTGATCAAATTATATGCCATGTTTTCATTAATTTTCACTTTTTAAGGATATTTTAATAACTTTATTTTGAGTGGTTTTTACCTGAAAAATGATTATGATTTATATAAACATTTTATGATTAAAAATTGATAAAAAGATCTTTAATAAAATGTTAAAAAAAAATCAAAATACCAGTTTATGATAATTGATTTGTAAAGGGTTTTATTTTAAAATTTTAATTTCTTTACTTTATCTAAAGGAGTTTGATTCGTATATTTGAGTCATTAGAAAATATTCAGATCCTGATGAGTGCAGAACTGCGAAAACATTTTGAAGAAATAGTACCTCTTACCGATGAAGAATTTGAATATGTAAATTCTTTTTTCAAGTTTAAAAAGCTTAAAAAACATCAATATTTAATACAGGAAAATGAACAGGTAACTCATATTTATTTTGTCATCAAAGGTCTTTTGAAAGCTTCTTTCATCGATCAGGAAGGCAAAGAGCATATTGCTCAGTTTGCGATGGAGGATTGGTGGGTTTCAGATTTTAATTCATTTTATAATAATATGCCGTCTGTAATGACGATTGATTGTCTAGAAGATGTGGAATTGGTTTATATTTCAAAAGAAAATTTAGAGAAAATATGTGCTGAAAATCATAAGATAGAGCATTTCTTCAGGCTAAAAAATAGTTTTGGTTATGTCGCGTTGCAGCAGAGAATTTTATCATTGCTTACCACTAATGCTAAAGAACGTTTTGAGCAGTTTTCTCTTCAGTATCCGCAGCTTCTTCAAAGAATTTCTAAAACGATTATTGCTTCTTATTTGGGTGTTTCAAGGGAAACTTTAAGTAGAATTTCGAATAAATTGTGACATTCATCACAGAAAATATGTGACTTTTGTCCTGTTTTAAATTCACGAATAGCACCAACTTTGTACTATTAATTAATAAAAATAGTAAAATGAACAAAAAAGTTTTATTTGTGCTTACGAGCCACGACGAATTAGGAAATACAGGATTAAAAACAGGATTTTGGACGGAAGAACTTGCCGCCCCTTATTATGCTTTATCAGACAAAGGCGTAGAAATTACGATTGCTTCTCCAAAAGGAGGTCTGCCGCCTATCGATCCTAAAAGTGAAGATCCTGCCTCTCAGACAGATGCTACGCGAAGAATGGATAATGATGCCGTTTTGAAGAATAAATTAGAAAACACGCTTGTGCTTTCCAGCGTTGACAGTAAAGATTATGATGCTGTATTTTATCCCGGAGGTCACGGGCCGTTATGGGATTTGGCTGAAGATCAGTTTTCTCAACAGTTAATCGTAGATTTTTACACGAGCAATAAACCTGTTGGATTTGTATGTCACGCTCCGGGTGTTCTGAAAGATGTAAAAATCGATGGAGAATATTTGGTGAAAGGTAAAAATGTAACCGGATTTACCAATACAGAGGAAGATGCTGTTCAATTGACGGATATTGTTCCTTTTTTGGTGGAAGATATGTTGAAAAATAATGGAGGAAATTATAGCAAAATAGCAGACTGGAATCCTTATGCTGTAGTAGACGGAACATTGGTGACAGGGCAAAATCCTGCTTCTTCAGAGAAAGTTGCAGAAGAATTATTAAAGCTTTTGTAATAACAAGAACATATTAAAAAAATTCCCCGAAAATTATCTTTCGGGGAATTTTTTGTATTTAATTTTTTACATTTAAATCTACAGAATTGAGTCGTAAAGAATTTAGAATCACAGATAAAGAACTGCAACTCATCGCCGCCGCGGCAATCATTGGTGATAAAAGAATTCCGAAGAAAGGATATAATAATCCTGCCGCAATCGGAACGCCTAAAATATTATAAATAAAAGCAAAAAACAGATTTTCCTTTATATTTTTCAGAAGTTTTTCGCTTAGTAACTTCGCTTTCGCAACACCTAAAATATCACCTTTTAGTAAAGTAATTTCGGCACTTTCAATAGCAACATCGGTTCCAGTTCCCATCGCGATTCCAATATTGGCTTGTGCAAGGGCAGGAGAGTCATTGATGCCATCGCCGGTCATTGCAACGATTTTTCCTTGTTGTTGCAGTTTTTTAACTTCATTTAATTTATCTTCGGGATGACAATTGGCTTTAAAATGTTTGATTCCCAACTCGTCTGCCACAGCTTTCGCGGTATGTTCATTATCTCCGGTCATCATGATTACATCGATTCCTTCGCTTAATAGTTGCTGAACCGCTTTTTTAGAACTTCCTTTGATTTTATCCGTAAAACTAATAAACCCCAACACTTCATTTTCCTTAGCAACATAAGAAATTGTATGTGCTTTTTCTTGAACTTTAATTGCCTTTTGCTTTAAATTTTCGGGAATTGTAATTTGATGAGAAGTCAATAAACTTTCGTTTCCAAGATAAACAGTTTTTCCATGTATATTTCCTTTTACGCCTTTTCCAGAAATATTTTCAAATTGCTCAACTTTTTCTGCTGAAATATTTTCGTCTTGAGCCTTTTTAATCACCGCATTTGACAACGGATGTTCTGAATTTTGATTTAAAGAATAGGCTAATTTTAAGATTGAATTCTGATCATTATTAATCATTTCAATATGTTCTACAGAAGGTTTTCCTTCCGTTAAAGTTCCTGTTTTATCGGTAATCAGAACATTCACTTTATTCATTTGTTCGAGAGCTTCGGCATTTTTAATTAAAATACCATTTTTTGCGCCTTTACCAATTCCGACCATCAAAGACATCGGCGTTGCCAAACCTAAAGCACACGGACAAGCCACAATTAAAACAGCCACGGCATTAATAAATGCAAATAATGTTTTTTGACCTTCGGGACCGAAAAATTGCCATAAAATAAAGGTAAGAATAGCAATTAAAATAACAGTGGGAACAAAAACTTTTGCCACTTTATCCGTCAGTTTCTGAATCGGCGCTTTGCTTCGGCTGGCTTCGTTTACCATTTTTATGATTTGTGAAAGTAAGGTTTCATCACCTACTTTTTCAGCTTTCATAATAAAAACCTGATTTCCGTTGATAGTTCCGGAAGAAACTTTATCGTCAATACTTTTCTCAACAGGAATCGGTTCGCCCGTGATCATGCTTTCGTCAACATAAGAATTTCCTTCTGTAATTTTTCCGTCAACCGGAATTTTTTCGCCGGGTTTTACTTTTAATAAATCACCAATTTTAACCTGGGAAAGCAATACTTTTTTTTCTTCTCCATTAATGATAAGATTAGCTTCATCGGGAGATAAATTCATCAGTTCACGAATGGCATTCCCTGTTTTCTTATGCGCAGCAGCTTCCATCAACTGACCTAAAATCACCAATGTTAAAATCACACAAACAGCTTCAAAATACAAAGGAATTTCATGATTATGACCACGAATTTCATGCGGAATAATATCTGGAAAAGCCAAAGCAACAATGCTGAAAATGAACGCGGCGGCAACTCCCAAAACAATTAAACTGAACATATTTAAGTTCCAAGTTTTGAAGGAAATCCAGCCTCTTTTCATCAAAAACCAACCTGAATAAAATAGAATAGGAAGTGTTAAAATCAATTCAAAAATTCCCTGAACTTGATAAGAAAAAGGAAAGTTAATAAACATTCCGCCCATCGAAAGAATGAAAACGGGAATGGTGAAACCTAAAGAAATGAAGAATTTTTTCTTTAAAATATTGTACGTTTCGTCCTCTTCATTGTCCTTGTCAGGCATTCTGACTAAATCCATCCCACAAATTGGGCAATCGCCTGGTTCATACTGAACAATTTCCGGATGCATTGGACAAGTGTATTTTGCAATTTTTTTCTCAGGATATTTCACCAAATCCATTCCGCAAACAGGGCATCCAACATTGCTGTCGTACACTTTGTCTCCTTCACAATACATCGGACAATAATACTTTCCTGCCATTTCATCCGTTACTTTTGATGCTTCGTGATGATGGTGACTATGATCACGAGAATGATTGTGTGAATGAGTTTCTGCATTTTTAACCAAATCTTCGGTTATTTCCTCTAAATGCATATGACAAACGGGGCAGCCCACATTGCTGTCGTAAACTTTATCGCTTTCACAAAACATCGGACAGTAATATTTTCCGATATTATCTTTAAAATTTTCGGGAAGATTTGTTTTAGAATAGGTAGGTTTAAAATTGGGGTCTTTGGCTAATTTTTCCTCAATCGGAACCAAAAACATATTACAGGTCGGACATCTTTTTCCTTGTTGAAAGTACACTTTATCGCCTTCACATTCCATCGGACAATAATAAACCGAAGAAGGTGAAACCCTGTCTTGTGGCTTGATGAAAGCTTTATCTGGATTATTCGGATCTTCTAATTTATAATTTCCGATTTCTTCTAACGCTTTATTTAAAGTATTTAATTCAAATTCTTTCTCGGAAGAAATGGTTGCGGTGTTGCTTTCCAAATTAATTTCCGCTTTTATACCTTCAATGCTGTTCAGTTTTTCAGAAATCTTTTTCTGACAACCAGAACAGGTCATTCCGAGGATTTTATATTGTTTGTTCATGATCCTTTTAATTTATACTACAAATTTCCAACATGCAAATGGAAACGTGTTATAAATATAAGGAATAAGTTTACAGAATTTTGTTTAGGCTTTGTGTGGGAGTGCTTTTAGGGTATTAGAATATGAGAGTTTGCGTGTATCTGGGTTAACTCAAAAACTCTAAAACCCTACAACACTCAAACTCAATTAAACTTGGTCAAGTGGTTTTCTATTGTGTACTTTAAGTTTTTTAAACTCAGTAGGAGTGAAGCCTGTGCTATTTCGGAATTGAGAAGATAAGTGCTGAACGCTTTTATAACCCAATTTTCCTGCGATTTCTGTTAAAGTGAATTCATTATAAAGAAGCAACTCTTTTACCTTTTCAATTTTTTGAAGAATAAAAAACTGCTCTAAAGTAATATTTTCGTTTTGTGAAAATGTTTTGGAAAGCGAACTGTAATCTTTGTGAAGTTTTGAACTTAAAAACTCGGATAAAAGAAAATTTTCATCAATATCCAATTCGCTGATTTTTACAATAATCAGATTTTTAATTTTCTCAATAAGTTGATGAGCAGAGTCTTTTATTCTTTCAAAACCACTTTTCTGTAAGCATTTTTCTAACACTTGCAAGTTCGTTTCTGAAATTTCTGACTCTGTTTCAACTTCACCAAGATTAATATTTTTAACCTTAATATTATTATCATTAAAAATATTTTCAACAGCAGAAATACATCTGCCGCAGACCATATTTTTTATAAAGATTTTCATATAGAATCTTTGTTGCTTAATCGGTCTTTCACAAATTCTACCTGTGTTTTTCCGTGTGGTGCCGGATTTCCATCCTGATCAAGATTTACCATTACAATTCTGTCGACCGTGATAATAGTCTGGTGTGTCATTTTATTTCGTACTTCACAAGCCAAAGTAAGCGATGTGGAACCGAATTTTGTCACTTCAATTCCGATTTCGATAATATCGCCTTGTTTTGCTGAACTTACAAAGTTGATTTCCGAAATAAATTTTGTTACCACTTTTTTATTTTCAAGCTGAATCACGGCATATAAAGCCGCTTCTTCATCAATCCATTGTAATAATCTTCCTCCAAAAAGTGATTGGTTTGGGTTTAAATCTTCTGGTTTTACCCATTTTCTAGTGTGATAGTTCATAATTTGAATTTTTCTGCTGCAAATTTAGCTTTAAAAACTGGCTTTATCAAAGGATTTGTATTTAGTTATTAAAAGAAAGTGATTTATTTTCTCAATGAGTTTTATTTTAACTAAAACCTGAACTAAAATACCATGAAAACTAGGTAAAAAGGATTTTTATTTAAATAAATATAGGAGAGAATTATTATAATTATATGCTGATTATTGATTTTTTAACGAATATTCATAAATATTTATTGATAAATTAATACTATTTAACAAAATAAAAAATAAGCTGAAAATTATATTGAAATTATTTTTAAAAATGTTTTGATTTGAAATTAATAATTGTATCTTGCAGCTGTTTATATTTGGAATCAATATTTGTTCATTAATTTATGTTGTTTTTCTTTTATATACCAAATTATTATTAATTATTTAATTTTTTTTTAAAATGAACATTTTTGTTTCAAACATCAATTACGCAACAAAAGAATATGAGTTGCACGATTTATTTGCAGAATTTGGCGATGTAGCATCAGCTAAAATTGTATTAGACAGAGAAACTGGTCGCTCAAGAGGATTTGGTTTTGTTGAAATGGGTGATGAAGAAGGAGCACAAGCTATTGACGCTCTTAACCAGAAAGAATTTAACGGAAAAACACTTAACGTATCTGAGGCTAAGCCAAGAGAAGAGAAGCCAAGAAGAAGTTTCGATAACAACAGAGGTGGTGGTTATGGAAACAACAGAGGCGGAAACGGAGGTGGAAGCTATGGCGGTGGAAACCGTGGTGGCGGAAACAACGGCGGAGGAAAACGTTGGTAAAAAATAGAAGCGGTCTTTTAAGATCGCTTTTTTAATTATTAAGAAGTTGTAGGTTTCTGCAGCTTCTTTTTGTATAATTCAAAAATGAGAAAATTTAATTCTACTAATAATCATTTAATTAATAATTAATTCTTGATACGTTATTATTTTTGGCATACTTTTAGAAAACTTTTGAGTTATAAAAAATTTATAAAATGAGAAAATATATATTTACGGCATTCTTTATGTCTTTAGGATTTTTTCTTAATGCACAAAGTATTTACAGAGGACAGAATATTGATCAAAATAGAAAATATTGGGCTGATGATAAGAGATCTTACCTAATTTTTCAAAATGATGGAAATTTAGTTTTTTATAATAGAGTTGGAAAAGCAATCTGGGATTCTAAAACGACGAACAGAGGTGCTAAAGCTGTATTCCAGGATGATGGAAACTTAGTAGTTTATACGAATCGAAATGGTGTGGCATTCTCATCGAATACTGGAGGAAGAAATGCAGATCGATTAGCGATACAAGATGATGGTAATCTTGTAATTTATAATAGAAATAACCCTTTATGGGCTTCTAATACCAATAAAAATAGTAATGGAAATGGTAACAAATGGGGTTTTAGGGGAGAAAGTGGAAGTGTAAATCCGGGATATGAGTTCAGAAGAAATAATAAAGTATATTCTTCTAATCGTAATTTTTATCTGGTATTCCAGAATGATGGAAATTTAGTATTGTCAAGAAATAACGGACAAGCGATTTGGTCTACACAGACAACGAATAAGGCAAGCAAAGCAGAATTTCAAGATGATGGAAATCTTGTAGTGTATGATTCTTATAATAAAGCCGTTTGGAGCTCCAATTCATCAAGACGAGGTGCCACTAGATTAGATATTCAGAATGATGGAAATTTAGTTATTTATCAAAACTCTTCTCCAATTTGGAGCTCAGGAACCGGTAGATAAGTTAATATACAAAACGCATTACAAAAAGTAATGCGTTTTTCTATTTTAAATCTTTTTTCTTCTTTTTCTTTTTGTCTTTATCTTTTTCCTTCTTTTTATCTTTTTTAGGATTTAAGATTTCGTTGGCGAATTCGAATTCAGGTTCTTTTGCTTTAACTTTTACAGGTTTTATCTCTATTTTAAGATCAAAGTACCCTTTAAGATCTTCCTGAGAAATCATTTTTTCATTAAATAAAAATTCCAAGATCTCTTTACCTGAATCATTAAAGAAATTTAGGGAAAGTTCTTTAATTAAGAATTTTTTATACTCTTCGAAAGGCACAACTACAGAATATTTGAAGATTCTTCCTTGTTTTTCAGTTGATAAATATCCCTTTTCAACCAATATTTTCACATAAGTAGAAACGGTATTTTGATGCGGTTTCGGCTCCGGATGCTGTTCCATAACGTCCTTTAAATAAAAGGAATCCAGCTTCCAAAGCAATTTCATTAAGTTTTCTTCCGCCGCTGTTAGATGATTTATTTTCATGTTAAATTCTTAATGTTGAAACTGTATATTGCAATAAAGGTAAAGAAAAGATACCATAAAAGCAATTGCAGCGCCCATAAATACTTCTTTCGGAGTGTGTCTTTTTAAAATAATTCGTGTAATGCCAACCAAAGCAGCAATTCCCAACCAGGCAGTTCCAAATGTTGTATTTAATGAAAAAAACAAAGCCGCAACAAATATATTAAAAGCTGTATGCATAGAGCTTTTGATGAAATAATTACTGATCTGTAATGCTAAAAGAAGTATTAAAATAAATAACATTACTAGATCAATGAGCCCGTTTTTAAAATAATTAAAGCCAATGTAAGCGATTACACAAATTCCTATAAAAATATACAGTGTCTTTCTCTGAACCCGATTAGAAACATCCATATTCGTGTATCTTCCTGTTTTTACATTCCACACCAACCAAACAATTACCGGAACAATAATCATCAGTAAAATTGGAAGAAAATAGGTGAGAGAATTGTGAAATGATGAATTTCTAAGGCTCGAATACAAGAAAAATATAAACAATGAAACCAAAGGATTGAAAAAATCTGAAATAATTTTTGAAATTTTATGTACTGCTGAAGGCTGTTTTTCTTCCATATTTAAGTTTGATGATGTAAATATAACACTATAAGCAAAAAAACAATTGGTATGTATACAATAAAAACAAAGTTTTTTTTATAATTTTGCTCTACTATTTCATAATAAATAAGCAAGAGCTCAACACATGAAAGAATTTTCTAAAGAGGTATACCTGAAGTGGTATGAAGATATGACAATGTGGAGAAGGTTTGAAGACAAATGCCGTTCTCTTTATCTAAAGCAAAAAATCAGAGGTTTTTTACATTTGTATAACGGTCAGGAGGCTATCCCTGCTGGTTTCGCGCATGCAATGGATTTAACTAAAGACAGTATGATCACTGCTTACAGATGCCACATTCACCCGATGGCAATGGGAGTAGATCCTAAAAGAATCATGGCAGAACTTTGTGGCAAGGCTACAGGTACGTCAGGAGGTATGGGGGGATCTATGCACATTTTCAGCAAGGAGCACCGTTTTTACGGAGGTCATGGTATTGTAGGAGGTCAGATTCCTTTGGGAGCAGGTATTGCTTTCGCAGATAAATATTATGACAGAAAAGCAGTAAACATCTGTTTCTTCGGAGACGGAGCTGCTAGACAGGGATCATTACATGAAACGTTTAACATGGCGATGAACTGGAAGCTTCCGGTAATCTTCGTTGTAGAAAACAACCAATATGCAATGGGAACTTCTGTAAAAAGAACAGCTAATCACGAAGATATCTACAAATTAGGATTAGGATACGAAATGCCTTGTCTTGCTGTAGATGCTATGGATCCTGAAAAAGTAGCTGAAGCTGCTTACGAAGCTATCGAAAGAGCGAGAAGAGGAGATGGGCCAACTTTCATCGAGGCTAGAACGTACCGTTATAGAGGTCACTCAATGTCCGATGCAGAGCCTTACAGATCTAAAGAAGAAGTGGCAGTTCATAAAAATGATGACCCTATCGAATTGATTAAACAAAGAATTTTATCAAACGGATGGGCTACTGAAGCAGAATTGGATACTACAGAAAATAAATCCAGAGATTTTGTTGAAGAGTGTGTAGAATTTATGGAAAATTCTCCTTACCCGGATGCAGAGAAAGTATATGAATATGTATACGCTCAGGAAGATTATCCATTCTTAGATAAATTTGAAAATCAATAATAATTTGCTGATACGATGATATGATAGGTTACAACAATCTTTCACTTTTCTTATCATCACATCATCCACATTAACAAATTAATACATATTAAATTATGGCAGAAGTTATTACAATGCCACGTCTTTCCGATACAATGACGGAAGGAAAAGTGGCTAAATGGCATAAAAAAGTAGGAGACAAGGTAAAGGAAGGAGATATTTTAGCTGAAATTGAAACGGATAAAGCGGTTCAGGATTTCGAATCTGAAGTTGAAGGAACTCTTTTATACGTTGGTGTAGAAGAAGGTAACGCGGCTGTTGTAGATTCAGTTTTAGCGATTATCGGTAAAGAAGGAGAAGATATTTCAGGATTAACAGGTGGTGCTGCTGCTCCCAGTGCTTCTGAAGATAAAAAAGAAGAGCCTAAAGCAGAAACTGCTGTTGCTGCTCCGGAAGCTTCGGCTGAAGTTCCTGCAGGAGTAGAAGTTATTACCATGCCAAGACTTTCTGATACTATGACAGAAGGTAAAGTGGCTAAATGGCACAAAAACGTTGGCGATACAGTAAAAGAAGGTGATCTTCTTGCTGAGATCGAAACAGATAAAGCGGTTCAGGATTTCGAATCTGAATTCAATGGAGTATTATTAAAGCAAGGTGTTGAAGAAGGAGGAGCTGCTCCTGTAGATTCAGTATTGGCAATTATCGGCCCTGCAGGAACAGATGTTTCTGGTGTACGGGCTGCAAAACCGGCTGCTGCTTCATCAGAGAAACCAGCTGAACAAAAAACGGAAGCTAAAGCAGAAGAAAAAGCGGCTCCGGCTGCAAGTGCGTCATCTTCAGACAGAGTTGCAATTTCTCCATTAGCGAAGAAAATGGCTCAGGATAAAGGTGTTGACATTAATTCTGTACAAGGTTCTGGTGAAAACGGAAGAATCGTTAAAAAAGATATTGAAAATTATCAGCCATCTGCGAAAACAGCGGCTTCAGCTCCGGCGGCAAGTGCTGCTGCTCAGGTTGCGGTAAGCTTCGTTCAGGGTGAAGATACAGAATCTCAGAATTCACAAGTAAGAAATATTATCGCTAAGCGTCTTTCTGAAAGTAAATTCTCTGCACCTCACTATTATCTGATGGTTGAAATCAATATGGATAAAGCGATTGAGGCTAGAAAAGAGATCAACTCTTTACCGGATACTAAAATTTCTTTCAACGATATGATTATTAAAGCGACTGCTGTTGCTTTAAGAAAACACCCGCAGGTAAATTCAAGCTGGGCAGGTGATAAGATCATTCACAGAGGAAATATCAACATCGGTGTAGCGGTTGCAATTCCTGACGGACTGGTAGTTCCTGTTCTTAAGAATACAGACCAGATGACTTATACTCAGATTTCAGCTGCTGTAAAAGATATGGCTGGAAGAGCGAAGAACAAAGGTCTTAAAGCTAACGAAATGGAAGGTTCTACATTCTCAATCTCAAACTTGGGTATGTTCGGAATTGAAACTTTCACAAGTATCATCAACCAACCGAATGCTGCTATCCTTTCAGTAGGAGCAATTATCGAGAAGCCTGTTGTGAAAAACGGACAAATCGTAGTTGGAAACATCATGAAGCTTTCATTAGCTTGTGACCACAGAGTGGTAGACGGTGCTACTGGTGCTCAGTTCTTACAAACTTTAAAAACATATTTAGAAAGCCCTTTAACTTTGTTACTGTAATTTCTAAAGTTTTAAATAATAGTAAAACGCTTCTCTTTTTGAGGAGCGTTTTTTCTTGTAAAGTGGTTGTTGATTTGCCTAAAAATTAAAATCTCTATAAAAATGATATTTCATAGAGGTTTATTAAGTTGATATTTAATTATAACTAAATTTTCAGAAGCTCTATCGTTCTTTCAGGGCTTTCAGAGGAGAAAACAGCATTTCCGGCTACTAAAACATCAGCTCCGGCATCGAATAGTTTTCCGGCATTGTCGATATTTACGCCACCATCTACTTCAATTAATGCCGTTGAATTATTGCTCACGATTAAATCTTTGGTTTCAGCAATTTTCTTGTACGTATTCTCAATAAATTTCTGGCCTCCAAAACCTGGATTTACACTCATTAATAATACCAAATCTACATCTGCAATAATATCTTCCAACATCAGAACGGGAGTAGAAGGATTCAAAACAACACCAGCTTTTGCACCTTTACTCTGAATGAGGTGAATCGTTTTGTGAAGGTGAGTGCAAGCTTCGTAATGAACAGAAACCAAGTCTGCACCGTGATCGATAAATTCTTCAACATATTTTTCGGGCTCAACAATCATTAAGTGAACATCAACAAACTTTTTAGCATGTTGCTGCACCGTTTTCATAACAGGAAATCCAAATGAAATGTTAGGGACAAATCTTCCGTCCATCACATCCACATGGAACCAGTCAGCCTGAGAATTATTCAGCATCTCGATATCTCTTTGCAGGTTCCCAAAGTCTGCGGATAAAAGGGAAGGAGCAATAAGCTTCGTTTTCATTTTTACTTTTTATACTTTTAACTTGTCTCTTTTTACTTTATTAATGATACTTTAGTTTCATTTCTGGCTTTATCTTCAGAAGTGTTTCGTAGATTAATTTAATTACATTTCCTACATCTTCTTTAGAAACCATTTCTACCGTTGTATGCATATAACGTAATGGAAGTGAGATTAATGCACTCGGAACTCCACCGTTAGAATGTGCAAAAGCATCTGTGTCGGTTCCTGTAGCTCTGCTCGCCGCTGCTCTCTGGAAAGGAATTTCTTTCTTTTTAGCTGTATCAATGATTAATTCTCGAATGGTATGATGAATACTTGGAGCAAAGAAAACCACTGGCCCGTCACCACATTTTTGGTCGCCTTCTTTTTTCTTTTCGATCATCGGCGTTGTGGTGTCGTGAGTAACGTCTGTAACGATGGCAATATTCGGTTTAATGGTATCTGCAATCATATCCGCTCCATACAAACCAACTTCTTCCTGAACGGAATTTGTAATATACAATCCGAACGGAAGCGTTTTTTTGTTCTCTTTTAACAATCTTGCTACTTCAGCGATCATAAATCCTCCGATTCTGTTATCTAAAGCTCTGCAAACGAAGTATCTGTCATTCATTTCAAAGAATTCATCAGGATAAGTTATCATGCATCCTACATAAATTCCCAGTTCTTCTACTTCTTTTTTTGAGGTTGCTCCACAATCGATGAAAATATTTTCAATCTTGGGAGTCGGTTCGTTTTGATTTCCTCTTGTGTGAATAGCTGGCCATCCGAAAACTCCTTTTACAATTCCTTTCTCACCATGAATGTGAACCACTTTCGATGGAGCGATTGTTTGGTCTGAACCTCCGTTTCGGATAACATAGATTAAGCCATCATCGGTAATGTAATTTACGTACCATGAAATTTCATCGGCGTGGGCTTCAATAACCACTTTAAATTCCGCTTCAGGATTGATGATTCCATAGCAGGTTCCATAATGATCTATTTCGATTTTATCAACATACGGTCTGATATAATCCATCCAGACTTCCTGCCCTTTATGCTCATAACCAGTCGGTGAAGATGTATTTAGATATTTTTCTAAAAATTTTAAAGATTTCTTTTCAAATTTCATAAAAAGGAATGATTTTTGCGTTCAATTTTTGTTCTAATACGCGTAAAAATAATGAATTTTAGTAAGATTATTTGTCTTTTTCTCTTCTTTTTTGGAGTCAGTATTTTTGGTCAGACAGATTCGGTTATTGCCAAACCGTTGAGCCAATATCCTCCTGAGCTTCTAAAAGTAGATGAATTTGGGAAAAAATATTATTACGACGAAAGGCAGAAGATGAGGGTGTATGATATTAATGGGGAGACTGTAGTTGTAATGGATGAGTTGGTTTTGGTGAACAGGCCAAAGTTTAACAATCAGTTGGATAGAAACTATTATTATTTCCTCAATAAAAAATTATACCGAGTATATCCTCTCTTTGTAACTGCTTTGCAACAATATCGGGATATACAGAAAGATATGAATGATCTTGACAGTAAAGCAAAAAGAAAATACGTTCGTGAAAGACAGAATATGTTGGCTGAGCAATACGAAAAGCAATTGAGAGACCTTACAACAACAGAAGGACAGGTTTTTGCTAAGCTAATGAACAGAGCTACCGGAAAAAACGTATATGAAATTATAAAAGAGTTAAGAGGCGGATTTAGTGCGTTTTGGTGGAATTTAAAAGGTAAAATGGCGGATATTAATTTAAAAGATGAATATAATCCGCATAAAAACAGAACCGATGAGTTCTTAGAATCATTGCTTCAATCCAACTGGAATTCCGGTTATCTTCAGCCTTATCCCGGGGCTAATCAATTCAGAGTATCGAGATAATGATCTATCATAAAAAAAATTCCTGTATATTTTACAGGAATTTTTCTTTTAATTTATCAAAAACAATTTTGTCTATAGGAAGTACAAAAGGATTATTAGGTCTGTCGATTTCTATCCATTCCGTTCTTTCGATACAAGGATCCAAAATCAGGAAATCTTCTTCATTCACAATATTTACAATATAATATATAGTAAGCAACTGTTCATTCTCTTTGAAACGCGATACCAGAAAATCTTCCTGAGTATAAAAATGTTCCACGATATCTACTTTCACATTCAGTTCCTCATCAAACTCCCGATGTAAGCATTCTAACAGTCCTTCTCCATATTCAAGTCCGCCGCCGGGAAATTTCATTAAAGCTTCACCAGCATACTCTTCAAATAATGTTAAAACTCTTTTATCCTTTACAGCGCATGCATAAACCCTAATGTTTATCTTATCTATCATATATAATAATTTGTAAAGCTAATGTAGGGAAAATTTGCGGGATGAAGGGAGCTGAATGTTGGAAGTTTTACTACAACCTACTTTTTATCATTAAATTTTTTTAAGATCCGCCCACCTTAATATATATTTATAGCATTACATAAAAAAACAAAACTAATCAACAGTTAGTAATAAACTTCCATCACCTATCCTCCAGCTTCCAGCCTACAACCTATAACTTCACCGCATTAATCATCTCTCTTTTTCCGGGAGGTCCCTGTTTCTTTTCTACTTTAAAATCGAGCTCCTGAAGAATTCTTCTTACACTTCCTTTAGAAGAGTAGGTTGTTAATAATGCATTAACTGCCATTTTGTCGGAAACTAGCTCAAATAAAGGCTTTTCCCAAAGATCGGGCTGCACTCTCGCTCCGAAGCAATCAAAATAAACAAGGTTAATTTTAGGTAAATCTATCGTATTCAGGTCGAAAAAGTCACATTTTATCTTTTTAAGATTAAAATTACTAACAATTTCTACTGACTTTTCCCACTCTGCCAGATGAATTTTTTGATAAATATTTTTAAATTCCGGGTTATCAAAAAGTTCAAAATATGCCAAATCGTTCATTTCCGATTCATTTATCGGATATTTTTCGAGCGTAAAATAGTTGATGACATGATTTTTGTCAGTTTCTAAATGTTCATTAATTGTCACCAAAACGTTTAAACCTGTTCCAAAACCAAGCTCTAAAATGTTGATTTCGTAATCATTTATTAAATTTAGTCCATTTTTGATAAACACATGTTCTGCTTCCTGAAGGGCACCATGATGCGAATGATAGTTTTCATTTAAATCATTGATAAACAATGTTTTACTTCCGTCGTTTGTGGTTTTAATTTCTCTTTTCAAGCTATTTTTTTACAAATTTACTTCAAAATTTTTATATTTAGAAAATTATGTTAAATTTGTAGAACATCATAAAAAATTTTAGAAATGATAATTCAAAAAACTGAAAACTCCAGAATTTCTACATTCGACCCAAACAATTTTTCATTCGGAAATACTTTTATTGATCACATGATCATTTGTGAGTACGAAGATGGAAAGTGGGGTGATGTGAAATTAGTTCCTTACGGTCCTATTCCTTTTACACCTGCCATGATGGGAGTAAATTACGGACAAGCTTGTTTTGAAGGTATGAAAGCCTATAAAGACAAAGACGGGCAGGTTTTCCTTTTCAGGCCTGAAAAGAATTTTGAACGTATCAATAAGTCTGCAAAACGTCTTGCAATGCCTGAGGTAACGGAAGAAATGTTTTTGGAAGGATTAAAAGCATTGGTAGACATCGATAGAGACTGGATTCCTCAAGGAGAAGGGATGTCTTTATACATCAGACCTTTGATCTTCGCTACAGAAGAAGCTTTGAAAGCTAGAGTTTCTAATAAATATATGTTTGCTATCGTAGCAACACCTGCAAAAATGTATTATACAGAGCCTGTTTCTGTAAAAATTTCTGATCATTATTCAAGAGCAGCAAGCGGTGGTGTAGGTTCTGCAAAAGCTGCAGGTAACTATGCGGCATCTTTCTACCCAACTCAGTTGGCGATTGAAGAAGGATATGAGCAAATTATCTGGACAGATGATGCTACTCACGAATATTTCGAGGAAAGTGGAACAATGAACGTATTTGTAAGAATCAACGATACGATTTTCACGCCTCCAACTTCTGAGAAAATTCTTGACGGTGTTACAAGAGACAGCTTTATTCAATTGGCTAAGAAAAGAGGAATTGAAGTAAAAGTCGAGCCAATAAAAGTAGCCGATGTAGTTGAAGCGCAGAAAAACGGAACTTTAAAAGAAGTTTGGGGAGTTGGAACTGCTGTGGTAACAACAGTATTCCAAGCTTTGGGTCACAATGGTGAAAAATTAGAATTGCCTAAACTTTCTGACGAAGAAAGTTATGCGGTAATCCTTAAAAATGATTTGGTTGATCTTCAAACTAACCTTTCTGAAGATTCATTCGGATGGAGAGTTTTGGTAGACCACGTTTTGGAAACAGTTTAATTTTAAACTTAAAAATACTATAGAAAGTCGGAAATTTTTTCCGGCTTTTTTGTTTTTAGTGTCCCGTCCTAAAATAAGTTGATACAAAATAGTATTACGTGATGTAATATTTATTACTTGTTTTTCTTTGCTTGCTGTATCAATTTTTGGATTCTCGCATCCAATCCTTCGCTGGAAAGCGTTTGTCTTAAGCTGTCCACTTTTATCGGAAAGCTCAATGGAGTAAACGTATTGGCAAATTTCAAAATAATTTTTGATTTTTCAATTCGTTTAAACGCTTCAACTAGTCTTTGTTCCTGCAGTTGAGCGTTAAAAACCTCTGTATACGCCTGCCGTACCAAAAAATGATTAGGATCATAATTTTCCAACACTTTAAAAATCAATCCGGCAGAACTTTGTAAAGATTTATTAGAACGTTGTTTTCCGGCATAGTTTTGAATCACCATTCCGGAAATTACAGCAATATCCCTAAATTTTCTTCGTGCCATTTCAGCAGCATTAATACTTGAAATAACATCAATCATCAGGTTTTCTCTAGTTAAAATTTTGCTTAGATTTTCTTCATTTAACGGAATTTCTTTATCGCTGAATAATTCAAAACCATAATCATTCATCGCCATAGAAAAGGAAATAGGAGCGAGCTTTGAAATACGGTAAGCAATTAAAGCTGCCATTACTTCATGCACTAGTCGACCTTCAAACGGGTACATAAATAAATGGTAACCTTCTCGGTTTTTAATCAGTTCAACCAAAAATTCATCGTCTTTTGGAATATGTGAACGTTCTTCCTGATTAATTAATAATGGATGTAAAAATTTCAGTTCCTTTTCCGATGATTTAGAATTTAAAGCTCCTGATAATTTTTCCCTTAAAAAATGTCCTAAATTGGAACTCAACGGTAACCTTCCGCCTAGATAACTCGGTGCAAATGCTTTTCCTTTTGAAGCTCTCACAAAAACGGTCATATCTTTGATCATAGCGACTTCCAAAACTCTTCCAGCTAATATAAATTTTTCTTCCTTTTTCAGTTTTGAAATAAAATATTCTTCTACCATTCCGATATAGCCTCCTGAAATAAATTTCACTTTCAACATTGCATCGCTGACGATAACGCCCATATTCATTCGGTGAAGCATTGCAATTTTTCGTGAAGTGACTTTATATAATCCATCTTCCATAATGACAATTTTATGGAATTCCTCATAGCTTTTTAAAACACTTCCACCAATAGTGAGAAAATCGAGAATATTTTTCCATTCATCATCGGTCATTTCTTGAAAGGCATATACTTTTTTAATCCTTTCATACAATTCGTCAGGATAAAATCCGTCACCAATAGCTAACGTCATTAAAAACTGAACCAAAACATCAAAGCATAAAACCTGTGGCTCACGAGGTTCAATGACTTTCTGTTTTACTGCTTCTTTCAAAGCTGCAACTTCAATAAGTTCCAGAGAATGGGTGGGAACACAATAAATTTTTGATGTTTCAAAAGGCGAGTGGCCGCTTCTTCCTGCACGTTGTAAAAATCTTGCAACTCCTTTGGCTGAACCAATTTGTATGACAGTATCAACAGGTTTAAAATCAATTCCCAAATCAAGAGACGAAGTAGAAACCACTGCTTTTAATTTTCCAGAACTTAGGTTTTCTTCGATCCAAATTCGTAAATGAGCATCAATAGAACTGTGATGAATAGCGATTTGCCCTGCAAAATCTGGATAAGCATTCAATAATAATTGATACCACATTTCGCTCTGACTTCGGGTATTTGTAAAAACAATCGTAGATTTTGACTCTAAAATGATCGGAACTACTTTGTCAGCCAGTTTTTGTCCAAGATGTCCAGCCCACGGTAAAATTTCAACTTCATCAGGGAAAACCGGAAGAATTTCTATCTTTTTCTGTTCTTTTGCGGTAATTTTTGTTTTTTTGATGTCATAAGGAATCAAAACTTCCATGGCTTCATCAAGGTTTCCAATGGTTGCTGTAATTCCCCATATTTTTATTTTAGGAACATATTTTGTCAGTTGAGAAATGCCTAATTCTACCATGACGCCACGTTTTGAACCTAATAATTCATGCCATTCATCAACGACAATTGTTTTTAATTCTTTAAAAAATCTTTCGTGATTTTTCTGTGCTAAAAGCAAATGCAAACTTTCAGGTGTAACTACAAGAATTTCAGGCATATTTCTCACCTGCTGCTGACGAATTTTAGGGTCTGTATCTCCATTTCGTACACCAACCACCCAATCTAAGCCTATTTCGTCAATCGCTTCCTGCATTGCTTTGGCAATATCTTTTGAAAGGGAACGAAGTGGAGTGATCCAGATCATTTGTAATCCCTTTTTATAATTTTCGGGATGGTTTAAAAAATTCGTCAGTAAAGCTAGAAATACGGAAAATGTTTTTCCAAAACCCGTTGGAGCTACCACCATTCCGCTATAACCGTTTTCAAATTTCTGCCAGGTATCAATTTGAAATTTAAAAGGGGAAATACCTTTATCGGCCATCCATTGTTGAATGACTGTGAATCCGTTGGTATTTTCAAAAGTCGCCAAATTATTTTGTTTTTGATTTTTAACGCTAAGTTCACAAGGATATTTTTAACATATTCTCTGTATATTCTAACCGCAAAGGCGTTCCATTCAGCCAAGGCTTATTGTTATCATTTGCTGAACGAAGTGCCTTTGCGATCGAAAAATAATTTCAAAGTGTTAAAATAAACCTCTGAGAACTTAGCGTTTATATAATTTATTGTATTAATTTTTTAATTTCTTCAATATCATCAATTTCGTCTACCGTTTTATCTTTTCGCCAACGTACAATTCTGGGAAACCGCAATGCGACACCACTTTTATGACGGTTGCTAAAACCAATGCCTTCAAAGGCAATTTCAAAAACAAGTTCCGCTTTTACAGTTCGAACAGGTCCAAATTTTTCAATTGCATTTTTGTTAACAAACTTGCTGACTTCCATAATTTCTTTGTCTGTAAGTCCGGAATAGGCTTTTGCGATGGTTACCAGTTTGTCATCTTTTTTCACCGCAAAAGTATAATCTGTATAGTAGGCACTTCTTCGTCCACTTCCTTTTTGAGCGTAAATTAGCACAGCATCAATGGTTAAAGGATTGATTTTCCATTTCCACCAATCACCTTTTTTCCTGCCAGAATGATAGGGGGAATTTTTTTGTTTTAACATTAAACCTTCGCTGTTAATTTCTCTCGAATTCTCTCTGATTTGATTTAAATCTTCCCAGTTTTCAAACTCGATAACCGGAGAAATTTTTATGTTTTCGGGATTTTCATTTAACAATAATTCTTCCAACATTGCCCGTCTAGAAGCTATGGACTTCTCCCGAAGATCATTATTTTCAAGTTCCAAAAGATCATAAGTGAAAACTTCAATTGGTATTTCGGAAAGCATTTTTTTAGTTAATGTTTTTCTGTTTAATCTCTTTTGTAATTCATTAAAATTTAAAACCTTACCATCCTTTACCGCAAGTATTTCTCCATCTACAACAAAATTACCTTTCATGTTCTGAACCGTTTCTTTGATTTCAGGAAATTGCTCTGTGATCAATTCTTCGCCTCTTGACCAGATAAAAACTTCGTCGTTTCTGCGAATAATCTGCCCGCGAATGCCATCCCATTTGTATTCGATTTGCCATTCTTCAGGAGTTCCCAGTTCGTTTAATTCTTTTTCTAAAGGATAAGCCAAACAAAAAGGATACGGTTTTGAATTGTCTGGATTAATTTTTTCCGCTGAAATCAATTCTTTAAATGAAATTTCGTCAGGTTGCCATTTCCCCATTAGACTATGCGTCAGAGCACTGGATTCCTGTCCTGAAAATTTGGTTAATGCGTTAATTAATGTTTTATCTGAAACTCCAATTCTGAAACTTCCACCAAGTAATTTATTGAAAATCAATCGTTCTGTATAATCTAAACCATTCCACGAATTCAATACGAATTCTTTTTTCTCAACATCTGTTTTATTTTTTAGATCAATAATATCATTCATCCATTCGGATAGTGATTTTTCAATTTTTTCCGTTGGAGGTGGTAAAATCAATGAAAGCGTTTCACCCAGATCTCCAACAGAAGAATAGCTTTCTTGAAACAGCCAAAATGGTAATTTTGTGATTTCTAGCGCCCATTCTTTCATATAGTTTGTATTCACATTTCGCTTCGGTCTTTTGCCTGTAAATAAAGCAATAAACCATAGTTTATCCTCATCTGGAGCTCGTTCCAGATAGTCAATAATCGCATCAATTTTGGCATTGGTTTTATTGGTGCTTTCCAAAGCGTTGATCAGTTCAGCAAAATGTTTCATTTGTTTATTTTTTTGTTTTGGTCAGCTTTACCGTTTGAATTTATCTTGAGCCTGTCGAAGGGCTCCGTTCAAGCTGGGCTGTGTGCCATTCGACATTTTAATTATTAACAGGTCGCTCCTACGGAGCTCCGCTTCATTCTTATTTCTTTTCTATTAGCATAAACTCCTACGGAGCTTTTCAAACTAATAAATCTTTAAGATTCTAAAAAAATAACTATTTAATTTTCAGTGATTTCCTTTTCTTTTTCTTCCTCATCATCATCTCCATACAAGGTTTCTACTACGTCCGATTTTATTCCGATTTCATTTAAATATTTTGAAAAAACTTCTGTTTGTCCGTGTGTTACATGAACGATTTCTGCTTCTGTAGCTTTTATAGCTTGTAATAATCCTTTCCAATCGGCATGATCACTCATGGGAAATCCTGCATCTGCGCTTCGCCATCTTCTGGCACCGCGAACCTGCATCCAGCCTGAACAAATAGCTGTTGCCGCATTGGGAATTTTTTTGATAATATTACTGTCGAGCAAAGCAGGCGGAACAATCACAATTTCATTCTGCAAATGCTTTACACTTTCTCTAAAATCAGGAATTTCATAGTCAGGAAGATCAATACCGACCGTTTCAAATGCTTCGTTTAATTTTCCAATCGAGTAGTGAACGTGAATTTTCCCCAGACCTTCAACGGCTTTCATAATTCTTTGTGCTTTGCCTAAGGAATATCCTATAAAAACGGATGTTTTTTGATTTTCTTTATTTCTTAACACCCAATTTTGCATTTTTTTATTGAGATCTTCTACTTCCAGCCAGTTGTAAATGGGAAGTCCAAAAGTACTTTCAGTAACGAATTCATTACACTTTACGACTTCAAAAGGAGTGCTCAAACCGTCATCCTGAACTTTGTAATCCCCAGAAATTACGCTTACATATCCTTTATATTCTAACCGGATCTGGGCAGAACCGATAATATGACCAGCCGGATGCAATGATAATTTTACCCCATTGATATTGAGAACTTCGCCATATTCTATACTCTGACATTCAATATCTTCACTGATCCTTTTATGTAAAATAGGCTTTGTAAAATGATGACAGAGATATTTTTTCATTCCCCAACGTGCGTGATCAGCATGACCATGGGTAATGACAGCCAGATCAACAGGTCGCCAAGGATCGATATAAAATTTTCCCTGCGGACAGTAAATTCCTTTATTTGTAAATGTGATTAACTTCAATGGAGTGGCGTAATTTGGTTTAAATTTACTAACCAAAAAGCCGACCAAATTAATTTTTGTATTGAAAAAGAATTGTTTTTAGAGAACTTTTATATTATTTTGAAATACTTTTCTGCAAATCGCTCCATGCGCCTCCATTATAAACATGATTAAACCCTTTTTCCTTTAAAATATTCTCAACTTTTACACTTCGAAGGCCGTGAGAACAAACGGTAATATAGGTTTTATTTGGATTCAGTTCTGTATATCTTTCTCTGATTGTTCCTAAAGAAATATTTACAGATCCGGAAATATGCCCCATTTCATATTCTTTTTCAGTTCTTACATCGAGAATAATGGCTCCGTTTTTTATTAAAGTATCCAAACCATTATCAAGTGTTTGGTATTTGTATATTCTGTAAGCAATATAAATGGTCAGAGTGACTCCGCAAAAAATTAATATATTTTTCATAGTTTGCTTAAAATTTTTCTGTCAATATAAAATGTTCCAAATGGAATAATACACGCCAAAAGCACTTTCCAGGTTATTTCTTTAAATTTCCACTGTTGCTCAACACCAACACTTAATGTATTGAATAAAAAAAGAAGAAATAATGATCCGTGAATAGGACCCATCATTTTAACCAATGAAGGATTATCAAGTCCATATTTTAACGGAACAGCGATGAATACTAATGTTAAGAGTGAAATCCCTTCAAGAATGGCAATAATTCTTAATCTTCCAACTTTTGTTTTAAATAAATTGATCATAATTATCTGAAATAAGGTCTGTTAGCAAGTGGTGAAAATGGCCATGGGATGGCAATAAAAATAATAAGTAAAGCAATAAAAAAATAAATCAGCATTGTTTTAAACTTCTCTTTATCAGTTGGTTTTCTTTTTGAAACGGCAGAGCCAATAGTAATTAAAACTATAGCAAGAAGCATTAAAGAAATATGTATTAATCCAAAAAATAAAAGATCTAAAGATTGTTTTGCATCACTAAAATTCTTCCAAAAGTATTTGATAATCGGGCTTTGAGAATAGAAAATAATTCCTAAAATCAACTGAACATGGGCTATTGTTGCCGTCCAATGTCTTACGGTATTATCTGTTTTTGAAAATTCTTTATTTGAAAAGTATCCTTTGTAGGCGCAAAAAATTGCATACAAAAGACTCAACAAAACCAGCCAGCGAAAAGTAGAATGCAGAAATGTTAACGTTTGATACATTATCAAATTTTTAAGATTTGACAAAGTTAAAATAAAAACATACTAATTAGTATGTTTTTTGATAAAAAATTATTTTAACGTATTAAAATACAATTTAAGTTGTTGTAAATAAGATATATATATCGATTTATTGTTCTCTAGTTTTCCCAAATTTCGTATTCCCCAATATCCGGAAAGTACAAAAATGGCAATTCCTTTTGCATTTAAACCGGTCTTTATTGTACCATTTTCCATCCCTTTTTCAAGAGAAAAAATCATTGTATTTTCCCATTGCTTAGATAATTCGTTTAATGCTTTTGTAAACTCAATATTCCACGGAGCCATTTCCTGAGTAAAATTAGAAGCAGGACAACCGTATTCAACCTTCAAAAATTCATTATTGATCAACAAATGATACATCATATTGTAAATATTATCTAAAGGATTTTCATCATTTCGTAATGGTTGGATAAAATTATTCTTAAAGTTTGGAATCATTAATTCATTAATAATTGCCAAACCCATTTCGTCTTTTGTTTTGAAATGATAATAGAAAGCCCCTTTTGTCACCTGAGTGGTCGCAATAATTTCATCGACACTAGTTGTCTGATAACCTTTGGTATAAATCAGTTCAAATGCTTTCTGAAGAATATTTAATCGTGTAGCTTCGGACTTTTTCATAAAAAACGAATGATATTTTACAAAGAAACGACATTTAAAATAAAAAAGAAAAGGAGTCGCAAAAGCAACTCCTTTATGAAATGAAATTTACGGAATCAGCTTTTCTGCTTTCAATTTTTCAAATAAATCAATGAATGATTGCTCTGTATTTTGATATTCTGTAAAGCCAAATTTTCTGCTGGTTGACATATCGGTCATTACTTCCAAAGGTCTTCCCAAATCAAGGTCGGTATGCCAGGCAGAAGATAATTTATTAAGGTTTTCTTCTTTTAAACCATATTTTTGAGCTATTTCTTTCCAGATTTCTGTATAATTTTCCATTTCTTTTTCTAATGGTTTAATGGAGTTTTCAAATCCTACCGCTTCAATTCCGAACCAATCTGCCAATCTTTTCCAAAGCCATTTCCAACGGAATATATCACCATTTGCAATATTAAAAGCTTGATTTTTTGCTGCTTCTGTTGATGAAGCCCAAACCAGTTGCTTCGCTAAAATTCGGGCATCCGTCACGTCTGAAATTCCGTTCCATTGCTCCAAAGAGCCTGGCCAGATAAATTTACGCCCTGTTTCTTTACAAATACTTGCGTATACCGCCAAAGTGGTTCCCATATTCATCAGATTGCCAACTGCATAACCGATTACGGTGTGCGGTCTGTGGATGCTCCATGTAAATCCGTCTCTTTCTGAAGCTTTATACACTTCATCTTCCTGAGCATAATAAAAATTGGGAAGCGGCAAACGAGGATGCTCCTCTCTCACAGGAGTTTCGGGTAAAGTACCTTCTTTTGCGTAGGCTTCAAACGGTCCTAAATAATGTTTTAAACCCGTAACCAAAGCCACATGCTGTATTGATTTTTTAGGAGAAAGAACATCTAATAAATTTCTCACTAACGCACTGTTTATGCGAATATTTTCCTCTTCTGTATCATTTCGCATCCAAGTGGTGAAATAAACATGAGTGGGAGCGATATTTTCCAACGCTTTTTCCAGGCTTTCAATAGTCAGAAGATCGGCTTGTATACGAATCAAATCTTCAATAGAATGGTTAGGATTTCTTGATAATCCGTAAGTTGTCCAACCCTTAGCAATAAGCTCTTGTGCGAGATTGCTGCCTGTAATTCCTGTAGCACCTACAACCAGTGCAATATTTTTGTTTTCCATAATTCTAAAATTATGTTACAAAATTATGGAGCACTAAGATTAAAAAAATTGACATGGATCAGCGATTTTTATTGATCCAGATCAAGTGTTATTTAAAGGAAATCTTCTTACGGATTCTGCTTACCGTCTCCGGAGCCAAACCGAGATAGGAAGCAATAAGATTGTGAGGAACTCTCTGAATAATATCTGGATTTTTCTGTGCAAACTGTGTATATTTTTCTTCTGCGGTAAATGAGTTGAACACCATGAGGCGGTAATCTTTGGTTACCAGACTGTTTTGGTATAAAATTCTAAAATAACGATCCATTATAGGAATTTTTACCATCAAATTTTCATATTCTTCACGGGTAATCGTCAACAATTCTGTTTCTTCTATGGCATCAATATTTAAGAGAGCTTTTTCCTGATTGATAAAACTGTTGAAATCTGAGATCCACCAACCTTCAAAAGCGAACATGCTGATGTGTTCGCTTCCTTTTTCGTCCAGCATATAAGATTTTAGCAATCCTTTACTTACGAAAGAAAGATTTTTGCAAACGTCTCCTTCCTGAAGCAGATATTGTTTTTTACGGAGTTTTTTACAGGTGAAAAACTGCTGGAGTTCACTTTTATCCTTTTCAGTTAAATCAACCTTATCTTCAATATGCGAAAGCAAAACATCAAACATCAGAAAAATATTTTATGAATTTAAAATACAAATATGCTTAAAATATTATTGCTTTTCAAAATCATAAAAATTCAGACCGACATCTTCATTTTTTACTTTGATCACTTTGGTATTTAATAGATAGAAAATAAACTCGGCCGCCCCAAGTATTTTGGCATCCAATAAATGACCAAAGCAGTTAACGCTTTTTTAGTTTCTTCAATTTTATCTTGTTTTGCGATACTTTTCGCGATTACGTGTAACATTTTTTATTTGTTTAAATAGTTAATAATTCCGATAACATCGTCTTTTCCAAACCCTTCATTGTGAGCCGACTGATAAGTTTCAATTAATGTTTTAGATAAAGGGAAATCTGCACCTGCATTTTTTGCCAGCAGGATATCTTTTAGCATAAGATCTAGGGCAAATGCAGGTTCATAATTATTTTCCGTTAAAAGTGGTGTTTTCACTTTTGTAGCACCGCTTCCGCTGGCACTTTCGTTAATAATTTCAAGCATATCCTGACGATCAATGCCTAATTTATCCGAAAATAAAATGGTTTCTGCCAAACCCTGATAAATAGTGGATAGAAAATAGTTAACGGATAATTTTGCGGCAATTCCTTTTCCGTTTTCGCCTAAATGTTTGATATTTTTTCCTAGTTTTTGCAGAAAAGGTTCAGCACGCTGAACATCTTTTTCTTCACCACCAACCATGATAATCAACGTACCTTCTGCAGCGGGTTTTGTACTTCCGGCAACGGGCGCATCGATGAATGAGCCTTCTTTTATTTTTACGGCTGATGAAATTTCATTGCTTTTTTCAGGAGAAATCGTACTCATGTCGATGAATAGTTTCCCGGTGATATTTTGAGCTAAAACTTCTTCATATACGGCTTTTACTGCTGCATCATTTGTCAGCATCGTGAAAATGATGTCATTATTGGTGACAAGCTCCGAAACTGTTTTGTAAACCGTAGATTTTTCTTGAAATTCTTCAGCTTTTTCAATCGTTCTATTGTAAACGGATAATTGAAATCCTGCTTTTTCTAAATTTTTTGCCATCGGATGTCCCATATTGCCGAGACCGATGAATCCTATTTTTTCTGTACTCATTGTTTTCTATTTAATTCATTAAGAATGCTTACGTCTATTGGAAAAACACAAAGGCGCAAGGTTAAATACAAATTGTCTGTTTTTTAAGACACAAAGGGAAAATTAAAGATTTTCTTTTACAATGTTGATGATCTATTTTATCATTGATAAAATCCTTGTGCCTTAAAACGTATTAACCACAAAAAAGACAAATAGCCTCTTTTGCGGTTAGAATATTATTTTAAATGACTGTAAAAATCCGGCGTCGGGTTCAGACTTTTATTTTGCCATTGATGCCAATACGGATAAATAGGAGGGATTTCACTTGCTTTGTCCAGTTTTTCAACCTGTTCGCGAGTAAGATTCCAGCCGACGGCTTCAAGATTTTGCTTTAACTGCTCTTCGTTTCTGGCTCCGATAATGATGCTGGAAACCGTAGGACGCTGCAATAACCAGTTTAAAGCAACCTGAGCTACATTTTTTCCCACTTCAGCAGCAACTTTTTCTAATACATCAATCGTGTTATAGAAAATTTCTTGTTGAACTACAGTTTCGGGAACCGGACTGCCGCCCTGAGCAATTCTGCCTTCCTGAGGCACCGGTTTATTTCTGCCGTATTTTCCACTCAAACGACCTGAGGAAAGGGGAGACCAAACAATAGCTCCCACATTTTGATCCAGCCCCAAAGGCATCAGTTCCCATTCATATTCGCGGTTTGCCAACGAATAATAAACCTGATGCGCAATGTATTTGCTCCAACCATATTTTTCTGAAACTCCGATGGATTTCATCAAATTCCAGCCTGAGAAATTGGAAGCCGCAATATAGCGAACCTTTCCACTGGTTACCAAGTCATCCAACACCTTCAATGTTTCTTCAACAGGTGTATTTCCGTCAAAACCGTGCATGTGATAAATGTCGATATAATCTGTCCCGAGACGTTTCAGGCTTCCTTCTACCTGCTTCAGAATGTGAAGACGGGAAGAGCCTTGGTTATTCGGATTTTCACCAAAAGTGAAGGTTGATTTTGTTGATAATAACAGTTGATCCCTGGAAATTCCTTCAATAGCCTTTCCCAAGACTTCTTCTGATTTACCATCAGAATAAATATCAGCTGTATCAAACAGATTCACGCCTGCATCCATGCAGATATTGACTAATTTTTTAGCTTCGTCAACCTGTGTGTTTCCCCAAGCTTTAAAAAAATCGCCTTCACCACCGAAAGTTGCGGTTCCAAAGCTTAAAACAGGAACTTTTAATCCTGATTTTCCTAAAAATCTATATTCCATTGTTAATTTTCTGAATTGATTACATTTATTTTCAATTTTACTGGCTTTTTAGTTTTTTCATAAACTCCATAATTGCTGGTCTTAATTCTTCAAACAGAGGATGTTGTTTATTTTTAATCATAACTTCGGTGAAAAGTTTTAATCCTAATGCAAACTCTTGTGCTGTTTGTTCATTGTCAAATATATTTTTTGATTGTATGACATCGAAAATATGAAATAGATTATCATGATTGTCGAAATCAAATGTCAGTATTTTTTCACCTTCCGAACTATCTTTTAAGGTTAATTCTTTAAGGGTAAGTTGATAGGTGTTGTTTCTTTTTTCCATTGTTTATAATGAATTTTTTTGTAAGCTTATTGACTCTTTTAAGGAGCTTTTTCCCGCTTTCCACTGTATCTTTTGCTCCGTTTTACTACGCAAAAGGATGCCGTTGCAATCGGGGCTAGGAAATTTGTCCTTAGTTTAAAGCTTGTCATGCTGAAAGCATCTCAATATTATACGTTTAGAATTGCTTAGATTCTTGCAGAATGACAAACTTTGAAATAATTAATAAAATATCTGTTGTGCATTTTGATTTGTTTTCGTCACTTCGAATAGATTTTTGAAAAAAAATCGTATCGAGAAGTTTGCAATTTTGAAGATGAATCTGTTCTCGATACATTTTTTCTCCACTTTGTTACGAAAAAACACTCGAACCGACGAATCTAATACCAAAATTTTGCAAAATGCACAACGGGTAATAAAATATAAAAGTTTAAACAAATTTGTTAATTAAACTGATTAACCAAATCATCAATTGTGGTTAATTCTTCTTTGCTCAAATTGATCTCAATTGCTTTTGCATTTTGAACGGCCTGTTCTGCATTTCTGGCTCCGGCCAACGCGATGGTAATTCCGGCTCTTTCAATCGTCCAGCTAAGAACCAATTGCCCCAAACTTGCATTGTGTTGATCTGCAATGGGTTTTATTTTATCTAAAAGCTGATTGGTTTTTTCAATAAAATCCGGTTGAAAATGTTTGTGACCTGCCCTGTGATCACCTTCCTGAAATTGGTAACCGTTATGAATTTTACCTGTCAGCAAACCTCTTTCCAAAGGGCTATACGCTAAAATTGATTTATTGTTTTCGATACAATAAGGCACAGTTTCTTCTTCAATTCCGCGATTGACCATACTAAACGGAATCTGGTTGGATACTAAATTCAATGTTTTTTCAGCTTCTGCTATTTGCTGAACGTTATAGTTGCAAACTCCCGCATGACGAACTTTTCCCTGCTCAATTAATCTTGAAACGGCCTCAAAAGTTTCATCTATGGGTGTTGTAGAATCTGGCCAGTGAATTTGGTATAAATCGATATAGTCTGTTCCTAGTCTTTTTAAACTTTGTTCGCATTCATAAATAATGCTGTCTTTTCCTGCAAATTTATAAACGTCGATAGCATTTCCGCTATTGTCTTTGCTGTGCATGGCAAAATCTCCTTTTGCCAAATCCCAACGCATTCCAAACTTTGTAAGAATCTGAACTTTATCACGGGAAATTCCTTTAATCGCTTCCCCAACAATTTCCTCACTGGTTCCTTGTCCGTAAATCGGAGCCGTGTCGATAGAAGTTACGCCAACATCATACGATGCTTTGATGGCTTCAATAGCTTCATTTCTGTCTGTGCTTCCCCACATCCAACCTCCGGCAGCCCAAGCTCCAAAAGTGATTGCTGAAACTTCTAATTCACTATTTCCTAATTTTCTGTATTCCATTTTTATAATTTAAATATTACTTTTTATTCACTTTTAATTTTCACCACCAGATAAGGCGGTTTTCTTAAGTCTTTTCCGTTATTAAATCCGGGCAAACGATTCCACTGACCTAACGTAACATAAACATATCCGTTTCGATAGGCCAAACCATCTGGCCAAACATAATTTTCTTTATCATGAGAAATCAATTGATATTCTCCATCCGGTTTTCTTTTAACAATAGATTGTTGCTCAAAGGCTCCGAAATAGATATTTCCTTTTTCATCTTCAGCCAATCCGTCACACGCCGGTCTTTCGCCTTCAAACTGTACAGCTTTTTCAATTGCTTGTTCAGAAGTATTAAAATTACTGATAAGATTAGTAGAAATACTGTATAATTTTCTTCCAGTAATAGCCGTCCAGTATAATTTTTTCTGATCTGGACCTAATGCAATGCCATCTGCTCCGCCACTGGGAAAAGTTTGTTTATTAAAATCATAAACGAGAGGTTTCCCTTCAAGAAATCCCATAAATCCGGGTTCGGGTGAAGTGGAATTATGATGTAATAAAACCTCTCTCGCCTTTCCAGTGGCAATATCCAGCACCACTAATGAATACCGTTCTCCAAAGCCTGAATTGGCTATATACACGGTTCCTTTTTCACCATGAGATAAATCTACCCGAAGATCGTTATAATGTGAATCATCAGACAAAACAGGTTTTGGAATAATGATTGAATGCAGAATTTTTTTAGAATGAATATCAATTCCCACTACTTTTGCGGCTCCTAAAGGAATCTCCTTGATACCTGATCTTTTACCATCATCTAACACCCATAAAACATCATTTTTATCCATATAAATTCCATGCGGAGAAACCAGCCAGTCCTGATAAGGCTTTGTACTTGGATACACAAAATCTGTATTGGGAAAAGGGATTAATTTCCCATTAACTAATTCTGCCAAAGCAAATTCCTTATGATTATCGGCATGACGAGGAAATCCAAGAAAAACTCTGTTTTTTGAACTTACTGCGATTCCGGAAGGATCCGGATTGGGTGGATATATTTTTGAAATGACTTCAACATTTGACTGTGCATTTACGATTATAAAGTTGGTAATAAAAGCTAACCTAACAAAAAATCTCTTCATTATTTACTTATTTAAAACTCCTTTAGAAACTTCTTTTCCGGCTTTATACACTGAAACTATTTTTCGGGTATCCTGAATGTTTTTCGCCGGATTTCCATCAACAATAATAAAATCTGCCGTTTTCCCAGCTTCAATAGTCCCGAAATCTTGATCGATTTTTAATGTTTTTGCTGAATTTTTTGTAGCGACGGTTAATGCCTGTAAAGGAGTCAATCCTGCTTCCGTCATTAATTGTAATTCTAAATGTTCCGAAAAGCCTTGTGCACGAAGAGGCATCGCGCCGCTATCTGTTCCCATAGCTACCAGAATACCTGCATCATATACTTTTTTAAGATTTTGTTTGGCAACTTCAAAGGCTTTCATATTTAATTTGAAGTTCGGAGCATTTTTAAGATCATTTTGATATTTTTCAGAAGTAATCATTTCATAAACGCCAGGTTCCAAAGATTTTTTGAAGAACTGATCATTAATCCATTCAGGTTTTTTTGCATATACAAAAGCATACTCGTCCAAAGAAAGAGTAGGAATATAAACAACGCCTTTTGCTTTCATTTGCGTCAATGTCGCATCATCAATCACTTCACTTCTGATGCTGTGACCAATCACGTCAATTCCATCGGCGAGTAATTTTTTCAAATCTGAAAGATAATACACATGAGCAGCTACTCTCATATTTCTTTTGTGTGCCTCAGAAATAATTGCTTTATAAATTTCAGGACTTACTTTTGCTTTAAATTTTCCGTTAAAATCATCCACCCAAATTTTCACCAATTCGGCATTTATTTTTTTGAGACTGTCGAGCTCTGCCGGAATTTCTTTCACAGAAGTGGGTCTATATACTTTATCCATCGCAAAATCGAGTGGCGGAGCACCATTGGGAGCCCCAAAACCATATCCTGCAGAATGAATTCTTGCGCCATCAATTTCTCCTTTAGCTGATCGATCTCTTAAACCACTTTCAAACAGAAAAGGACGATCTGTACCCATTGACATGACATTCAATACCCCATAATCCCGATATTTTTTGAGTTGTGAAAGAATGTTTTCTTCAGTATAATTTTCAGGTTTTGTGGTGGTTCCTTTTAAGGTTCCCACATGTGAATGTGCAGAAATAAGAGCAGGAATGATTGTTTTTCCTTTTAAATCAATACTTTTTGCCTCTTTATCGGAAATATTATTTCCAATTTGAACAATTTTACCATCTTTAACCAAAACTTTGGTGTTTTCAATAGGATTTCCTCCATTTCCGTCGATTAAACGAACATTTTCAAGCAATAATGACTCGTTGGATGCGGTAGAATTTTCTTTATTTTTTTGATTACACGAAAGAAGTAAAAGACTTCCCAATACAATTCCTGATATTCTTTTTAATATTTTCATAAATAATAATTTGTCGATTGATTTAAAATTCAAAAGAGACAGAGATGAAACTTTGTCTGAGTATCTTAATGTTATCTTTCAAGGTCTATACAAATTTTGTTAAAAAAAATGATTTTCAGGTTGTAAAAATCGTTTAACAAATTGTAATTTTAAGACATGAAAAGAAAACAGTTTGAACCTCTGGAAATTGATACCTTTGAAGCATCTGTTTATCCGTTTCCCAAACACAGCCATACGTATTATGAAATGATTTATATTTTCAAAGGCTGTGGCGATCATCATATCAACGGCATTGTAATTCCTTATAAAGCAGGCGATTTTTATCTTATTTCTCCAGATGATGAACATTTTTTTGACATCAAAAAACCGACCAAATTCTGTTTTATTAAATTCAATGACAGTTATTTTGACCAGAATAAACATCTTTCACCGGATAATCTTGCAACAGCTTCTCCCACAGATATTATGCGAAATGCGTTGCTGAAAGAAGAAAAACTAACCTTTGATGAACCCTGTAAAACGATTTTAAAAAAAACGGTGGAAAATATTATTGACTATAATAGATTCAACAAAGTTTCAGAGTCACCCATTATGTTTTTTCAGGTTTTATCGTTATTTGGTTTAATTCGTGAGGCTTCCGCTAAGTTTTTACATGTGAAAGTAGATAAAGATGCTCCCAAAAAAGATGATTTGATATCTTACATTCATCAAAATATTTATCAGCCCGAACTCATTAGAATAACGGCTATTGCCAAGCATTTCAATATTTCGGAAACTTATTTTGGATCTTATTTTAAAAGAAATTTTGAAATTTCTTACCGAAAATATATTACAGATTATAAGTTAAAACTCATTGAAAGAAGGATTCAGTCAGGGCAAATGACCATGAAGCAAATCGCTTTTGAGTTTGGTTTTACGGATGAGAGCCATTTAACCAATTATTTTAAAAAGTTAATGAAAGTAAGTCCATCGGATTATAAATTTCAGTATGCTTTATAGTTCCAATTAAAATTAAACTTTACGATTAAATTTCATATTCCAAAAGTTTTTAAAACCGAAAATCTTATGGAAATTTGCAAAAAATAAATCAATGAAGGTAATAGATATTGAAAGCTGGAACAGAAAGGAACATTTTGAATTTTTTTCTAAAATGAAAAGTCCTTATTTCGGTTTTACAACGGAGGTGGATTGCACAAAAGCGTATGAAAAAGCAAAAGAAAACGGAATTTCGTTTTTTGCCTATTATCTTTACAAATCTATGGTGGCGATCAATTCTGTTCATGAATTGAAATTACGAATTGTAGACGGTGAGGTTATTCAGTTTGATGAAGTTCATGTCGGAAGTACGATTGGAAGAGAAGACGGAACTTTTGGGTTTTCATTTTTTCATTATTCTGAAGATTTTGAAACGTTTAATGAGAGATTGCAGGATCAAATAAAAACAGTTCAGAATTCAATTGGCCTAGGAATTAGTAACGATGTTTTGCCGATCAATCATATCAGACACACCACGATTCCCTGGAGTTCGTTTACCACAATTTTACATCCTACCAATTTTGATCCTAAAGAATGTATTCCGAAAATTGCATTTGGAAAATTCAGTATTAAAGATGGCAAAAAGATGATGCCGGTTTCTATAGAAGCACATCACGGTTTAGCAGATGGCCTTCATTTGGCAAAATATTTTGAAGCTTTTCAGAAAGAATTAGATCAATAGTTTGAAATATGTAGAAGATTGCTTTATCAAATTAAATTGGTAAAGCAATTTTTTGTAATTACCAGTTACTCAAACCATTTTCAAGCGCCTTAGCATAATTTTCTTCATCAAAAGAATACAAATCCGGAGCTTTGTGAGCGCCGCCAGTTCTTCGCTCGTCTAATTTTTTTAGAATTCCTAAATTTTTAATTTTTCGATAAAAATTTCCTCTGTTAAGTTCTTTTCCGAGAATAACTTCGTATAATTTTTGCAATTCAGAAAGTGTAAATTTTTCAGGTAATAAATTGAATCCGATAGGTTTATGAGAAATTTTTTCTCTTAAAGTTAATAACGCTTTTTCAATAATCTCACGGTGATCCATCGCTAATTCGATATTGGGAAGCTCGCTTAAATAAATCCATTCACAACTTTCACTGAATTCATCAGCAATCAGATTAAAACGATCCGGATTGTAAAGAGCATAATATCCAATAGTTACGAATCTCTGTTTGTGAAAAAGAGTTTCATCAAAATCTTCAAAATAAAATTCACTTCTGTTTTTCTTTCCAAAAACGGCAAATTCTTCCAGATAAACTTCTGTAATTCCGGCTCTGTCTTTTAAAATTCTCACCACCGCGTCATCTAAATCTTCATCCTTTCGCACATAACCGCCCGGCAAAAACCATTGCTTTCTGTAATTCATCTTTAAAAGCAAAACTTTCAGCTCGTTTTGATCGAAACCAAAAATTACAGGATCGGCAGAAAGATGAGGGATAAAAATTTCTTTTGCCTCAATCGATTTTTTTAAAAGTTGTTCTTTAGAATCCATTATTAGAAGTGAGAAAAATGTGTATTTACAAATTTAGTGATAAAAAATTGGAGTAGACACCAAAATTGATGCCTTGAGGTACTTTTTGGGGAAATTTTAACGTGATTTTAATCATTGTTTCACTAAGAATCAATGAAAAATATTTTATTATTCTAAATTTATTTAAATGTAAAACAGTTAGTTATATTAAATATTAAGAAAATTTAATATTTTTTTTGGTGAATCCGATGAAACAATGTAGTATTGTAATGTTTCATATTGAAGCAATGAAAATGAACACTTTTTTGAATCTGAATTTATTCGAATCGTACTCTTTCCAGAGAGTATATTTTGGTTGAAAATCATTAAAGATCATTCAATTAAAATAAAGATATTGCTTGAAGCTGATAAGGTTTCTCCCAATATCAATGTAATGATGATACAATGCTGCTGATAAACCGGCTTTAGAAAAACAATCAATCCGGTGCTGATGAAAAAATAAAGTCCATCCAATGATTTTTTGGATGCAGGATATTCCTATGCCTTTATTTAAAACAAAAACAACAACTTAAGAAACAACAAAGAAGAAATTATACTAACTAACTGTACGATGAGAAAATCAACTTTAAAAATTTCAGCATTAGGGCTAATGCTTTCTTTTGCCGTAGCTTTTGGGCAGGAAACAGACAGCCTTGCGGTGAAAAACGCTTTGAAAGAAGCTTCAAAAACTGAAGAAGGCGTAAAGACCGTTACGACTTCATCCAAAGAAGACAACAACCGAAATGTGATGCTTAACGCAGCCAACAACACGAGCCCAAGAGATGTAAATATCGGTTTGCCGGCGACGGTTGGAGGAATCACCATCCTTGAAAATGATCTTCCTGCCGTTTACTTTTTCTGGCCCGAGCTTCCAAGCAAAACATGGAGACAAAGCGTAGGTTTAGAAAGAACGGGGCTTTTAAAAATGGATCAGCTAGCCAATACCATGGGCGATCTTGGTTTCGCGGTAAACTCTTATTCTCAGACGGGAACGAAAGATTTTAAACTAAAAGGGAAGTTTACCACAAGTACTTTTGGATGGCTGCAAGGCGATGTAAATGTATCCGGACCGATTACTAAAAACGGTTGGACTTACACGGTTGGTGCTTTTGCCAATTATGATCCAAGTACTTTTAAACTTGGCTTTGCCAGAAATGTTGATGAAACAAAAATTTTCAGAGCGGGTGCTACGAAATATTTTAAAGATGACAGAGGGCAGATTTCATTTTTATATAAATATTCAGACTCTTATAATGTAGGAAATTATGCGGTTTTCCAATATGGCGAAAACGGTAAAGTAACTGAGCTTGATAACTTTAAAATCGGTAGAGATTCTTACGTTGTAAATGACGGACAGATCAGAATGAAAGATATTCTGACAGGGCAGGATTATTGGGCAGGAATGAGCGGTAATGACAACAGTTCTAAAGCTCATAATATCGATATTTTAGGTAATTATTTATTAAACAACGGCTGGAATTTTAAATTTTCAACAAGAGCACACTTCGCGAATGTGAAGATGGCGAATATCATCCCTTTGAGTATTTTCAATGCAGATTCTTCGGCGGGTTATACGCTGGCTTCAAACGGTCAGGCATATTCCGGTGCTGTGGGAACGCAATTGGCAATGTATACTCCTAAAACACCGATCACGAATATTGCAGGTCGTTTTTCATTAAATAAGCAAATCGGCAATCACAATGTAACAGTTGGAATTTTAGAACAGTTTTATAATATTGATAAATTCACATCCAACAGATCATTTTTCTTCCAAACGGTTGGTGCCCAGCCTGAAAGATTAATTGGTCCGTCAACCGATGCAAACGGTTTCTACAATTATAATGTCGGAGGAGAATTTCACAGTGGAACTGAAAATAAACTATCCGTTTACGCTTCTGATGATTGGAAGGTATCTGATAATTTTAACCTAAGCTACGGGCTTCATTTAAGAAATCATATCATTGATGGTGAGTTTTCTATGACGCCGAGATCACCTAATTTTGTTTTTGGAGTGAATGATTTCCAAAACATCAATGAAAGCTGGTTTCATGTTGGCGGAAGCGTAAATGCTACCTATAATATCAGCAAAAATTTCGGTGTTTTGGCAAACTTCCTTTATACCGAAGAAAACAGAAGACTGGAGAGTTATTCTCAGCCATTTACTCCGGATATGAAGAAAATCAGAAGTCCTTTGGGGGCGATCGGAGTTTTCTGGAATACAGATTTTATTCAATTGATTTCTCAGGCAACTTGGTTAACAAAAAATGGATATTTAGGAAGATACAATCTTGTAAACCCGAACAATAGCACACAGGTTGAAGTGGCGAGTGTAGATTATAGCATCCAGACTTTGGGTTGGACAACGGATTTTGTTTTGAAACCTTTCAAAGGGTTTAACTTCCATTATTTAATTACATTCCAGAATCCGGTGTACAAAGATTTTGCTTTCAGTGCATTTGGCGAAAATTATAATTATGCTGATAAAAATGTATTGGGTGTTTCTAAAGTTTTAATGGAGATAGATCCAAGTTATACCATTGATAAATGGAGATTTTGGGCTAGCTTCAGATATTTCTCAAAACAATACGCGAATTTGACCAATGCTTTATACTTCGCGCCAAGATGGGAAACTTTCGGTGGGGTAAGCTATACGGTTAATAAAAATATCAATGTTGGTGCAACTGTAATTAACTTCTTAAACCAAAGAGGAGCCAGCGGAACCATCAACGGTGCTGAATTGATTACCGATGCAAGTCCATTCTACGGAAAATTGTTGACGGGAACGTACATTATGCCATTAACAGGTCAATTCTCAGTAAGCTTTAATTTCTAAAATGTAAACAATGAAAAGAAAGGTTTTAAATGTTGCTGCATTATTTTTAGGAGTAACAGCATTTTCGCAAAACATTCAGACAGTTACGAATTCTAAAGGTCCTGTTTTGGGATATTCTACAGATTCAGGTGTGAAAATCTTAACTGTTGGTGGAAATAAATTTAAAGATTTAAATAGAAACGGAAAACTCGATAAATATGAAGATTGGAGACTTCCTGTTGACGAAAGAGCCAAAGATTTAGCTTCAAAAATGTCTATCGAACAGATTGCAGGTTTGATGTTATACAGCGGTCATCAATCCGTTCCCGCTCCTGCAGATGGTTTCAGAGCAGGAAAATATAACGGAATGTTATACAAAGAAAGTGGCGCAAAAGCTTCTGATTTAACAGACCAACAAAAGAAATTTTTAAAGGAAGACAATCTTCGTCACGTTTTGGTAACGGCGGTTGAATCTCCTGCAATTGCAGCGCAATGGAGTAATAATATTCAGGCTTATATTGAAGGTTTAGGATTGGGAATTCCTGCGAATAACAGTACAGACCCGAGACATTCTGCAACTGTAACGGCTGAATTTAATGAAGGAGCAGGCGGACAAATTTCTCTTTGGCCGGATGGTTTGGCAATGGGAGCAACTTTCGACCCTGAATTGGTTAGAAAATTTGGAAATATCGCTGCTCAGGAATACAGAGCCTTGGGAATTTCAACAGCTTTATCACCACAAATCGACTTGGGAACAGAACCTCGTTGGTACAGAATCGCTTACGTTTTCTCTGAAAGTCCGGAATTAACGGCGGATTTAGGAAGAGGTTACATCGATGGTTTCCAAACCACTTCTGGCCGCAAAAACGGTTGGGGAAACAAAAGTGTGAATGCAATGGTAAAACACTGGCCGGGAGGTGGACCTGAAGAAGGCGGTCGCGACGGTCACTGGGCAATGGGAAAATTTGCAGTTTATCCGGGAAATAATTTCCAAAATCACGTAAAACCATTTACGGAAGGCGCTTTTAAATTAGCTGGTGGAACCAAAGAAGCTTCTGCGGTAATGCCTTATTATACGATTAGTTTTAATCAGGATACTAAGAACGGCGAAAACGTTGGAAACGGTTACAGCAAATATTTAATCACAGATTTACTTCGTGGAAAATACAAATATGACGGTGTAGTTTGTACCGACTGGTTGATTACAGCTGACGAACCAAAAACGCCGGGTGGATTTGCCGGAAAACCTTGGGGTGCTGAAAAATTATCAATCGCGGAGCGTCATTATAAAGTGTTGGAAGCAGGTGTTGACCAATTCGGAGGAAATAATGATAAAGGACCGGTTTTGGAAGCGTATCAAATGGGAGTAAAAGAACACGGCGAAAAAGCTTACCGTGCTAAATTTGAGCAGTCTGCAGTTCGTTTGTTGAGAAATTTCTTTAGAACTGGATTGTTTGAAAATCCTTACGTGAACGTTGAAGAAACCAAGAAAATCGTTGGTAATCCTGAGTTTATGAAAGCGGGTTACGAAGCTCAGGTAAAATCTATCGTGCTATTGAAAAACAAAGCGAATATTCTTCCCATCAAAGAAAGAAAAACGGTTTACATTCCGAAAAGATATTCTCCGGCAACGTTTAACTGGTGGGGAATTTACACGGCTCCGTCTTTGGATTTCCCAGTTGATATTAATCAAATTAAAAAACATTTCGATGTAACCGAAGACCCGACAAAAGCGGATTTCGCATTGGTTTTTGTGAAAAGCCCACACAGTGAAGAAGGCGGTTACAGCGATATCGATGCTGCAGAAGGAGGAAACGGTTACTTGCCAATTTCTCTTCAATATCAGACTTATACAGCGACAGAAGCTCGTGAAAAAAGTATCGCAGCAGGCGACCCTGTTGTTGCACCAAATGTACACGACAGAACTTTCAAAAATAAAACTTCAACGGTTACCAATTTCACAGATTTGTTGACCATTGAAAACACATACAAAGCAATGAACGGAAAACCTGTGATTGTTTCTGTAACGGCTTCAAAACCGATGATTTTCAACGAATTTGAAGGTCACGCTGATGCGATTCTGATGAATTTCAATGTATCCAATCAAGCGGTAGTTGATATCGTAACAGGAAAATACGAACCTTCAGGATTGCTTCCGCTTCAGATGCCTGCAAATATGGCGACTGTTGAAAAGCAGCAAGAAGACGTGCCTTACGATATGGAAACGCACAAGGATTCCGAAGGTCATAACTATGATTTCGGATACGGAATGAACTGGTCTGGTGTGATTAAAGACGCAAGAACAGAGAAATATAAAAAGTAATTGAAAAGATTCTGAGTCTGTTTTGTACGGGCTCAGAATTTTATCTTTTATCTAAAAAGAAAAACAATGAAAATTAATTTCAAGACCTATAAAAAAGTTCAGAATCTGGCGGTTGGTTTCCTGATGATGAGCTCAGTTTTCGGACAGTCTCAAACCGTTTCCAATCAGGAAAGATCAAGAATTATCATCACAGCAGACCCGGAATTGGATGACAGCAATTCGATGATTCGTTTTTTGTTGTATAGCTCAGATTTGGATATTGACGGATTGGTTTATGCAAGCAGCGCATTTCACTGGAAAGGCGACGGAAAGGGTACAAAATGGTTTGTTCCGAGCAGAGAATATTCAAGATTTGGAACGGGAATTTGTCCTTGTGAATCCTGGAGATGGGGAGAAGATGAAAAATTCATTCACGATGCGGTGGATGCGTATGCTAAATCTTATTCCAATTTAAAAGTTCATAACCCGAATTATCCTTCTCCGGAAGTGTTAAAATCAAAAATTAAATACGGAAATATTGAGTTTGATGGCGATATTTCTAAAGATTCCGAAGGTTCAAATTTAATTAAAGCAGCCATTCTCGATAACAAACCAGGAAAATTGTACGTCACCGCTTGGGGCGGATTGAGCACGATTGCAAGAGCTTTGAAATCCATTCAGGAAGAGTTTGAAAATACAACAGATTGGGAAAAAATTCAGACTAAGGTTGCCAGAAAATTAGTCATTTTACCTTCTGGCGACCAAGATGATACGTATGCTTCTTACATCAAACCCAATTGGCCAAAACTGGATTACAGAGAATTTGTGGACGGACCAAATTACGGTTACACTGCTCCTTTGAAAGCCACTCCGGAAAATGCAAAATATTTCTCCGCCGATTGGATGAAGAAAAATATCTCTAATAAAGGCACTTTTGGCGAATTGTACAGAGTTTGGGGCGACGGAAAACAGATGGTAAAAAATGACATCGTAGATTTCTTTGGATTTTCAGGCGTAACAGCTGAAGAGCTGAAAAAGCAGGGCTATAAAGTTTGGATGCCGTTACAGCCGAAAGGTTCTTTCTTAAGTGAAGGCGACAATTTTACCTTTATGAATATGCTCGGAAACGGATTGCGTGCTTACGAATACGGTTCTTATGGCGGTTGGGGCGGAATTGAACCTGCATCAAAAGCCAGTTCCAATATGTTTTTCGATAATGCAGCGGACGGAAATAACAGCGCAGAAGCAATGGCCAATTCGATGGCTTCCAAAGAGAAATCGGAGAAAGAATTGGCTTTCCCAAACTTTTTACCACAAGCGATGAATGATTTTGCAGCAAGATTAACCTGGTCGGTTACACCAACATTTTCCAAAGCTAATCACGAACCGATTGTAAAAATTTCAGGTCCAACAAATATCCGTTCTTCGGCAGGTGAAAAAGTTCCCTTGTACGGTTCTGTAACCGATCCGGACGGAAATAAAGTGACGATAAAATGGTGGCAGTTCAAGCAAGCAGGAACCTATAATGGTGATGTTGAAATTTCAAAATCAGACAGTTTAAATCCCGAAATCATTGTTCCAAAAACAGCAAAAAGCGGACAAACCATTCACCTGATTTTAGAAGCCACAGACAACGGAATTCCTGCATTGACGAGATATCAACGTGTCATCATCATGGTAAGATAATTTAAAAATGATTCATAATTGATACTAATGAATGTCTTAAAACCGGACTAAAAATGTCCGGTTTTAACGAAACTTATTTTTCTTAATGAAAATAAACAAAGTTTATTCTTAAAATATTTCAACATTAAGGATTTAAGAAAGACTACAATTATTAAAAATAAAGAAATCAATAAATTGATTTTCATTAAGATACATTAAGTAAAAACTCTTTAAAACTTAATTTCTTAATGTTTAAAATTTAAATACACACAATTAAAATATGAAAATCAAATACACAATCTATTCATTAATGCTTAGTTCATTAATGTTTGCTCAGGAAAGTCTTGATTTCAGCGGAAAGAAAAACTTAATTTCTCCCGAAATCAATGGTCAGAATGTGACCTTTCGTCTGCTTGCTCCCAATGCGAACAGCGTAAAACTGCAGGGAAACTGGTTTCCGTCCAAAGGAATGGAGCCCGGTTCCGTCGATTTACAGAAAGATAAGGACGGTGTTTGGTCGTTCGCAAAAAATGATTTCAATCCCGATATTTATACCTACTCATTCGTTGTTGATGGCGTAAAAGCCAACGACTCAAACAATTCTTACCAGGTGCGTGATGTTTCGTCGGTGATGAGTATGATTTTGATTGACGGAAAACAATCCGAAAATTACAAAGTTCAAAATGTCCCGCACGGAACAGTTTCCAAAAGATGGTACAGATCAAACGGACTGAAAGAAGACCGTAGATTAACCGTTTACACACCTCCTGGTTACGAAAATTCAAAAGAAAAATTCCCTGTTTTGTATTTGCTTCACGGAATGGGTGGCGACGAAGAGGCGTGGATGACTTTGGGAAGAGCATCGCAGATTTTAGATAATTTGATTGCCCAAGGAAAAGCAAAACCAATGATTGTAGTGATGCCAAATGGTCACACCAGCAATTCCGCTGCACCAGGCGAATCGTCGAAAGGTTTTTACAAAATTGATATGAGAACGCCAGATATTTTCTCAGGCGATATGGAAACGTATTTCAAAGAAATTATGGATTTCACAGAGTCAAATTACCGAACAAAGGCCGATGCTAAAAACCGTGCAGTTGCCGGACTTTCGATGGGTGGTTTCCATTCGTTGTACATCTCTGCCAATCAGCCGAAAACCTTCGATTATGTAGGGTTATTTTCTCCAGCGATTCTTCCGCCTGACGAAAAGAAAAGTCCGATTTACCAGAATTTAGATTCAAAACTGAAAACTCAGCAAACTAATGCTTATAAACTGTATTGGATTGCGATTGGAAAGACAGATTTTCTCTACAAAAACGTCACAGAATACCGTCAGAAGCTCGACAAAATGAACTTTAAATATCAATATGTAGAATCTGAGGGAGGTCACACTTGGAGCAATTGGAGAACTTATTTGAACGAGTTTGTTCCGCAATTATTCGAGTAAAATATTAATTATTAGGGCAGCTATTTCCGCCTGTAGTTTATCCTGAGCTTGTCGAAGGGCTCCCAATCTTTTTTGCAGACAATATCAGTTAAATAGAACTCGAAGACCAAGCAAAAAAGGATTTTCGCTCAAATCGGGCTGCGTGAGATTTGCGGTTAAGAATTAGCAGAATGTTTGTCATTCAGAGCGAAACGAAGTGGAGCGTGGAATCTAAAAATTCAATTCGTGCAGAGATTCCTACGGAATGACAAACTAACTGTCAGTTTAATGCGGTCTTCGCTGAGTGAAACGCCTTTGCGAACGAAAAATATACAGAATAATTAAAAAAAATCTTTGCGCTCTTTGCGTTTAAAATAATAGAAATCAATGAAAAAATTAATTATAGCAAGTTTATTCCTTTTCGGTTTAAACAGCATGAATGCTCAAAAATCAATTCCATTATACAAAGGAAAAGCGCCGGGAACAGAAAACTGGACGCAGAAAGAAGCACAGCAATTCAATGAATTGTTTAAAACAGAAGTTGTTTTCAACGTTACCCAACCTTCAATTTTAGTTTTCGAAGCCGATAAATCAAAAGCAAACGGAGCTGTTGTCGTTGTTGCTCCGGGTGGAGGTTTTCAAAGTTTATCAATCAACCGCGAAGGAATTGATATGGCAAAAAAACTCGCAGAAAACGGAATTACTGCAGTGGTTTTAAAATACAGATTATTGGAAACAAAATCCAATAACCCCGCCAAAGAAATGATGGAAAACATCAAAGACAGACCGGCTTTCGACAAGAGAACTGCACCGATTAAAGTAATGGCAGGAGAAGATATTAAAACAGCGATTTCTTATGTAAGAACTCACGCAAAAGAATTGAACATCAATCCTGAAAAATTAGGTATAATCGGATTTTCGGCAGGAGCAAGTGTAATTTTAGAAAGCATTCTTCACAGCAGAGATGCTTCAACCTTACCCAATTTCGCAGCTTCAATCTACGGCGGACCAAGTCAGGAAATTTTAGATACAGAAATTCCGAAATCTCCACTTCCATTATTCATTTGTGCAGCAAGTGATGACCAGTTGAAATTAGCTCCAAAGTCAGTTTTACTTTACAATAAATGGTTGGAAGCAGGACAACCAACCGAACTTCATATCTATGAAAAAGGAGGTCACGGTTTCGGAATGGGAAAACAAAATCTTCCTGTTGATAAATGGTCTGATGTTTATCTTGACTGGTTGAGATTCCACAAATTTTTATAATATTTTAATTAAATCATAAAGAATGTATTGATTAAAATCTCATGTAGATTGAACAAATTTTTCAGATAAGTAAAATTAAAATCTGCTCCATCTGCATAATCAGCGAGAGATTTATAAAATCCTACCAGAAAATCATCGACACTTTTTTGTTAAAAAATAAAAAATGAAATCAATTTTTAATATAGTTTCTTTTTTTACGGCAATGGCTGTGTCCGCACAGTCTACTGCCGTGATTTCGGAAATGGATAAATACGTAAAACCGCGCTACCGCGTTATTGTCGATAATGATTTTGGTGGCGATCCGGATGGATTATTTCAATTAGTGCATCAGATCTTATCACCTTCCACAGAAATTCGTGGAATTATCGGTTCGCATTTGAAACCCGGAGATCCGTTTGATTCATCAAAAATTACTGCCGAAAATGCAGTAAAAAAAGTGAGTGAAACACTTGATGTGATGAATTTGAAAAATCAATTTAAAGTTTTTCAAGGTTCAAATGATCAGTTGAAAGATCTCAAAACACCAAACATTTCCGAAGGTGCAAAAGCAATCGTTGCCGAAGCAATGAAAGCTGATGAGAAAAATCCTCTGTTTATAGTTTGTGGTGCCGGTTTAACAGAAGTGGCAAGCGCTTATCTGATGGAACCAAAAATCGCCGACAAAATCGTTGTGGTTTGGATTGGCGGTCCCGAATATTCAGATTTAGCCACTCCGCCGCCTGGTTATACGCCTTTGGAATATAATTTAGGAATTGATATAAAAGCGGCTCAGGTGGTTTTCAATCAATCTAATTTAAATATTTGGCAAGTTCCAAGAAATACGTATCGACAGACTTTAATGTCTTATGCCGAATTACTGAGTAAAGTGAAACCTGAAGGAAAAACGGGAGCTTATTTAACGCAAAAAATTGAAGATTTGATGCTTAAAACGCAAAAATTCAATTTACTGGTTGGCGAAACGTATATCATGGGCGACAGTCCGTTGGTTTTATTAACGGCGCTTCAGTCTTCTTTTGAAGCAGACCCATCATCAAGCAGTTATGTCTTAAAAAATGCTCCGAAAATTAATGATAATGGAGCTTACGAATACAATTCCAACGGTAGAAATATAAGAGTTTACACCCATCTTGATACAAGATTGATGTTTGAAGATTTCTATGTAAAACTAAAAATGTTTAATTCTAAAAAATAAAATATGAAGAAGAATGTATCCACATTAATCAAGCTTTCTCAAAAAGCAAAATACTCAGGATTATTCTTGGCTTTATTGGCTGCATCGCCTTTTGCAAAGGCACAGAATACTCCAACGCTAAGTGTTGACGGAAAAACGTTTAAAGATTTAAACAAAAACGGAAAATTAGACACTTGGGAAGATACGCGTCTTTCGGTTGACAAAAGAATTGATGCCATCATCAAGCAAATGACCAACGAAGAAAAAGTAAATCTTCTTATCGGAACAGGAATGCCCGGAATTGAAGTTCTGACAGGTCCTGTTGGAGATTCAAAACAAGGTTTGGTTCCTGGAGCCGCTGGTGGAACAGATTCTTTTGACAGATTCGGGATTCCTGCGACGATTGTTGCCGATGGCCCTGCAGGTTTGAGAATTCAGCCAACGAGAGAAAATGATTCAAAAACGTATTATGCAACGGCATTTCCTGTAGGAACGGCTTTGGCTTCAACTTGGAATAAAACGCTTCTGGAACAGGTTGGAAAAGCAATGGGAAATGAAGTGAAAGAATATGGTGTTGATGTACTTTTAGCGCCTGCTTTGAATATTCAGAGAAACCCATTGAACGGAAGAAATTTTGAATATTATTCTGAAGATCCTTTGATTTCTGGTAAAACGGCTGCGGCAATTGTGAACGGAATTCAGTCTCAAGGCGTGGGAACTTCTATCAAACATTTTGCTGCTAATAATGAAGAAACTAATCGATTAACCATCAATGCACATGTTTCGGAAAGAGCGATGAGAGAATTGTATCTGAGAAATTTCGAAATTGCCGTAAAAGAATCTCAGCCATGGACGGTAATGTCTTCTTATAACAAGCTGAATGGTGTTTATACTTCAGACAGTCATGATCTTTTAACTCAGGTTTTGAGAAAAGAATGGGGTTTTAAAGGAATTGTAATGACCGACTGGTTCGGAGGGTTCCCGGGGTTTGAATCGATTAAAGATGGCGGAATTTCCGACGTGGTAAAACAGATGAATGCAGGAAATGACTTGTTGATGCCTGGAATTCCAGCGCAGAAAAAAGTGTTACTGGAAGCTTTGAATTCAGGAAAATTATCCAAGGAAGTTGCCAATCTGAATGTGAAAAGAATTTTAGAGTATATCTTCAAAACACCAACTTTTGCACAATATAAATACAGCGATCAACCTGATCTGACCCAACATGCGCAGGTAACAAGAAATGCAGCGGCAGAAGGAATGATTTTGCTTAAAAATGAAGGAAATGCATTACCTTTTGCAGACAAGCAAAAAGAGGTTTCGTTATTCGGAGTGACTTCTTACGCTTGGATTACTGGTGGAACAGGAAGCGGAAGCGTGAACAACAAGCACACCGTATCTCTTTTGGAAGGTTTGAATGCTGCAGGATACAAATTAGACAAAGAACTGGTTGATTTATACAAGCCCCACGCAGAAAAAGAAGCTGCTGCAGAATTGGTTGAAAGAAAGAAAAAGGGAATTCTTGGACTTCCGGGAAGATTGTCTGAAATGAAATTAGATGATGCTTTCTATGCCAAAAAAGCAGAAACTTCTGAAATTGCTTTTGTAACGCTGGGCAGAAACTCCGGAGAAGGCGGAGATAGAGTAGTGAATGAAGATTTTAACTTAGCAACAGAAGAAACAGAAATGTTGGATAAAATCTCCAAAGCTTTCCATGCAAAAGGTAAAAAAGTGGTGGTAATTCTAAACATTGGAGGAGTAATTGAAACTGCTTCGTGGAAAGATAAAGTAGATGGAATTCTTTTGGCTTGGCAACCTGGTCAGGAAGGTGGACACTCTGTTGCTGATGTAGTGTCAGGGAAGATCAATCCTTCAGGAAAACTGACGATGACTTTCCCTGTGAAATATTCAGACACGCCTTCAGCAAAGAATTTCCCTGGAGTTCCTGCTGAAAATCCTAAAGAGGTAACGTATGAAGAAGGAGTGTACGTGGGTTATCGTTATTTCGATACATTCAATGTAAAACCGTCGTACGAGTTTGGCTACGGAAAATCTTACACGAATTTCGATTATTCTAATGTAAAGATCAGTTCGCCAACTTTCAATAATAAAGTTGAAGTAAGCATTGATGTGAAAAATACAGGAAAAGTAGCTGGAAAAGAGGTTGTTCAGCTCTATTTATCAGCTCCTCATCAATCAATTGACAAACCAAAGGCTGAATTGAAAGCTTATGCAAAAACAAAAGAATTGCAGCCAAACGAAATTCAGACTATTACTTTAAGTTTAAGTCCGAAAGATTTAGCATCATTTATCACCGCTAAAAGTGCATGGGTTGCTGAACAAGGTAAATATAAAGTTTCAATCGGAGCTTCTTCGCAGGATATTAAACAAAATGTAGAATTTTCGCTACCTAAAGAATTGGTAGTAGAAAAAGTGCAGCATGTTTTTCCTTCGGATAAACAGTTTACAGATTTAAAACCGTAAAAAATTGAATTATGAGAGGTTGCTGAGGCAGCCTCTTTTTTTTATGATACTAATAGTTTTCACCTATCAATTTTCATTTTACATATAAAGTGAAAGAATTAAATTTGGTTCGTAAAATTTAAACAATGAAAATAGAAGTTTGGTCAGACGTGATGTGTCCGTTTTGTTATATAGGAAAACATAATTTTGAGCAGGCACTCGAAAAATTACCTTTTAAAGATAAAGTAGAAGTAGAGTGGAAGAGCTTTCAGCTGGATCCTACATTGGAATCTGGAAAAGCCATCAGCACTTCGCAATATTTTAAAGAAAAGAAAGGTTTTCCAGAATCTCAGGCTCAGCAAATGATGAATCATGTTTCTGAAGTTGGAAAAGCTGCCGATTTGGAATTTAATTTTAGTAAAGCTTTAATCACAAATACTTTTTCAGCGCATAAAATTCTTCATTTGGCTAAAAAATATAATAAGGCAAATGAAATGGAAGAACTTTTGTTTAAAGCTCATTTTACAGATGGAAAAGATGTTTCTGATGTTTATGTTTTAAGTTCTTTAGCTTCAGAATTAGGAATTAATGAAGAAGAAACTAAAAAAGTACTAAGCTCTGATGAATTTGATTATGAAGTAAATCAGGATATTTTGGAAGCCAGAAATCATGGGATTAGTAGCGTTCCGTTTTTTGTATTAAATGAAAAGTATGCTGTTTCTGGAGCGCAACCTGTGAATGTTTTTGAAGATGCTTTAAGACAGACCTTTAAAGAAACGGAATCACCGTTTATAAATTTATCAGATCAAGGAAATTCTTGTGATGATGATGGATGTACGATTTAGGATAAAAACCTGTCGTTATCATTATTAAAATAAATAACCTGAGTATTTAAGGGGTGGAGGAAAAATTCACCCTTATTTAATATCTTAGCATCCAAAAGATCGCCTGCCATAGCATGATGTTCTTCATCAAAAGTTACATTGAGTTCTAAAATGGGGCTTTCATCAATATTACAGACACTTCCTGATATATTGGCGGTCATATTTTTAGCATTAAATTTCACATTAAAATGCTTTTTAGTCCCTGGATTTTTAAAACGAAGCAGAACATCTTTTATTGAGCCAACCCCAACTATTTTTCCGGTTGTTATTTTTTGACTTATAATAAAATCGGTAAGGGCATCTTTTAAGCTTGATTTTTCTTTTATACTAATGAGATAACTGTTTTCAATCTTTCTAGCCGACCAAAAGTCGCCTCTAAAACTATTTGCATCCATAAAGCGTATATAATTAAGTGGTAATAACTCTATAATTTTCAATTATTTAAAGATAAACTTGTTAAAGTAATATTGTTCTGTTTCCTAATACATTCTCTATGCCATATTCGTACAAAAAACTCTAATACAATAGATTTTAGTATTAAATAATTTAGAATCATTATTCATAACATATCATTTTAATAAGAATTTGAAAACTTGCTTTTATTAAAAATTTTAGTTAAAAAATATTGATTTGAGAATATTTTTCAAATATCAAAGAAATGATAGATTAATCTATAAATAGTGATAAAAAATACCACAGAGATACCATGAAACTTTGTGATATCACCCATAAACAATGGTTTAAAGCTATTTTGATGTCTAAACACAAAATGCTTGATTGTAATCATAAATTTATAAGACGATAATATTCTACTTTTGACCCCAAGATTTAACTAACAGATATTTGATGAGGAAAAAAAATGATAAATATTAGCAAAATTGCGATCCGCGTGGTATGTATGTGGTATTGCAATTCAGTGAAAATTTAATCATTTTTTATTTCTTTGCTCTTACCTTAAAATTATATGAATACCTAGGTGTTTATAATTTTAAACAAAATATCAAAAATAATGAAAATAATATATCAAAAAGACGAATTTTATTTATTTTTTTGAGAAATAGTAAATTAAAGTTTAAGAGTGGAATAGAGCCTTTGCATTTAAGCATCGGAATTGAGTAGAGATGAGAAAGAATAGTATGAAAAACGACAAAGCGGAAATAAATTTAGACGATTTAAACCAAAAAATTTTGGCACAGGATGAGATTATAACATTAGCGAAAGAAAACTCGCCTCGTCTTTTGAACAAATCCCGATTGGTTTATCCCGATTTTTTTGATAAAATATTCGCTATACAGCCCAATCTGAAGAATTCGGAGCTTATTTTTTGTATTTATTTAAAACTTAATCTATCAACTAAAGAGATTGCCACTTACACTTTTGTTACCCCAAAAGCCATTCAAAATCGTAAAAACAGATTAAGAAAAAAACTGAATATTGCTTCTGAAGTAGATATCTATAAGTGGTTCAATCAATTATAATTATTAAAATTCCAAAATAGCCTTTTCAAGATCGTGATATAAAAGAACTTTCCAATGGTTTTCTTCAGCCTGCTGTTGCCAAAGTTGTCTTAGTTCCATTGCTTTTCTCCCGTCATAATCGCTTTTATATGCCAAATGATATTTCAGATAAGACTCTTGTGGAAGGTTATCTGCACCATAAAAGATGGTTTTTCCTGCTTCATCAATCCAAAAAACCTGCATAAAAGGAGTATGGCCTCCGGTAACTTCAAATGAAATTTCATTGTTGATTTTTCCGATATTGTCATACATCCAAATAATATGAGGCAACTGAATAATTTTCTCCAAAGTATCAAAATCAAAGGAATAATTTCCTGTGTTTTGCAGAGCGAAATCTAGTTCTCTTTTCTGAATATAAATTTTAGCATTTGGAAAATTAGATTCAAAACCACTGTCTGTAGATTTTAAAATTCCTTCAATGTGATCTTTATGAAGATGAGAAAGTAATACTTTTGTTATTTGCTCCGGATTGATATTATTTTCTTTCAATTTTTCTAGTATAATTAATTCTCCTGCATTATTTTTCCAGCCAATACCAGCATCTAAAAGGATGTAATCATTTTTTGTAATAACTAAAAACGGCTGAACCGACATTTTAATACCTTTAATTTCATCAAAATTTTCATCAGTTAATAAAGTAAAATCTTTCGTTTTATTGGTTGAGAAATTACCTTCTTTCAGTGGAATTATTTTCATTAGAAAAGTGTAAATATAAAATGCAAATTTCCCTATAATTATTAATTTATAAAAACACTTTTTTTTCGATCATTATTATCGCTAAAACCGATTGTTATTGGTCTGTTTTTTGGATTTGATAAAATAAATAATTTTCTATGTTCTCTTTATTTTTATTAAATTTTAATTGGAAAGAATTATTGATGGGTCATGAAGAGTGGTCATTTCTTCTGGAAATTATTCTTCGTACAGCAATTATGTTTATTGCAATTATTATTGGCTTACGAATTTTAGGAAAAAGAGGGGTGAAGCAATTGTCTATTTTTGAACTTGTTGTAATTATTGGCTTAGGTTCTGCAGCAGGAGATCCTATGTTTAATAAAGACGTGGGAATAATTTCCTCAATAATAGTATTTATAGTGATAATTATTCTTTACAGCATTGTTACTTTTTTTATAAGTAAAAATAAAAAATTCGAGACATTAGTTGAAGGGAAATCAATTTGCCTGATTAAAAATGGTGAATTTGCTATTCAAAATTTCAAGAAAGAAAACTTAGGTAGTGATGAATTTTTTTCCGAATTAAGATTAAAGGGTATTTCACAACTTGGCCAAATAGAAATGGCTATTGAAGAAGTTTCTGGAGAAATCAGTGTTTTCTTTTTTGACGAGGAAAATGTGAAATATGGTTTACCTATTTTACCTCATTCTTTAGATAAATCATCAGAACAGATTATTAAAAAAGGTCATTATGCATGTACTTTTTGCGGACATACAGAAGAGAAAAATATAGGAAAAGGAGGTCATTGCATTATATGTAAAAAAATAAATTGGATACCCGCTAGTAATAAAAGGAGGATTACCTAAAAAATATTAATGAAAAAACAAAAAGCCCCTAAAAAGATAGGGGCCTAAAAAAACACAAATGATGAAAAAAAATTATTTCGTGCTTCAAATATAATGAATTTATCAATACTTTGTATAATTTTTAATAAAAAATAAATCCTAATTTAGATTCAAGAACAGAATGATGAAATATTTTTTCACTTATTTATATTATAAACTCTTAATATTAAATAAATTAATTAGTAAACTTTAAATTACTTTACGAGGTTTACATTTTTTGAAAAAATAAGAATACTTTTTTCCATTTCATCGAAATTTAGATTTCCAAAACCTAAGCGCATTGCTGTAAGATTTTTATTTTGATACAGTAATGTTTTTGGGATAAAAAGATGATCATCTGCACAAGCTCTGCTTAGCTGCATTAGATTAATTGGAGTTTTCCATTCTGCCCAAATGGCCAATCCGCCTGAAGGTTTCTGAAAATCAATACATTCTCCTAAATATTCATTCAATAATAAAGAAAAATAATCACGTCTTTCCTGATAAATTTTCAAAGATTTCTTTAAATATCGATTGATTTCACCTTCTGCAATCATTTCGCCCAAAACATGTTCCATCAAAACATCTCCTTGTCTGTCGATAATTCCGAGGTATTTTCGCATTTCAATCATCAGATTTTCAGGAGCAACGATAAACCCTGTACGAAAACCTGGTGCTAAAGATTTTCCGAAAGATCCGATGTAAACAACCATTCCGTTGGTGTCGGCACTTGCAAGAGGAAGAATCGGACTTTTATCGTAGTGAAAATCGTAATCATAATCATCTTCTAAAATGATAAAACCGAATTCGTTGGCAAGATTTAAAAGTTCTAATCGCCTTTGAGCACTCAAAGTAACAGTGGTCGGATAATGGTGATGTGGCGTAAGATACAGCATTCTAATCTTCTGTTTTTCGCAGATTTTACGGACTTCCTCTACGTTGAGTCCGTCATCATCAATCGGAATGGACTGAATTTTCACTCCAGCTTTTTGGAAAATCATATTGACAGAAAAATAACTCAATTCTCCGACTAAAACCGTATCTCCTTGAGATAAAAGAATTTCAGAAACAATATAAATGCTCATTTCGGTACTTCTTGTAATCAAAAGATTACTCTTTGAAATTGGTAATCCTCTTGATAAATTTAGATATTTTGAAAGATTTTGCTTGAAAAATTCACTCCCATCCTGATTGTATTGTCCGATTTTATGGGCTTTCCTTTTTAAAATAGAGCTGTAAATTCTGGAATGCTGATCGATTTGGGTTAAACGAATATCAGGAATTCCGTCGTTGAAAATATATTCACAATTTGAATATTCGAAAGGATTATCCAAAATATTGGACATTTTGAACAAAAATCCAGTCGTTTTTGGATAATTTTCGAGGTGTCTTTTCTCAAAATTTTTAATTTCTAAAGGCTTGTCCTGATCTTTTCCAATAACGAAAGTTCCTTTATTGGGAAGGCTTTCTACCCAACCTTGAGCAAATAATTCATCATAAACAGAAACGATTGTATTTCTGTGAACCTCCAAAATCTGGCTTAAAGCTCTCGTTCCCGGAAGTTTCGTTCCGAAAGGCAAAAAACCACGTTGTATTGCATTAATCAACTGATTTGAAATTTGCATGTAAATAGAAACCTCAGAATTTCTATCGATTTTAATGAAACTTTGGTAAGGAATTTCAACCGGACTATCCATAATCTTAAAACTGGCACCATTTAACCATCCGGCAATATACTACTTTTGAACCAAAACAAAAAAGAATGGATTTTTACAATCTTTTAGACAGAATTGTTCATCACAATAAAACTCATGCAAAATGGCTGAATACACTTTCATTCATGGAAAATGCAGGAGCGAGAAAAATTTCTGCTTGCGAGCATCCAACGAAAGTTAGTTTAATTCAATTAAAACATGCAACGGAAGAACATCGCCATGCTTTTTATCTGAAAAAACAAATCGGAAAAATTGATTCTAAATTATGCAAAACTTACGAAAGTAATGAACTATTGGCTTCCATTGCAACGCGACAATATCTTCATTCTCTTGACATTAAAGCTTGTAAATATCTTCAACAACATTTTAAATTAAATAAAGAAGAATTAAAATTTGCAGCTTATCTTTTTGTCACTTATGCAATTGAAGTTCGTGCCGATGAATTGTATCCGGTGTATCAGGATATTTTGACAAAAACTTCGTCAAAAATTATGGTTAAGTCAATTATTTTGGAAGAAGAAGGACATTTGGAGGAAATGATTAATCAATTAGATGAATTTTCGAAAGATTGGAAAATTCATGCTGAAGTTATTTTAAATATTGAAAAAGGACTTCATGAACAATGGATCAATGCGATTTCAGAAGAAGTTTTGCAATTAAATTATGCAGAATAAATTTCATCATTTTAAGGAAGCTTTAGAAAAAAGAGAAAAAAACGGAACGTTAAGAATTTTAAGGCAAAAGTATAAAGGAATAGATTTTTATTCTAATGATTATTTGGGATTAGCAAGAAATAAAGATTTTCAAGACTTATTATTAAAAAAAATCACAGAAAATCCTGAATTACTAAAAGGAAGTACAGGTTCAAGATTGATAAGCGGAAATAGCTCTGTTGTAATTAAAACTGAAGAACTTATTGCTAAAGAGCACCAATATGAATCGGCATTGCTTTTTCCTTCTGGTTATAATGCAAATTTAGCTTTGTTTTCGACACTTCCGGCTCGTCATAATACGATTATTGTTGATGAACAAATTCATCGTTCTGTGCATGATGCATGTAAAATGTCGAATGCTAAAAAATTAAAATTCAGACATAACGATGTTGAGGATTTAGAAAGGATTTTAAAAAAGCAAGACGGACTTTGTTCTGTTTCCATTGAAAGTCTCTATTCAATGGATGGAGATGTTGCTCCCATTAATGAAATTGCTGAAATCGTAGAAAAATATAATGCCAATTTAATTGTTGACGAAGCTCATGCTTTTGGCGTTTTTGGATATGGTTTAGTTGATAAATTTCAACTTCAAAATAAAGTTTTAGCGACAGTTATTACGTATGGAAAAGCTTTGGGAACTCATGGTGCAGCGATTTTAACGAATAATTTAATTAAATCTTATCTCATCAATTTTGCATCACCTTTTATCTATTCAACTTCGGCGCATGATTTTCTTTGGATGAGTATTAAAGAAGGATATATTTTTCTAAATGTGAATAATGAATTATCAATTAAACTTCAGGAAAATATTAAAATTTTTCGTGATCAAAATTTGGAAAGTCCTTCTTCGGAAAACAGTCCGATTCAGGCGATTATTATTCCTGATAATCATCAATTAAGAACTTTAAAAGAGGTTTTATTTGAAAATGGATTTTTGACTTATGCTGTTTTTAGCCCAACGGTTAAGAAAGGAACGGAAAGGTTGAGAATTTGTCTGCATAGTTTTAATACAGAAGAAGAAATTATACAATTAACGAATATCATTAAAGAATTTACATGCAATTATTTGTAACCGGAATTGGAACAGAAGTAGGAAAAACCGTTTGTTCGGCAGTTTTAACGAAATATTTTAATGCAGATTATTGGAAACCTGTTCAATCTGGAGATCTGGATTTTTCTGATAGTATGAAAATCAAAAGCTGGGTTGGAGAAAATACAGTTTGCCATCCTGAAACTTATCGTTTTCACTTGGCTGCCTCTCCACATCAATCAGCTAAAGAAGAAGGAATTACTATTGATTTAAATGAATTTAAACTTCCTGAAACTCAAAATAATTTAATTATAGAAGGAGCTGGAGGATTGATGGTTCCTTTGAATGATAGAGATTTTATTATTGATTTAATTGAAAAATTAAACATTCCTGTTGCATTGGTTGTCCGAAATTATTTAGGATGCATAAATCACACTTTGCTATCCATTTTAGTTTTAAAACAAAAAAATATAAAACTGGAATATCTCATTCTTAACGGAAATTTTCCTTTTGATACAGAAAGAATTATTTGTGAAAATATTCAATCAGAAACGGAAATTATAAGAATTCCGAATATCGAAAACATAACAAAAGAAAATATAGAAAGTATTACAAAACAATTAGAAAATAGATGAGAGATAAAACAAAATTGAGAAATGATTGGACGAAAGAAGAAATCGAAGATATCTACAATCTTCCGCTTCTTGAATTGATATATAAAGCCGCAACCGTACACCGTGAATGGCATAATCCTGAGGAAGTTCAGATGTCTACTTTGCTTTCCATAAAGACCGGAGGTTGTCCCGAAGATTGTTCGTATTGCGGACAAGCGGCTCGTTATCATACCAATATCAAAGTTCAGGCTTTGCTTCCTACTGAGCAGGTTATTGCCCATGCTCAAAAGGCAAAAGATAATGGTTCGTCGCGTTTTTGCATGGCTGCAGCTTGGCGAGAAGTTCGTAACAATCGTGATTTTGACCGAGTTATCGATATGGTAAAAGGGGTAAATGACCTTGGAATGGAGGTTTGTTGTACGTTGGGAATGTTGACGGAAGAACAGGCAATTCGCCTTCAGGAAGCTGGTTTGTACGCTTACAATCACAATTTAGATACTTCGGAGCAATATTATGAAGAGATTATTTCGACAAGAACTTTTGATAATAGAATTAATACCATCAATAATGTAAGAAAAGCTGGAATTACCGTTTGTTCAGGCGGAATTATCGGTCTTGGAGAAACTCACGGAGACAGAATTTCCATGCTTTTAACATTATCAACAATGCCAAAACATCCGGAATCCGTTCCAATTAACGCATTGGCCAGAGTAGAAGGAACGCCACTTCAAGACAACGAAAAAATAAACACTTGGGAAATGGTGAGAATGATCGCAACAGCAAGAATTATCATGCCTTCATCGATGGTTCGTTTGAGCGCAGGAAGAATTGAAATGACTGAATTTGAGCAAGGTTGGTGTTTCATGGCAGGAGCAAATTCGATATTCACGGGAGAAAGAGAAACCCTTTTGGTGACGCCAAATCCAGGAGTTTCGGAAGATATGCAAATGCTGCAGACTTTAGGATTGAAACCGATGAAAAGAGAAAAAACAATGTGCTAAAAAGGTGAATTGTGAATTTTTAAAATTGACGAGCAAAGCGAATTGACTATTCACAATTGACACAAATAATACTATCATTTATGACTTTACAAGAGCGCGACAGAGCCGTCAACTGGCATCCTTACACACAAATGAAAACAGCAGAAGATGCAATCCCGATTGTGAAAGGAAAGGGAATTTATCTTTTTGATGAGAACGGAAAACAATATATTGATGCGGTTTCTTCGTGGTGGGTGACGCTTCACGGACACGCAAATCCTTACATTGCACAAAGGGTTTCGGAGCAGTTGAATACGTTGGAACAGGTTATTTTTGCGGGTTTTACACACGAACCTGCCATTCAGCTTTCGGAAAATCTGTTGAAATTTTTGCCTGATAATCAAAAGAAGGTTTTCTATTCCGATAATGGTTCCACAGCAGTTGAAGTTGCTTTGAAAATGTGCATTCAATTTTGGCATAATCAAGGGAAAGAGAAGATGAAAATTCTGGCTTTTAAAGATGCTTATCACGGAGATACTTTTGGAGCGATGTCTGTGAGCGGGAGAAGTGTCTGGACAAAACCTTTTGGCGAAATGCTTTTTGAAGTGATTTTCATTGATACACCGACTTCGGAAAATCTTGATAATTTAAAATCAATTATTAAAAACCATTCTGAGGAAATTGCATGTTTTATTTATGAACCTTTAATTCAGGGAGCTGCGGGAATGTTAATGCATCAAGCAGAAGATTTATCAGAATTAATGAAGTTTTGTAAGGAAGAAAATATTTTAATGATTCAGGACGAGGTTTTTACAGGCTTTGGAAGAACGGGGAAATTATTTGCAGCCAATTATCTATCAGAAAATCCTGATATTATGTGTTTTTCGAAAGGTTTAACAGGCGGAACGATGCCAATGGGAATTACAACTTCAACTCATCAGATTTTCGAAGCTTTTTTGTCGGATGATAAGTATAAAACGTTATTTCACGGGCATTCTTTTACTGCAAATCCTTTGGCTTGTACGGCAGCTTTGGCGAGCATGGAACTTTTGTTGAAAGAAGAAACTTTAAATAATATTAATCTCATCAGTGAAAAAAATTTAATTTTTTCTAAAGCTTTACAACAGCATTCAAAAGTTGAAAATGTAAGACAGACAGGTACAATTTTAGCGTGGGAAATAAAAAATGATAAACAAACTTCTTATTTTAATGAAATTGGAAAAATTATATACAATGAATTCTTAAAAAGAGGAATTATCATGCGTCCTTTGGGAAATGTAATGTATCTTGTTCCGCCATATTGCATTACGTCGGAAGAATTGGATTTTGTTTATCGAAATATTTTGGAGGTTTTAGATCAATTCAAAGTTTAAGATTCTTAGTTTAAAGTTTGATGAATAACCCTATTTTTGTTTTGAATTAAATTAAAATCATGCAGCTTTTTACAGAAAGATTACTTTTAAGAGATATTACAATAGATGATAAACAGGCCATTTTCGATTATCGTTCAGATGCCGAAGCCAACAAATTTCAAAGCTGGATTCCTGAAACGTTAGAAAATGTTGAGAGTTTTATTGAAAGAAATAATAAAGAATTCAATCAACCGGAAAGTTGGTATCAGATTTTAATTACGGACAAAGAAACAAAAGCAGTCATCGGAGATATCGGAATTCATTTTTTCGGAGATGAAAATTTACAAGTAGAATTGGGAATTACATTAAATAAATTCTTTTACGGTAAAGGTTATGCTTCCGAAGCTTTAAAAAGTGTTATTGATTTTCTTTTTAATGATTTAAATAAACATAGAATTATGGCTTCCATCGATCCGGATAATGGTGATTCTATGAAGTTAATGGAAAGAATCGGACTCAGAAAAGAAGGACACTTTAAGAAAAGTCTGTTTTGGAAAGGTAAGTGGGTTGATGATGTAATTTATGCTGTTCTAAAAGAAGAATGGATTAAAAAATAAATAAAAACCGTCTCCATCGAGGCGGTTTTATTATTTAAACCAAATATCAATCTTCAACGAATTTATTTCCTGCCGCTTTTATTCCAAAATAAAGCATAACTATTACGGCAAAAGAAAGGAAATAGAAAGAAGTTTTCCAGGTCGGATCCCAATCGTGAAGTTTTCCAAAAACCGGCGGGCCAAAAGCGGCAATTAAATACCCTACAGACTGCGCCATCCCTGAGATTTTGATCGCATTGGCGCTCGATTTTGTTCTTAACGAAAAAAACAAGATCGCAAGACTGAATGACAAACCATTTGATAATCCTATGAATGCTGCATTTACATAAATCCATTCTGATTTCAGGAAAGCAAACATTAAGGTGCTTATCAGCATCAAACTGCGGATAAAAACGATCATGGCCTTTTGGTTTTTCATCTTTTGAGCAATTATCGGAGCTCCAAAAGTGATAGGAAGCATCGTAATCTGAATGACAAACAAAACCCAGCCGGAAGACTCGGCATTCATCTGATGATCCGTGAGAAATGCCGGAAGCCAGGCTATAATGCAGTAATAAAATAGTGATTGTAATCCCATGAAAATGCTGATATTCCAGGCTTGGGAAGATCTAAACATATTAAAATCTGAACTGCTGATCGACGATTTTACTTCCTGCAATTTATTTTTATTAAAAATCATTTCGATGATGACTACAATTATTGCCAATAATGAAATAACAAGCTATACTCCTAACGAACCTCGCCATCCAAAGCCTGTCCATTTTCCGATATTGATGCTAAATCCTGAAGCCAATGCTGCACTGATATTCATGGAAACAGCAAAAATCCCTGTCATCAGTCCGATCTGTTTAGGAAAATTATTTTTAACATAGCCTGGCGTAACCACATTTCCGATACAAATTCCCAAGCCGATAAAAACCGAGCCTAAAAATAAGGTTAAAAGAGAACCCATAACTCTTAAAAATAATCCGAAACTTAAAATGATTAATGAATAAAGCAGCAATCTGTTTATGCTCAGCTTATGAGAAAGTCGGCTTACCAATACCGAACAGGTGGCAAACATAAAAAGTGGAATAGAGGTGAGCATGCTGATTTGTAAACTGCTAAGCCCCAGTGCGGTTTTTATGTCGCTTAAAACCGGAGAAACAGAAATAATTGGTGAGCGTAAATTACTGGATACCAGTACCACAATTAAAACATTTACCAAAAGTAAATGTAGGAAATATTTGTTTTTGTTTCGTTTTTTGTCATATTTTAAAATTTCTACAGCAAAATTAGCTTTGTGATTTTATTTAAATTTGTCAAAACATTAACCTAAAACGACATTGTTTTGAATAATGATAATATAATTGATGAATTAAAAAAGCCCTATTTTGTTTGGTTTGAAGATGATTGGAAGCACGATGATATTCTTCATTCTCATAAAAAAGGACAGCTAGTGTATGTTGAAAGCGGCTTTCAGTATTTAACGATTGAAGAGAAAATTTATCTGCTTCCTCAAAATCATGCAGCGTGGATTCCGCCTAATGCAGTGCATAAAACCAATGCACATTCAGAAAAAATTAAACTGATGATTATGTTTTCGGATATCGACAGTAATGAAGATTTTTACCATCAGGAGAAAATTTTCTCCGTTCCGCCTGTTTTAAAGGAAATGATTAAATATTCCGAAAAGTGGTCTAAAAGTTTAGAAAATAATTCGGATGAATCTACTTTTTTAAAGGCTCTTTTTAATGAACTTCCTCACTTTGTAGCCAATTCTTTACAATTACATCTCACGCTACCAAAAGATAAGCGGCTCTCTAAAGTAATGGAATATCTTCACAATCGTTATAATCAGGATTTTAAAATGGAAGACCTCAGTGATCTTGCTATGCTTTCATTGAGAACTTTGGAACGTATTTTTAAAACTGAAACCGGGATTACCCTCAATAAATATCAACAGATGCTGCGCATTATCAAAAGTCTGGAATTTCTGAGTTCAGAAGATCTTACGATTTCAGAGATTGCATTTGAGGTAGGATATAAAAGTGTGCAGGCCTACACGAGAAGTTTTCTTTCAGTGATGCACTGCAGACCGAGTGACTTTGCGAAAAGTATTCAGTAAAATAATTATCTTTGAAAGTATGGAAAAATCGTGCTTTTGGTTAAGGAAAAATGCTGCAAATATCATTTTTTTCTTCTTTTTTTTCCTATTGTTAGTGAACAAAGATATAAAAACATGGGTAATGAAACAGATTGTTTCAACAGGATTATTGAATTCAAAGATTGAAGATAAAGCAGATTCATTTACTGTTACGGATTTTAATATGAAGGATATAGATGGTAAAAGTATTTCAACTCATGATTTCAGAGGTAAAGTTGTTTTCATTAATTTCTGGGCATCGTGGTGTCCTCCATGCAGAGCAGAATTTCCGTCTATTCAGAAAATGTATGAAAAATATAAAGATAACCAGAATGTAGAATTCCTAACCATAAATCTTGATGATGATGTAAATGCCGGAAAAAAATTCTTAGAAAAGAATAAATATAGCATTCCATTTTGGGTTTCAAATGGAAATATTCCTCAAGAAATTTACAACGGTTCGCTTCCGACAACTGTAATTCTTGATAAAAATGGTAAAATTAGACTTAAACATACCGGAATGGCAGATTACAGTAAAAACTCTTTTTATCAGCAACTTGAAGAATTGATCAAAGAATAAAATCATATTTAATGGCAATTTAACAATAGATTTTTCTTTCAAAAAAAATTTAAGCCCTATCTTTGCGGCCATGTTGAGATGGTTTTCCATAGTATGTTCAATGATTTATGTGCTTGCAACAACCAATGTTGGTGAAGTGTTGAAAGTGCCTTTATTTGTAGAGCATTTAATGGAATATCAGGGAACTGTTTCTGAATTTTTGGTGGAACATTATGATAATCACAAGAAAGATGCAGATTGGGATACCGATCAAAAGCTTCCTTTTATCAATCCGCCGGTTGTTTTGATGGTTCACGCTCAACTTCCCGTAATTATTTTTCACATCGAAAAAATAAAAGAGATTATCATATCTCAAAAACCAACTGTTTATCAGGAAAAAGACTTTTCCAGCAGTTATCTTTCCCGTATTTTTCAGCCACCGCGCTTTTGTTAATTGATTTTTAACTTAAATATCAATGTTTTAGGATTTTTTTCTAAAGCAGTTGATTTCTATTTAATTCAATTAATAAATTTTTATGTTAAATAAAATTATTGAGTTTTCTGTAAAGAATAAACTCATTATCGGTCTTTTTACCATAGGACTGATTCTTTTTGGAATTTATGAAACCACAAAACTTCCCATCGATGCACAGCCTGATATCACAAGTACACAAGTTCAGGTAATTACTGTTGCGCCTTCATACGGAGCTGCGGACATCGAACGTCTCGTAACTTTTCCTATCGAACAGGCAACCAGCAATATCAGCGGAATTACTCAAATCCGCAGTTTTTCACGTTTCGGATTGTCGTTGATAACGATTGTTTTTGATGATGATACTGATGTATATTGGGCTCGTCAACAAGTTCAGGAACGACTGCAATTGGTTCAGGAAAATATTCCAGCAGGCATTGGAAAACCTGAATTAGGTCCCATTTCATCAGGTTTAGGTGAGATTTTTCAATATGTTGTTCGGGCTAAAAAAGGTTACGAACATATTTATGATGAAACTGAATTGAGAACCATCCAGGATTGGGTGATTCGCCGACAATTATTGGGAACAAAAGGTATTGCCGATGTCAGCAGTTTCGGAGGTAAATTAAAACAGTACGAAATTGCCATCAATCCCAATCAGCTTCAAGCTTTTAACATCACCATAAATGATGTTTTTGATGCGCTTGAAAAAAACAATCAAAACACAGGTGGAGCGTATATCGAAAAGAAAGAAACCGTTCTTTTCATCCGAAGTGAAGGACTTTTAGGAAGTGCAGAAGACATTGGAAATATTCAGGTTTCGAATACAAAAGAAGGAATTCCTGTTCATATTAAAGATGTGGCTCGGGTGAAAATAGGTTTTGCAACTCGTTACGGAGCAATGACTTATAATGACAAAGGCGAAGTTTCTGGAGCGATTGTCATGATGCTGAAAGACGAAAATGCCAATGAAGTTGTTGGAAACATCAAGCAAACTTTAGATAAAATTCAGGAATCTTTGCCGGAAGGTGTTGTAATTGAGCCGTTTTTAGATAGAGCTAAAATGGTGAATAACACGATTAGTACTGTAAAAACCAATTTAATGGAAGGCGCGTTAATCGTCGTTTTCATCTTGGTTTTATTCCTTGGAAATTTCAGAGCGGGTTTATTGGTCGCTTCAGTCATTCCTTTGGCGATGCTTTTTGCTATTATCATGATGAATATTTTCGGAGTCGGAGGAAATTTAATGAGTCTCGGAGCTTTGGATTTTGGATTGATTGTTGACGGAGCAGTGATTATTGTTGAGGCAGTTCTACATCAATTAGCCCACAAAAAACATTTCGGAAAAGACAATATGCTTTCAAAAGCTGAAATGGATGGTCAGGTTTCAAGTTCCGCAACAAAAATGGTGAACAGTGCCGTTTTCGGACAAATCATTATTTTAATTGTTTACTTACCAATTTTTACGCTTCAGGGGATTGAAGGAAAAATGTTCAAACCAATGGCACAAACCGTTGCTTTTGCTTTGATTGGTGCATTTTTATTGTCATTAACTTACATTCCAATGATGAGTTCTTTGGTATTGAGCCGAAAGAAAAAAACAAAAGATAATGTTTCCGACAGAGTGATGGCAAAAGTGGAAATCGGTCATCAGAAATTATTGATTAAAGCTCTAAAATTCAGAAAAACAATCATTGCAACCGTTATTGTTTTGTTTGCAGGAGCAGTTTTCGTGCTTTCAAAAATGGGTGGAGAATTTATTCCGTCTTTGGAAGAAGGTGATTTTGCAGTGGAGATGAGAATTCTTCAGGGAAGTAATATCGAAGAAACGAAAAAAGCGACAACACAAGCCGCTAAGATTTTGTTAAAGCAATTTCCGGAAGTTGAGAAAGTCGTGATGAAAATCGGAAGTGGAGAAATTCCAACCGACCCAATGCCGATGGACGGTGGTGATATGATTGTTGTTTTAAAACCGAAAAAAGAATGGACTTCTGCACATTCGTTCCCTGAACTTTCAGATAAAATGAACGAAGCCTTACAGGTCATTCCCGGACTTACCGCTAGTTTCCAGTTTCCGGTTCAGATGCGTTTCAATGAATTGATGACGGGAGCAAAACAGGATGTGGTTTGTAAAATTTATGGCGAAGATTTAGACAGTTTGGCGACTTATGCTAAAAAATTAGGCGGAATTATTTCAACCGTTAATGGTGCTCAGGATTTATATTTAGAACCTGTTGTCGGTGCTCCGCAAGTTGTGATTGATTATAATCGTGCAGAACTTTCGCGTTACAATATTTCCGTTGCAGAAATCAACAGAGTCATCAATATGGCTTTTGCAGGGCAAACCGCAGGTGCTTTGTATGAAGGCGAAAGAAAGTTTGATGTCGTAGTAAGAATGGATAATGAACATAAAAAAGACATTTCAAGTATTCAAAATCTTTTGATTCCGACCCCGAATGGTGAACAAATTCCGTTGTCGCAATTGGCAAAAGTGGAATTAAAAGAAAGTCCAAATCAGATTCAGAGAGAAAATACAAAACGTAGGATTGTCATTGGTTTCAATGTTCGTGGAAGAGACGTTCAGAGTATTGTAGAAGAGCTTCAGCAAAAGGTTAACAAAGATTTAAAATTATCTGCAGGTTACACTATTTCTTACGGAGGCGCTTTTGAGAATTTAAATCAAGCCAAAGCCAGATTAGGAATTGCCGTTCCGATTTCTTTAGTAATGATTTTCTTATTGCTGTTCTTCGCTTTCGGTTCTGTAAAACATAGTTTGTTGATTTACACGGCGATTCCGTTGTCTGCAATTGGTGGAATTTACTTTTTAGCATTACGAGGAATGCCTTTCAGCATTAGTGCAGGAGTTGGATTTATCGCCCTTTTTGGAGTTGCCGTTTTAAATGGAATTGTATTGATTTCAGAATTCAACCGACTGAAAAAAGATGGTGTTACAAATTTAAGCCGAATTGTTTTAATGGGAACAAGAATCCGTCTTCGTCCGGTTTTAATGACGGCTTTCGTGGCTTCTTTAGGATTTTTACCAATGGCAATCAGTAACGGAGCAGGTGCGGAAGTTCAGCGACCTTTGGCAACCGTGGTTATTGGAGGTTTGATGTTGGCAACACTTTTAACATTGTTCGTTTTACCGATTCTTTACGTCTTATTTGAACGAATCAGTAAAAAGAAAAAGTTCAAAAGAAACTAAATCTTGGCTGAGTGAAACGCCTTTGCGAACGAAAAATAAAAAGTCTCAATTAAAAAAATCTTAGCGCTCATTGCGTTAAAAATAAATATAATGAAATTTTCAAATAATCATAAAAAACTGACTGCATTATTATTTCTGATGTCTTTCGGAATAATGAATGCTCAGGAAAACATTACCTACGAACAGGCTTTGAAAAAAGCTTTTCAGCAAAATGGAACTTTAAAAAACTCAAAATTAATTTCTGAATATCAGGAAAAATTAAAGACAAGTTATCTTGATATTCCACAAACGGAAGTCAGTGCGCAAATCGGACAAATTAATGGAATTGAAACTGATAATTCTTTCTCCATTTCTCAGCGTTTCAGTTTTCCGACGGTTTATACCAGAAGAAAACAAATGCTGGATGCAGAATGGAATGCAAGTGTCATCAATCAAAACCTGACGAAAGCACAATTAACAAAGGAAGTTTCCTATGTTTTTTACCGAATTCTGACGCTTCAGGAAAAGAAAAAAGTGATTGAATATATCAGCAAACTGTACAGCAGTTTTGCAGAAAAAGCGAGTTTGAGACTAAAAAAAGGAGAAACTAATATTCTGGAGGAATCGACGGCAGAAATTCAGAATGAACAAGCAAAAACGCAATTGGATATGCTTGAAAATGATTTGAATATTGCCAAACTTCAGCTTCAGTTATTGCTTCAGTCGGAAGAAAAATTTCAACCTGTTTCGGACAAACCGATTATGAATGTTAATCTTCAGGTTTCGGAAGAAATGATTCGGCAACATCCTGAATTGCAATATTTAAATCAGCAGATTAAAATCAATGATGCAGAAGCTCAGCTCGAAAAATCTAAATTATTACCGGATTTATTGGTTGGATATACAAATCAAAGTATGAAAAACCTTAGTAACAATCGTTTTAATGCGGTTCAAGTCGGTGTTGGAATTCCTTTGTTTACGAAAGGTCAGAGAGCTTTGGCAAAAGCTACGAAAGCGAAAGTGGTGATTTCAGAAAATCAATATCAATTAAAAGAAATTGAACTGAAAAACAGATTCGGACAGCAAATTAATAATTACACCAATCAACTGAAAATCGTTGATAATTATGAGCAAAAACAGCTTCCAAAGTCTGAAACCATTTTAAAAACGGTTCAAAAACAATTAGAAGTCGGCGAAATCGATTATCTGAACTGGGTAATCCTGACGAATCAGGCAGTGAAAACAAAGGTTGATTACATTGATAATCTCGAAAGACTCAACCAAATCGGTGCAGAACTTAATTTTTTACTATCAAAATAAAAGCGAAATGTATCTTAAAAATATCTCAATCTTCAGTTTAAGTGTAATTCTGATTTTATCTTCCTGTTCAGGAAAAAAAGAGGAAGAAAAAACGGTGTATGAAAACACAAAATTCAAGGAAAAAAACCAGAATACGGTTCAAATGTCGGATAAGCAATTGGAATCGATTGGTTTAACGACAACAACCATTCAGGAAAAAACAATGCAAAAACGGGTTCGCCTGAATGGTAAAGTGGAAATTGCGCCGTCTCATATCAGTTCGGTTTCCAGCATTATGGGCGGTCATATCAAATCGATTAATGTGAGTAACGGAAGTCATTTCAGCAAAGGACAGGTTTTAGCTGTTGTAGAAGATCCGCAATTTATTCAGTTGCAACAGGATTATTTGGTGACGAAAGCGCAGTTGGAATCTGCAAGATTGAATTTAAGCCGTCAAAAAGATTTGAATATCACCAAAGCGACCAGTGATAAAACTTTGCAAACCGCTCAGGCAGATTATTCAACATTGAATGCAACGTTGAGAGGTTTGGAGGAAAAATTAAGAATTATCGGAATTAATGCAAAAGGTTTAAATTCATCCAATATCAGAAGTAGAATTAATGTTTATGCACCTTTCAGTGGTTTTGTGAGCAAAATTCTGGTGAATAATGGACAATATATTAATCCTTCTGATACTTTGTTTGAATTGATTAATCCAACCGGATTATTGCTTGAATTAAAAGTATTTGAAAACGATGTAAATGACGTGAAAATCGGACAGGAAATTTTAGTTTACAACAATCAAAATCCTGATAAAAAATCGACGGCAAAAATTGCAAGCATTGTTCCAAGTATTGAAAATGGAGGTTCATCGATTGCTGTGGCGAAACTTTCAACATCAAATCCGGATTTTATCAAAGGAATGTACATCAATGCAGAAGTGACGATAAACAGTAGATTTACCATTGGTTTACCGAATGAATCTGTGGTTTCTTTTGAAAGTAAAAATTATGTTTTTGAAGATTTAGGGAACAAGAAATATAAGATGATTCCTGTAAACGTAGGGATTTCTGATGATCAATTCACCGAAATTTTAAAAGCTGACAATTTGAAAGATAAAAAAATTGTTCAGAAAGGAGCTTATGGACTTTTGATGGCGCTGAAAAATAAAGCAGAATAAAAAAGCGAATAAAAAGACTGACGTTAAGGTCAGTCTTTTATTTTTAACAAAAAATCCTTTCTCAAAACGAGAAAGGATTCTCACCAAATATTAATATCACTATACAATAAACAAAGATGCTATGGTTTGAGCATCGCTTCCTGTTAAAATTTCATCAAACGCGGCAGAACCTGCTGCAGCTCCAAAAGCCGTTGCAGTATTGAATCCTGCCTGATTAGTCACATCTTCACCCGCATATACGGCATTTGTTGCAGGAGGCATACTTCCGCCGTCTGCAAGTTCTATCCAGCCTTTGTTAGCACGCATTCTTCGCACCTGAGAGGCATGTCTTGCTTCCACAGAATGAATTTGTAATGCAGCCTGCAAAACAGCTTTGTTAGACATCACATTTCCTGCCTGACCTTTATAAGCCCTAACTCCAGTATCTTCAAAAGCCTGAGCCAGAACCAAAAACTGACTATAATCTGTGAAAGGGGAGAAGCTGCCGTTTGCTGTAAAATCAAAAGTAGGTTTTGCTCCCGGAGTCGTTCCTAAAGAAGTTAAAGTACTTTTTAAGAAATTGACGTGGGCTGCTTCATGTTTTGAAATTTGCATAAAAACTGCTCGGTCTCCATTGGGAATTAATGTTCCTGCAGCCAATCCCATAGCGTAATATTCATTTTCAAGATATTCAAGGACTAAAGCCAATTGAAGGGCATCCGTTAATGCATTTTTAAATAAGCTAGAATCTGTAGTGGTTACCGTTTCTGCTTTAGCAGAAGTTGTCATTAATGCTCCCAATCCAAAAGGGATGGATGCTACAGCAGCTTTTTTACCAGCTGAAGAAAGATTCGTAATCGTTTCTAATCGTGAAGTTTCTGTAGTGAAAAATTTATCGTTAGAAAGCTTATCCAGTAATTTTAGAATATTCATAATAATAGATTTAATGGTGAATAATTTAGCCGATTCCTTGTTCTTTCCAAGTAAAAGGAGTTTTGAAAAATCCTCCTGCCGCGGCAACAATATCTTTTGGTTCTTTGGCAAGATCCAGTCCGTTAGCATCTACCACGTCATCTCCTGAGAAAGCTGCTGTTCCTGGATTTATTAGGTTTCTGATTGCTGAAGCATGCCTAGCTTCCACAGAAACTATTTTTCCGGCAATCACCAGATAAGTAGGGTTTGTTATGTATTTTCCGGCTCCGTTATAGGCCGCAACGCCAGTATCTTCCAATGCTTTTGCAGTAGCCAGTACAGAATTTTTGTCATTGAAATTTACATTCGGATATTGAAACTCAAGCTTGGGTAGTACATTTGAAGTGGCTCCGCTGATAGTCGCTTTGAAAAAATCTCTGTGAATTACCTCATGATGGTACAAATCTGTGAATAATTCCTTTTCAATACTCGAAATGCCACTGTAAAAATTATTAACCACTTTGGTGTAAAAATCGGCTTCCAACTGTTCAAGGGCATAGGCGTAATTCAGTATACCTACATCTCCCGATCCCAGATCAAAAACATCATTATCCATAAAGTTAAAATCGTCATTATCATCGCATCCAATAAGGGTGAGTCCGGCAATAGCCAATCCAACACCACTTAGTTTTAAGAAATTTCGTCTTCCTGTATCAAGTGTTGCTCCTTGATTAGAAACCTGAATTGTTGTTCTTTTCATAATATTATTTTTTAAGTGTTTGATTATTGATGAAGAAAAGAACAGCATATTATTTTATGCTGTTCAAACAACTAATAAGCCCTAAGGCATTAAAACAGTGTCGATCACGTGAATCACACCATTTGACTGATTTACATCTGCAATAGTAACTTTAGCATCATTTCCTTTCGCGTCTCTCACATAAAGGTCTTTGCCTTTGGTCCAGAAAGTAAGTTCTTCGCCTTCTACTGTTTTCATCATGCTTTTTCCGTTTCCGGCTTTCACGGCTGCCCAAATTTCTTTAGCATTGAATTTTCCAGGAAGCACATGATAAGTAAGGATTTTTGTAAGCGTAGCTTTGTTTTCAGGTTTTACCAGATTTTCTACCGTTCCTTTTGGTAATTTAGCAAAAGCCGCATCCGTTGGAGCCAATACCGTAAAAGGACCTTTTCCCTGTAAAGTTTCAACCAAACCTGCTGCTTTTACTGCTGCAACCAATGTTTTATGGTCTTTTGAATTAACAGCATTTTCAATAATGTTTTTTGAAGGATACATCGCTGCTCCGCCAACCATTACTGTTTTTTCTTTCATCGTTTGTGCAGTTAAATTTCCACTGAAAGCGAATGATAAAACCATCATTCCTGCTACCGCGATTTTTGATCTTGTGTTCATTGTATTAAATTTTAAGTGTTGTTTAAATTTTTCGTTGTTAATGTCATTTACGAGCCTGGTTTTAATTCAGATTTAAAAAAGATTAAATTATTTTATAACCCACTAATAATCAGGTCGATAAATTTTGTTTTTCCATGAAATTTTATTTAAAAATTAATAAATAATTAAAAATTAAATCTTTAAACAGAGAAATTGTAAACGTGTGTTTAATTTTGTTGAAGAATTGAGATTTGGTTTAAATATTGTTTGTTATTTGTAATATTTCATTACATTTGGAACGAAAAATATTCGCTATTAAAACAAACTATTCGGAAGAGGAGCTCATCGTTTTACTGAAACAGAGAAACGAATCTGGTTTTCATTACTTGTATGACCATTATTCTGGTGCGCTGTATGGCGTTATTCTCCGAATCGTTCAGTCAAAAGAATATACTGAAGAAATTATTCAGGATGTTTTTGTTAAAATCTGGAATTCCATTCAACAATACGATTCATCAAAAGGAAGGTTTTATACCTGGATGATTAATATTGCAAGAAATACCGCTATCGATTATTTAAAATCTAAAGGTTTTCAGAATGAGCTTAAAAACCAATCGCTTCCGGATTTCGTATATAACTCTGCAGAGCTTTCGACAACAAATAATTCTTCTGATTTTATCGGATTTAATAAAGTAATTGAAGGACTGGAAGTCGATAAACAGGAGTTGATTGATTTGGCATATTATCAGGGATATACCCAACACGAGATATCTGAAAAACTGAAGATACCGCTGGGAACTGTAAAGACCAAAATGAGAAATGCACTGATGAAATTAAAGGATTTGTTAAAAGACTATCAATAAATTGAACACTAAAGAATACATATCATCCGGAATTATAGAATCTTATATTCTAGGCCACGCTTCACCTGAAGAGGCGGGGATTTTGGAGTGTGTGATGAAGAACAATGCTGAAGTAAGAGAAGCTTTTGAAGAAGCGCAGAAAACTTTAGAAGATTTGGCTACAGCTCAGTCTGTGACACCTCCAATCGATTTAAAATCAAAGATTTGGAATAAAATTCAACAGGAACAGATTGTTGAAGAAGTGAAACCTGCAGTTTCGGCAGATATTCCGTCTGCAAAACCACAAGAAGAGATTAAAATTCAGGGGAATAATAATTGGAAAACCTTTGCTATTGCTGCTTCTGTACTATTTTTAGTAAGCGTGGGAGGGAATATGTTTTGGATGAGCAATCAATCTAAAATGAAAACCGAGATTGCGGATATGCACAATCGTAAGAAATCTCAGGATTTGGAGATGCAGAAAATGAATCGTAAGATGGATATGGCAACTGATCCGAATATGGAAATGGTGATGTTAAAAGGTGTTGAAAAACATGCCGATTCTAAAGCCATGGTTTTCTGGAATAAAAAGACCAAAGATGTTTATCTTAATGCTGAAAGTCTTCCAAAAGCACCTGATGGTATGCAATATCAACTTTGGGCTATCGAAGATGGAAAACCTGTAAATGCAGGAATGTACACACATGAAAAAGACAGCGAAATTGCTTTAGCGAATATTTCTAATGCTCAGGCCTTTGCGATCACTTTAGAAAAGCAGGGCGGAAGTACCATCCCAACCATGGAAAATATGTACGTGATGGGGGAGATTTAATGACAATCAACAATTATAAAATAGAAAGACCAGCTTGAAAAGTTGGTCTTTTTTCATTGACAAAAAAAATGAGTTGTATAGAGAGATTAAACCATTAATCAAAAATATTATTCGCTACCTTTAAGCTATTCAATAAATAATTCTTTAATCTTAATCATTCTCATGGAAAAAAGAAAAATAAAAAATACTGATCTGTCAATTGCACCAGTAAATTTTGGAGGAAACGTGTTCGGATGGACACTTGATGAAAAACAATCTTTTGATATTCTGGATCAATTTATCGCGGGAGGTTTTAACTTTGTAGATACGGCTGATACTTACTCTTGGTGGGTGAACGGAAAAGGCGGTCAGTCTGAAGAAATTATCGGAAAATGGATGAAAAGCCGTGATAACAGGCACGGTTTGGTCATTGCAACAAAAGTAGGCTCTGAAACTAAAGAGCATGGTTTTGATATCAGTAAAAAACATATTTTAAAATCTGTGGATGAATCTTTGCAAAGACTTCAGACCGATTATATTGATATTTATTACACGCATTTCGACGATAATAAAACGCCAGTTGAGGAAACTTTGTCAGCATATGATGAAATTGTAAAAGCTGGAAAAGTACGCTACATTGCAGCTTCAAACGTTTCTCCGGAAAGATTGAAAGAATCTTTTGAAGTAGCTGAGAAAAATAATTTCCCGAAATATGTTGCGCTTCAACCTCATTATAATTTGTTGGAAAGAGAAGGTTTTGAAACGAATTATGCTCCATTGGTCGATCAATTTGGTTTAAGTGTATTCCCGTATTGGTCTTTAGCAGCCGGATTTTTAACCGGAAAATACCGTGATGAAGCCGATTTATCGAAAAGTCAAAGAGGTGAGGGTGTAAGAAAATATCTTAATCCTAAAGGTTTGGAAGTTTTAAAAGCTTTGGATGAAATCAGTTCTCAACATAATACAACGCAAGGTGCTGTGGCATTGGCTTGGTTATTGGCAAACCCATTGATTACGGCTCCGATTGTGAGCGCAACCAGCGAATCTCAATTGGAAACTTTATTTGCTGCTCCTAATATTCAATTAAACAGCGATGAGGTAGAACTTTTGAACAAAGTAAGCCAATAATAAATACTTTAAAGTAAATTATTTTTTTAGATAAAAAAGCCGTTCAATGTTATGATTGAACGGCTTTTGGTTTTTATGAAATAGATCTTAATCTGAATATTCTTTTAACAATTGCCTGTAACTCGTTAAAATTTTTGACTTAGAAATAAATCCGATAAATTTATTTTCGTTATTTACAACAGGTAAATTCCACATCCCCGTATCATCAAAAGTCTGGAGGATATCCAAAGGTTTATCTTCAGGATGAATAATGGCAGGCGGAGCTTTCATAATTTGAATTATCGTTGCCGAAATTTCATCGTTTGAAAAAAGATAGGGTCTTACATCATCTAAAGTAAGTATGCCTTTCAAAGATTTATTTTCATCAATAACAGCGAAAATATTTTTATCTCCGTTTTTTATCAGTTTAAATAATTCTGTAATTGGTGCATTTTGGTTAATGGCTTGAGAATATCTATCAATAAAATCTTCTGTTTTTAATGAAAATAATAAATTTTTATCATGCTTATTTGTGAAAATTTTTCCTTGATCGGCTAATGATTTCAGTTCGGGAGAAATAGGAGAGAACCATTTTGCAATTAAATAAGACATAATAGAAACAATCATTAACGGAATAAATAAGTCGTATCCAAAACTAGATTCTGCAATCAGGAAAATAGCTGTTAAGGGGGCATACATCACACCACTCATCGCTCCCGCCATTCCTACCAATACCAAGTTGGTAACCGGAACATCTGTAAAACCGATCTGCTGACAAACAATGGCAAATAGATATCCCACCGTTCCTCCTGCAAAAAGAGACGGTGCAAAATTTCCTCCATTTCCTCCGCTGAAAATGGTGAAAGACGTGGCAAAAGCTTTAAGTAAAAGAACTAAGATCAGAAAGATGATAATGGTAAAATCTTTAATTTCAAAATATCTGAATAAGCTATTTTCGATAATTAAGTGGGTGTCTCCGTTGGTAAATGCTTTTACAGTTTCATATCCTTCACCAAATAACGGCGGAAAAAGAACACATAACAAGGATAGCACAGCACCCCCAAACATTGCTTTTCGAAGACGAGACATTTTCAGTCCTTTAATAAAATGCTCAACTTTTTGAGAAATAATAACAAAATATCTGGCGTACAAACCCGTTACAACCCCTAATAAAAGATAGTAAGGAACGTTTTTATAATTAAAAGCTTCTCTTGTATAAAACCTGAAAAGTACATCTTCCTGCAATAAAATTCTTGACAGTAAACTACCACAAACCGCAGCAACAACCAAAGGAATAAAATCTGTGAAAACAACCCCCGTTAATAAAATCTCGAAAGCAAACATAATTCCTGCAATCGGAGCATTAAAAGCGGAAGCTATACCGGCCGTAGCACCCGCAGCAAGCAAAAGTGTACGTTCTTTATAACTTAAACGATAGGTTTGGGCAAAATTGGAACCAATGGCAGCTCCCGTTACAGCAATAGGACTTTCCAATCCGGCAGAGCCTCCAAGACCTACCGTAATAGCACTTTGTACGATTTGAGAATACATTTTTACAGATGAAACGATACTTGAATTTTGAGCAATTTCATATAAAATAGCGCCAATTCCTTTCCTGTCTTGTCCTTTAAAAATCGTTAAAACGATACTTGTCGTCAAAACAATTCCTAAAAAAGGAAAGACAACATAAAAAAGAATCTGATACTCAAAATGAACTTTTGTCGTAATAAAATGGTGAATATTATGCACCAGCGTTTTAAGGATAACCCCTGCCAAACCCGCCGAGCATCCTACAAGAATTCCGGAAAGTACAAGAAACTGATTTCGGCTTAACCTGTTGTTCAGCCAATGAAGAATGAGCTCATAACTTCGTGCTTTTTCAAGCCCATACTTTTGAAAATCTCTCTTAAACTTCAGAAAGCTGAGAAATTTTCTTCTATTATGAATTTTCACTTAAATAAAGATTTTATTCCATAACCGAATTGTTATAGTTGCGTAAATTTACGTAATATATTAGGAATGCTCAAATTCTGCTTCTTTTCCAGTGTTTCTTTTTGGTCGTAGAATTAATCTGATGGAAGGGTTATTGGTGATGAATAATCTCAGCCAATCCATTGCCAGACGTATTTTACTTCTAAAACTAACCAGCGGAATAATATGAATAAAAAGCCAAGTAAGCCATGCAGTAAAACCTTTAAATGAAAACTTCGGTAAATCTACCACCGCATTGAATTTTGATATGATCGCCATACTCCCTTTATCATTATATTCGAAAGTATGGAGTATTTTTTCGTCTTCAATTCTTTTAAAATTTTGTCCTAAATTTTTCCCTTGCTGAATGGCAACCTGTGCTAATTGCGGATGCCCATTAGGAAATTTTTTATCCGAAAATTGAAGACTGATGTCTCCTAAGGCATAAATATTTTCTGTGCCATTTACTTTATTATAAGCATCAACGAGAATTCTTCGCCCTTTTCCTATGCTTTCTTCAGGTAACCCTTTCACTTCACGACCGATCACGCCGGAAGTCCAGATTAACGTTTCTGTTTCGATAGATTTTCCATCCGCTAAAATTACTTTTCCATCGGTGTAATCTTTTACCGCTACATTCAGAATAATTTTCACTCCCAAACTGTTAAGTTTGTCATAAGCAGCCTGTTGCGCCATTCTACTCATCGGCGAAAGTAATGTTGGCAACGCATCAATTAAATAGATATTCGATAAAGCTGATTTTATTTCTGGATATTCTTTTTTAGCAATATAGCTTCCCATTTCGGCAATCATTCCTGCTAATTCTACACCAGTGGGGCCACCGCCTGCAATTACGATATTTTGTAACTTTTGAGCTTCTTTTATATCTTTATTTCGAGCCGCTTCTTCCAATGTTAAAAGCATATAATTTCGTAAATATAATGCTTCATCAATGGTTTTCATCGGCAAGGCGCAATTTTGAACGTTTTCCATTCCAAAGAAATTCGATTCTGTCCCTAGTGCTAAAACAAGATAATCGTAGGTGATTTCTCCAGTTTCCGTTTGGATGGTTTTGGTTTCAGGCAAAACATTCAGAAGGCCTCCCATGTGAAATTTTACGTTCTTGTATTTGGAAAACATCTTTCGGAAAGGGTAGCTGATATTGGATGCTTCAATAAATGAAGTGGCCACCTGATAAATTAAAGGTGGAAAAAAGTGATAATTATTCTTGTCAACAAGTGTTATTTTGAATCTTGTATCGTTTACCAAAGATTTTATAAGATTTATTCCGGCAAATCCTCCGCCTACAATGACGATATGCTTTTTCATATTTTTGATGTTGAAGTGTATTATTTTAACTTCAATAATAAAGCCAAATGAAGTTTTATACGATAACAATTGATTCTTATCAATATGAATATAATGGGTTGACTAATTATTGAGTTAATGCCAACCAAAGATCAAAACTTTCGATGAAAATAAATCTCTTTTTGATATTTCATTTTTAATCTTTATAAAAATTAAAAATATTATGGTTTGAAAACCCATGTCTGCACGGTGTTTGTATCCTTTACACCAACCAAAACACTTAAATATTATCATATGAAAACAGATGTTTTAAATGAAAAACACAAATTGGGATTGGGTGGAGTAGCCATAGGAACTGCATTCGAGCCATTAACAGACGAAGATTCTTACAAAGTTCTACAGAAAGCATGGGATCTGGGAATTCGATATTTCGATTCTTCTCCATGGTACGGACTTACGAAAAGTGAGAGAAGGTTTGGAAGTTTTTTACAAAATCAGAAGAGAGATAAATTTGTATTCTCAACAAAAGTCGGAAGGCTGTTTACAGAAGTTCCAGAAGATAAGGTTCCCCCAACCATGTGGAAAGCGCCCCTAAATTACGATTTTGAGCATAACTACACAGCAGATGCCATTAAAAAAAGCATTGAGGAAAGTTTGAGAAGAACAGGATTAAATCATATTGATATTGTGTACGTTCACGATTTATCTGAAGATCAGGTGGGCGATCGTTATCCTTATTTTTTGAAACAGGCAAGGGAAGGAGCTTTCAAAGTTTTATCTGATTTGCGGGATCAGAGGATTATTAAAGCCTGGGGTATGGGTGTCAATAAAATTGAACCTATTTTAGATTGTATTGAATCTGCCGATCCTGATATCTGCCTTTCCGCTACACAATATTCTATTCTTGAGCACGAAGATGCTGTTGATCGTCTGCTTCCTGCCGTGAAAAAAGCTGGTATAAAGCTGGTTTCCGGTGCGGGATACAATTCTGGGTTTATCAATGGAAGACCACGATATAATTATAAAGATGTAATTCCTAAAGGTATGACGGAAAAACGTGATAAAATAGCTGAAATCGCGAAAAAATATAACCTCAGTCTTGTAGATGCAGCCCTTCATTTTGTGTTGGCGGCAGATGAATTTTCAGCAATAATTCCTGGGGCAAGTAAGACTGAACAGGTGCAGGGAAATATAAATGCATTGAATGCAGAAATTCCTGTTGATTTTTGGAAAGAATTAAAAAGTGAAGGTCTGATTTACGAAAAAGCACAAGTTCCCATTTGATCTTTTTAGAATGAAGATAATGTATTAATCAAAAATATAAAGGTTTTGTTTTAAGCTATTTTTAAGGAATTATTATTTGTGGGTTAATACGTTTTGAATCTCAAGAAAATACTTTTGTATAGCATAAAATTAGTCTTTCATTTTTTACTTAATATTATTTAGAAGTCCGAGGTTTTTTGGGCTTCTTTTCTGTTATTATCACTAGAGATGTAGTTATATTTATTATATTTGTCCTCTTTTTAAAAACAAACAATTAAAATAATTTTAAAAATCAACAATAACATGAAAAAGTTAATCACTGTATTTTCTGTAGCAGCGGGATTATTTCTTACATCAAACCTTGCCCAAGCGCAACAAAAAATCGGTCATGTAAACTCTGATGATGTTTTCAATAATCTTTCTGAAGCTAAAACTGCAGAAGCGAGTTTGGATACTTTTACCAAAACAAAACAAGGAGAAATTGAGAAGCTGATCACAAGCTACCAAACGAAGCTAAAAGCGGCTCAGGATAAAGAAAAAACAATCAGTGAAGCAAATAAAGAATCTGTAATTAAGGAACTTACAGCAGCTCAGACTGAACTTCAGCAATTAGGAAAAACGATTGAAGAAACGCGTACAAAAGCAGCTCAGGATATTTCTCAAAAGCAAAACGAATTGTTTGCTCCGATTCAGAAAAAAGTGGCAAGCATGATTTCTACTGTGGCTAAAGAAAAAGGATTGGCATACGTTTTTGATGTGGCAACTTCTCAGGGAAACAGCCAGATTGCTTATTTGGATGGAGGTGAAGATATTACTCCGGATGTAAAATCTAAACTAGGCGCTACTACAGCAGCTCCTGCAAAAGCAAAAAAATAATTTTCTATAAATAAGAATAAAAGCGGAATTTGATGTATTTCAGATTCCGCTTTTTAATTAAAAAATCCTTAACAAAATTTGTCAAGGATCAATATTTTAAAGTTTACTAAATTAATAGAATAGTTTCAATTTGAAGAAATCTATTAATCGAGAGGTTTTCGACCTGTAATAATATTATATAAAACTACAATAATGGCGATTACCAATAAAACATGTACTAAATAACCTGTGCTCATACCCGGCACAACTCCTAACATTCCTAGTAGCCAAACGACAATGCAAATGACCGCTACTAGCCATAATAAACTTCTCATAACTAAATATTTTTAAGTGATTTAATTAGTTATATACACATACTGTGCCTTTTTTATTAAATCAGTTTAAAAACAAATACCACATATTTAATTAGGCTTAAAAATGTTTAGCTATGAGATATAAAATTAAAGTAGTCCAAAATGTTTTAAAGCGAGTTCAACTCCATGATTGTCAACCTCTTCAGTAACGTAATCCGAGATTTCTTTTACATTTTCATTTGCATTTCCCATGGCAACGCCAATTTTTACAAATTTTAGCATAGAAATATCATTCCCTCCGTCTCCAAAAGCCATAGTTTCAGCAAAATCGATTCCGAAATGTTTACAGAAATATTCTATTCCGTTTTGTTTGGTAATTCCACCGGGATTAACGTCCGCAAAAAGGGGAGTCCATCTGGAAGCCACAGAATTCGGCATTACCTTTTCCATAAAAACCTTTTCTTCATCAGGACCAAGAAAAATATTTGCCTGCAGAACATTTTCAACATCCACATTATCTTTATCATGTAAAGGCGGTACGGGAAGATTGAGATGGGCGTACATGCCAACCACTTCAGGATTTACATCATTTATTTCAACTTTATTTTCATACATTAATGAAAAGCTTAAAGGAGATTTTTCAGAATAATTAATTAAATTTTTTATATCTTCAGCGTTAATGGCTTTTTTAAACATGATATTGCCATCCGTCGTCATGCAGTAGCCGCCATTAAATGTGATAAATCCGTCGAAATCAATGTGTTTAATATGATCTAAAGAATTAATGGATCGTCCGGTTGCTACAATGACTTTTATCCCTTTTTCGCGAAGTTTTTTTATGGCTTCTTGTGTAGATTCCGGAATTTTATTGGTTTTAAAACTTATTAAAGTGCCGTCAACATCGAAAAATACAGCTTTAATATTTGGATTTTGATTAGAATTCATAGTAAATTTATTGTGAAAAATTGTTTAATGTATCATTACAAAAATACGAACAAAAATGGTATGATTAATGGTTTAAGCATTTTATATAATTATTAAACTTATTGTTGAAATTTATTATTTTGGAAGAACTTATAAAACAAATAAATACTTATTACCCGCTTTCTGATGAAAGTATTTCTCTTTTGCTAAACATCTGCTCTGAAGAAAAATTCGAAAAAAATACATTGTTGTTGGAAGAAGGCATGATGTCGAGATATTATTATTTTTTAAAATCTGGGCTGATTGGCTATTATAATACGGATGAAAATGGCAATACAGCCTATAAAATATTTTTTGAAGAGAACAGTTTTGTTGCTTCCACTTCGGCAGTTATTACGCATGAACCCAGTAAATTCAGCATGATTGCTTTGGAAGATTGTGAAGTTATTAAATATCCTGTAAATGCTTACAGAGAGCTCTTTCATCAACATTTAGACATTGCATTATTTCAAATTCACTACTTGGAAAAAAATTGGGTAGTGAAAAAAGAGCCGTTGGAAATTTCATTAAAGTATGAAACCGCAAAAACCCGATATCTAGCTTTAATGGAGAATCAATCTTTATTTAAAAGGTTGAAACAGCATCATATTGCTTCCTATTTAGGAGTAACCCCCACGCAATTAAGCAGAATAAGAAAAGAATTAAATCAATAGAAACGTCAACATATGTTGATGTTTTTTGGTTTTATAGTTTGCAATTTTGTAGAACGAAAAAGCTTTATTTTAATGATAAAGCCATTATTAATTAAAATTTTAAATTATGAAAAAGTCAATAAACCTTATATTGGTTTTCATCACTTTTAGTCAGTTGTATTCACAGAAAATTATTCGTCAGGAAGTTTTTAGCCCTAAAATGAATAAGAAAATAAAGGTAATTGTTGTCACTCCAAACCTTGAAGCAAAAAAAGCATATAACTCAGTTTATATTTTGCATGGTTTCAGCGGAAATCCCGAAAGAATTATTAAAGAAGATATTCCAGGCTTAGCTGAAAAATCTCAAAAATATGGAACTATTTATATTTTGCCAGACGGGAATTTCAGCAGTTGGTATGTAGATAGTCCGATTGTTAAAGATTCTCAATATCAAACTTTTATAGGAAAAGAATTGGTGGAGTTTATTGATAAAAATTATCCTGTTAAAAAAGAAAAAGCACAAAGAGGAATTTTGGGATGGAGCATGGGTGGCTATGGCGCTACCAATATTGGAGTGACCTATCACGATACTTTTGGCGTTGTCGGCAGTTCTTGCGGCGCGTTGGATTTCAGAGTTTTTGGTGAGAATTATAATAAATATCAGGTAGATAAAGTTTTAGGACCGTTTGAATCATTAAAGAGTAATTACCTTACAGACAGTAAAATTAATCAGATGGAAACCGCTCAGCAACATTATATTTTTGATTGTGGAACGGAAGATGTGCAGATGATTGAGCAAAACAGAAAGTTTCACCAAGCTTTAACCCAGAAGAAAATTCAGCATTTGTATATCGAATCTTTGGGAGCCCATGACACAAAATATTGGAGTATTTCTTTAACCAATCAGTTAGCTTTATTTGAAAAATATTTCGGTAAATAAAATTCATCATTTTTTAAACTACTCATTCATATTTTTGCCTTGTTACAAGCTCTTCAATTTTAATTAGTTGAAGAGCTGTTTATTTTATTAATTTTAATTCATCTTATTGAAGCTTGCATGCATATAGAATTTGAACCACCGAAGGAATTGCGCGATACCATTACCTGTTTTTGGTATAACGACACAGATTTTGGAAATGAACAAACCAATTTTGAAGTGATTCCTGATGGTTTTGTTGAGGTGATTTTTTATTTCGGTGAGGAACTTCAGATCCTTCAAAATGGAAATTTACAATCGTTACCATCTCCATTTTTGGTAGGTTTGCTTAATCATCCTGCTCATTTTTATACAAGAAAAAGGTTGCAAATTCTTGCTATAAGATGCTTTCCGTGGACGGTTTTTGATTTGCTTAATTTAGATTCTAACAAAAACGGAGTCGATACATTTGAACATGCTATTGCAAAACTTCAACCTTCGTTGCAGAATTTCATTAATAAAAATCAGATTCAGAAAGCAATAGATCTTATTAAAGCCTATTTTTTAAATCTTGAAATGTCAACCGATAGTCTTATTTATAAAGCAGGAATAGCAATGAGAAAGGCGAATGGAAGTATTCCTGTAAGTAAAATTGCCGATTCAGCACATACGACAATTCGTACATTAGAAAGAAAGTTCAAGCAATCTTCCGGATATACAGTGAAAGATGTTTCCGGATTGATTCGTTTTGAGAAAGCTAGAAATATCTTGTGGAGCCAGCCAGATTCTAATCTTGCAGAATTAGCTATTGAGTTAGGATACACCGATCAGGCACATTTAAATCGGGAATTTAAAAAATACAGCGGAACAACACCCGGTGCATTCGCCAGAAAAGCAAAGATTGAAAAAATTCCAAACCGTGAATTTGTCGTATTTATACAATCCTAAAGCAGCTGTTTTTCAGAATTTTGTTTTCAAATTTTAAAAGATGAACAATATACTGAAAGATAAAAAAGTAGCCATCATTGGAGCCGGACCAGTGGGATTAACAGTGGCAAGATTATTACAGCAAAAGGGAACAGATGTAACTGTTTTTGAACGAGATATAAATGCGGAAACCCGAATTTGGGGCGGAACGTTAGATTTGCATAAAGATTCAGGGCAGATTGCAATGAAAAAAGCTGGTTTGCTTGAAAAATATTATGAAATTGCTTTGCCAATGGGCATTAATATGGCAGACGAACAAGGCAATATTTTGTCAACTATTGAAGTTGCCGTTGAAAATCAATTTGATAATCCTGAAATTAACAGGAGCGATCTGAGAATGATTTTATTGAATAGTTTAAATGAAGGAACGGTAATTTGGGATAGAAAATTAATTGATATTCAACCCATTAATAATAAATGGCAATTAGAATTTGAACATAATAAAACTGAATTAACTGATTTTGTGATTGTTGCTAACGGCGGAATGTCAAAAGTCAGAAATTATGTTACCAATGCGCAAGTGGAAGAAACAGGAACGATTATTATTCAGGGAGATGTGGAGCGACCAGAAATCAACTGCCCGGAATTTTTCAAATTATGTGATAGTAAACGATTAATGGCTGCCCATAAAGGAGTATTAATTGTTGCGAATCCTCTTAATAATGGTTCTTTAACGTATGGCATTATTTTTAAAAAGCCTGAAATAGAACTTGATTTTCAAAATTCACAGGAAATAACAGCCTTTTTGCTAAATAAATTTTCAGATTGGAATGAGATTTATAAAAATTTAATTCGCTCAACTCATTTTTTTGTAGGGCTGCCAACAAGAAAACTTCCATTAGAAACTTCGTGGAAACAGAATCGTGCTTTACCTATAACTTTAATTGGTGATGCCGCACATTTAATGCCTCCATTTGCCGGACAAGGCGTGAATACAGGATTGTTAGATGCTTTAATTTTATCTGAAAATTTAAAGAGTGATAATTTTAAAACCATTGATGAAGCGATTCAAAACTATGAACAGCAAATGTTTGTATATGCTTCTGAAGCTCAAAAAGCTTCCAGCGAAAATGAAATTGAAATGCGTCAGCCTGATTTTTCTTTTATGAAATTGATGAAGGAGTAGAGGTACAGTTATTGCAAGCTTTTTCCTACACCTACAAAAAAATTATATTATGGAAAATCACAAAGAAATTTCTGTACTGAACGATTTATTGCATATTACCAACGACCGTATCCTAGGATTTGCAAAAGTTGAAGGGAAAATTTGGGAAAATTACCCCGATGTAAAACCGGAGTATGCTAAAATGAATTCCCTTGCAACCATTATGAAAAACGAACTGATCAATCTGATTACCGAAAATGGCGGCGAAGCAAATGATTCATCATCTGTTGCTGGAACTTTGCACAGAACTTGGATCGATATTAAAAACTCATTTACCATCGGAAACACAGAAGAATCTACGCTTGAAAATGTAGTTTTTGGAGAAAAAGCAGCGATTGATGCATATCAGAATTCAATTGATAGTGGTGATCTTAGTGAAAAAAGTTTACCAATTGTCTCTGAACAGTTGAAAAATATTAAAGATTCTTATCATCAGTTTAAAGGTATGATTCAGTATAAAAATAATAACGAAGAACCTTTCGTTTAAAAATTTCCCGGACATTAAAAATTGTCCGGGATTTTTCTACTCCGTAATCTCCACCCAGTTTCCTTCAGGATCTTCCACAATACTTTCATAAAATCCATCACCGGTTACGCGAGGTGCACCAATAATTTTATAGCCATCACTTCTTAAAGAATTTGTTAAAATATCGACATTATTTTTGTTGCCTACAGATATTGCCAAATGGCAAAATCCCATCAAATTGCCTCGTATAAAAGAATTTTCAATAATATCCGGACGTTTCATTAGTTCTATTTTTACAGAATCACTTGCATTAAAACTCAAAAAATAAGATTCAAAATTCTTCACAGGATTGATGTATTTTTCATTGCTTGACATATCGAAATATTTCATGTAAAATTCTTTCATCTTTTCCAAATCATTACACCATACAGCGACGTGTTCAATTTTTATTTTCATAAAATTTTAAATTTTTTAGTTTAAATATATTGCAAATTAATGCAATATTGCATTAATTTGCAATATTAAAATTATGAAGTATGATTACAAAGAAAATAATTGATGCAAAAAGAGCAACTCAACTTATATTTTTAGTCTGCGGATTAGGAATTGCAAGTTGGGCTCCAATGGTTCCTTTAGCAAAAGACAGATTAGGATTAAATGAAGCAGATCTTGGATTATTGTTACTTTTATTGGGCGGCGGTGCATTGGTGATGATGCCAATATCAGGAATCTTAATCAGTAAAATAGGTTCAAGGAAAGTTATTTTAGGAAGTGTGTTGGCAGCCGCTTTTATATTACCTAGCTTATTGGTGATTTCAAATATTTATCTGATGGGATTAGCGCTCTTTGCCTTCGGATGCAGCATCGGAACAGTAGATGTAACCATGAATGCACACGGAATTCAGGTTCAGAATATTTACGAAAAGCCAATCATGTCATCTTTACACGGCTTATTCAGTGTTGGTGGTCTATTTGGTTCGTTAGGATTGGGCTTTTTAATCAAATTAGGTTTAAATCCAATTTATGCAGCCATCACAATTTCTGCTTTGTTGATATTTCTGCTGACCATCCAGTTTAAACATTTATTTAATTATCAAACAGAAAAGGAAATTATTCTAAAATTTTCAAATGTTGATGAAGAGAAGGTTGCTAAAAGCCGTTTTCAGTGGTTTAATTCAACTGTTCTATTATTAGGTCTGATGTGTTTTATCGTTTTCTTATCTGAAGGCGCGATGCTGGACTGGAGCGCTATCTTTTTAAGAGATAACAAAAATGTGGAGCCTGAATTTTCAGGAATAGGATATGCTGCATTCTCCGTAGCAATGGCTGTTATGAGATTGGCAGGCGATTCTTTAATTAGTAAACTGAACAGCAAAATTGTAGTCATCGGAGGAAGTATTATCGCTTCAGCAGGCATTGTAATTCTTATTTTCAGTCCATGGATTACCGTATCTTTGATAGGGTTTATTTTACTTGGGATCGGTGCTGCGAATATTGTTCCAGTTTTCTTCAGTGAAGGCGGAAAAATTTCAGGATTATCGCCTACCGTAAGTATTCCCGTAATCACAACGATGGGTTATGCAGGGCAGTTAGCGGGGCCAGCTTTATTAGGTTTTATTGCGCATCATTTTTCTTTGACGGTTGCCTTTGAAATAATAGCTTTGCTGTTTATTGTAGTAGCTTTAATTTATAAAATCCGAAAAAAATCATCATCATGCTAAAAGAGGAACGTTTCGAAATCATTCTAAAGGAGTTGAACGAAAAGAAAAAAGTAAAGTTTGAAGATCTTGCTTTGCTTTTACAGGTTTCCGAAGATACCATTCGACGGGATATCGATATTCTGCATCGCAACGGATTATTATCTAAAGCTCGTGGTGGCGCTATTCTTCGGGAAAAAGATCCGCTGACTTTTCATGACCGACAGTCTTTTCTCACCAAAGAAAAAGATATTATTGCCTTAAAAGTTCAGTCTTTTTTAAAGGATGGAATGACTGTTTTTATGGATGGAGGAACCACGATTTGCGCCGTAGTAAACTGTATGCCTTTAGATATAAAATTGAGAATTATCACCAACAATTTTTCTGTCATTCCCTTGATTGATAAATTTAAAAATATTGAATTAATCATGCTTGGAGGCAATTACGAAGTCGATTTGGCAGTTACTTCCGGTGTTACCACCTGCAACGAAGTTTCAAAATATATTGCTGATCTTTTCATTATGGGAACCTGCGCGATTGATTCCGGTTTCGGTGTTTCGGCAGTTTCCGTTACCGATGGCGAAACGAAAAAGGTAATGGTAGAATCTTCAAAAAAAATTCTTGTCTTAGCCAGTCAGAACAAATTAGGAAGGGCAGAAGCTTTCAAGGTATGCTCTATAGAGAATATTGACAGTTTGATCACCGATTTGGATTCAAATAATTCGGAATTAGATTCATTCAGAAATTTAAATATTCAGATTGTTTAATTAGTCGTAAAAAATCTGGATGAATTTAAGGTTCTTGCGAGCCCTGAAAGGGCGAGTTAAAACAGGACAGGATGCAATCCTATTAAATTAAAACCCAACAAAACAAAAAAATAGGACTGGAAAAACCAATCCTACCCAACATGATTAAGTTTAAATTAAGCCCTTACAGGCTGAACAAGGAATTTTTTTTAATGTACAAAAGATTTTTATTGATTCTTAATCTATGTTACTCATAAAAACTGAAAACTTTAATATACTCTCGTCGCAATATTTGCAACCATAAAATTATCATTAAATCAATGCTTTTTATTAAAAAAATAAAGTGATCTGGATAAATAGAAGGATGAAGCGTAATTTTTGTAAAGTGAAACGTTTTTCTTTTAATCGAAAATATCAAAACATAGCAAACATTCTAACCTTTCTAATCAACGGTTCAACCGCTGTTTTCTCCGTCTGACTTTTAAAACCGTTTTTTTCTTTAATTCAATATTTATCTTTACATTCATAAAACCACTTCGTAATTGTATGAACAGTAAAAAGAAAAACTTTTTAGACGGATTAAAAAAAAGGATAGTCATTTGGATTATTGCCTTTCTATTTTCCTACATATTCATTTATCTTATTGATCCTTTTTCGTACAAAGAGCTTCTTCACAAACCTTTTTTATATATCATTGAAGATATTTTTTGGATCTTTTTATTCTCAATCATCATTGCAGAAGTCAGTCTTTTTATAGATTATTGTTTAGATAAGAAAATTTCTTGGCATACAAAAAGCAGTAAGAGGTTGATTACACAAACATTACTTCAAATCGTCGGAAGTATCGTGATTGTTATCATTATCAATTTTATATTTTTTGAAGGTTGCGATAATCTGGGAAATATCGATTACAGAAAAGAAATTACGTTAATGTCTCAATGGATTGCGACCAACATTATTGTTTCTTTATTGATAAGTGCCATTAATACAGGAACTTTCCTTTTGGAAAACTGGAAAAAAACAGCTTTGGAAGCAACTCAACACAAATTAAAAGCTTCGGAACATAAAAGAGCAGCAATGGCGGCCGAACTTCAGGCTTTGAAATTACAGATTGATCCGCATTTTATATTCAACAATTTAAGTGTTTTGTCTGAACTTATTCTTGAAGATCAACAACTTGGCTATGAATATTCTGAAAGTTTTGCGAAAGTTTATCGCTACTTATTGGTTAATTCTAAAAAAGATACAATCACTTTAGAGGAAGAGTTAAAATTTTTAAATTCCTATATTTATTTAACAACAAAAAGAATTGGTGAAGGTGTACATTTTGATATTTCGGTAAATAATGAGCTGAAACAGTTTTTACTTCCTCCGTTGGCGCTTCAGTTTTTGGTTGAAAATGCTTTGAAGCATAATCAAACCTCAAAATCCAATCCTTTGCAAATTAAAATTTATACAACGAGTGATCAATATCTTGTAGTACATAATTCGCTGTCACCACTCATCAATAAAACAGAATCTGCCGGATTGGGAATAAAAAATATCATCAATCGTTTTGAGTTTTTAGGCAACAAAAAACCTATTATTCTGAAAACCGAAAAAGATTTCATTGCTAAAATTCCTTTATATGAAGATAAATAAAATTTTAATCGTTGAAGATGAAAAACCGAATGCCGATCGGTTGAAAAGGTTATTGTTAAAGTTAAGACCCAACATCGAAATTCTTTCCGTGGAAGATTCTATTTCCTCTACGGTAGAATGGCTCAACAATAACAATACTCCCGACATGATTATGCTGGATGTTCGTCTGGCAGACGGTTTAAGCTTTGAGATCTTCAATAAATGTGAAGTCAAAAGTCCGGTTATTTTCACCACGGCGTATGATGAATATGCGGTAAAAGCGTTTAAATATAACAGCGTCGATTATTTGCTAAAACCTATTGAAGAGGAAGAATTGGATGCGGCTTTACGAACGTATGAAAACTTCATGGAAAACATTCCATATCTCGGAAATGCGATTGAAGGTTTGCTCAATTATATTCAGCCTAAAGATTACAGGAAACGTTTTCTGTTGGCGCATCGTGACGGTTATAAAACGGTTTTGGCAGAAGATATTCTGTATTTTTATACAGAACACAGCATCAGCAAAGCAATGTTGAATACAGGAACTACTGAAACCGTTCCACAGACCTTGGAAGAACTTGATAAACAATTAGATCCGAAATCATTTTTCAGGGCAAATAGGCAATTTATTATTCATATCGATGCTGTGAAGCAGGTTTTTAATCATTTTAACGGAAAACTGAAACTCGAACTCATCAAAAATCCTGAAATGGAAGTAATTGTAAGTCGGGAAAAAGCTTCTGCTTTCAAATCGTGGATGGATTATTAAACTTAAAAAACTTATGAAAAATTATATATTTCTGGCTTGTGCTATTCTTTTAGAATCGTTAGCCACTTCATTTTTAAAGGCTTCTGAAAACTTTACCAAGCCTTTACAAACCATAATTTTTGTGGTTGCCATGTCGGCATCATTTTATCTTTTAACCCACGCCATCAAAGTAATCCCGATTGGAATTGCCTATGCGATCTGGTCGGCGGTTGGGATTGTTCTGATCTCTTTAATCGGCTATTTCGTTTATAAACAGACGCTCGACATTCCTGCAATCATCGGAATTCTTTTAATTGTAATGGGTGTCGTAGTGATTAATGTCTTTTCAAAATCGGCAACGCATTAAATAAAGTAAAAAGGGGAAAGTAGAAAGAGCCAAGTGGATGAAGTGAAAATTGAAAATCTATAAAACAAAAAACCAAAGCAAAAACGTTTTTGCTTTGGTTTAATTAAATTATTTTTAACCTATAATCTGTATCGAATTTTTAGGACGAGACATAATAGACCGTCCTGTTTTGGCAACCGTGATTTCCCTTATCATAGTGATTTTGGGAATTATCGGACTGAATCAGCTGGCGGTAACACGTTTTCCCGATATTTCGCCGCCCACGATTACTGTTTCGGGCTCCTATCCGGGAGGAAACAGTGAAACCGTGATCCGTTCGGTGGTAACTTCGCTGGAAGAACAGATCAACGGGGTGGAAGATATGGAATATATAAAGTCGAATGCCAGTAACGATGGTTCTTTCTCGATCTCGATTATATTCAAGCAGGGAGTAAATGCAGATCAAGCGGCGGTAAATGTTCAGAACAGAGTACAGCAGGCAACTCCAATTTTGCCGCAGGAAGTGGTGAGAATGGGTTTAACAACTTCCAAGCAGCAGAACAGTATGGTGATGATCTCAGATCGACGATTATCCCTGCGGTGGCAGTTCCTGTCGCGATTGTTGGAACTTTCATTTTCTTAGGAAGTGGATATTTGGGGAAAAGCTAAAATGCAGAAGGAATCGGCAGCGGCAGAGTATTTTGCACAGAAAGAAAACTTTAATGCTATAAAAAGCAGAATTATTGTTCAGGTAGCGCAGGCCTACTATAATCTGATGAGCCTCGATGAACAGTTAAAAATTGCTAAAGAGAATATTGAGCTGAGCGAGAAAACCCTGCAGATGATGAAGCTTCAATACACGGCAGGGCAAATTAATTCATTAGCAATTCAGCAATCGGAGGCGCAAAAGAAAACGGCAGAACTTATTGTGCCTTTAGCAAGGCAGAATATTTCCGTGCAGGAAAATGCATTGAGCATTCTTTGTGGAGAATATCCTAAGTCGGTCGAAAGATCAGAAGGTTTACATACAATGATCTCTGAAAATCCTTTAACAGCCGAAGTTCCTGCTCAATTATTAAGTCGAAGACCAGATTTGAAAGCAGCGGAATTCAACGTCATCAGCTTGAATGCTAAAACGGGTTTAGCCAAAGCGGCCATGTATCCTAGTATAAGTTTGTCGCCACAGGTTGGAGTCAATTCTTTTAAAGTAAATACGTGGTTTGATCTTCCGGGTTCTATTACGAAAACATTGGCTGCCAATTTAGCAATGCCTCTTTTACAGAAAAGACAATTGAAAACGGCTTATGAAACAGCCATTATAGAACAGGAAAAGGCAGTGATTACCTTTAAACAAACAATGATGACAGCTGTTGGTGAAGTTTCCGATGCGATGGCAAAATCCAAAGGCAGTACAGAAAGACTAGCTTTATTGCATGAAAGAACTCTGATTCTTGAAAAAGGAATCAGCGATGCTTTAAAATTGTATAAAAGCGGAATGGCCACTTACCTTGAAGTGATCACCGCACAAAACAATAAACTTCAAAATGATTTGGAACAAAACACCGTAATTTTAGAAAAATTGAATGCCGAAGTTGATCTTTTTCGAACGTTAGGAGGCGGTGTTGAATAAAAATACGACGAAACTCATTATATTTTTCAACAAAATCAATCTGAAAAAGTCCGTTTTTAATTGAAAAACGGGCTTTTGTTTAAAAAAAATTAACTTTGAAAAACAAATCACAAAATTTAGAATTATTATTTTTAACATAAACAAAATCAAATAAATAAGCTAGGGAATGATTTCCACAAAAAATTCCGTTTATATTAATGAAATATTAAATTATAAGTTAATTTTAATATTTTTTTGAAAATAATATCATCGTATTACAATTATTCCTATCTTAGTGATGTATTAATCACATAAAAAAAGATTCATGAAAAACTTCAAAAAACTAGACAGAAACGAGTTAAAAACTATTTCAGGTAACGGACTACTTGACAACATCGGAGGATTAGTAGGTGGCCTTGTAGGGGCTATCGGTGGTGCTGTTGGCGGTGTTGGCGGTGTTGTAGGTGGCGTTGTAGGTGGCGTTGGTGGTGTTATTGGTGGTGCTGTTGGCGGCATCGGAGCAGTAGGAGGAAACGCGTTGTGTCAAGTACAGTGCGCTGTAGGAGGAGTGGTTGAAATTAAACTGCTTGCTTGCGGATCTACTTGCTAATTAAAAAAACAAGTAAAGTAAAAGTGTAACCGCTCTTTTTTAGAGCGGTTTTTTATTTTATAATATATATAAATTGTTATTTATGTTAATGAATAATTAAATTATAAATCTTTTTAACTATTTTATATAAAACATTTTTATAATATTGTAATTATTCATAACTTAGTGATGTATTAATCATTTAAATAAATAAGTCATGAAAAATTTCAAAAAATTAGACAGAAATGAGTTAAAAACTATTACCGGTAATGGATTACTTGATAACATCGGAGGGGTTGTAGGAGGAGTAGTTGGTGTTGTCGGAAGCACTGCTTCAGGGATAGGTGATGTTTTATCAGAAATTGGAACATTAGCAGAAGAAAATTTGTGTAAAATGCAATGCGTTGTGAATGAAGTAGTTGAAATCGAGCTGCTTGCTTGCGGATCTATTTGCTAGTAAAAAAACATGTAAATCAAAGGTTTAACCGCTCTCAAGAGAGCGGCTTTTTTTATTTTTTAATATGTATAAATTATTATTTATATTAATGAATAATTAGATAATAAGTGTTTTTAGTTATTTTATCGAAAATATTTTTATCATATTATAATTATTCATATATTAGTGATGTATTAATCATTTAAATAAATAAGTCATGAAAAATTTCAAAAAATTAGACAGAGACCAGTTAAAAACAATTTCAGGAGACGGACTTCTTGATGGCCTTGGTGGATTAATCGGCGGTATTGGCGGCGCAGTCGGTGGTGCTATTGGAGGTATTGGTGGCGTTGTAGGCGGTGTTGTAGGTGGTGTAGGTACAATCGTTGGTGGTGTTGTAATTGGTGTTGGAGGAGTTGTGGAAGGTACTTTATGCAACGTACAATGTGTAGTAAGCGGAGTAATCGAAATCAAACTTCTTGCTTGCGGAGCACCTTGCTAATAGAAAAATAAAAAAATAGTAGCCGCTTTTCTGAAGCGGCTATTTTATTGATGATTAATTTAAAATTTCATTCATCTGAGTGAGAATAACGGGTTTCCCGTCTGTTATCAAAATGGTGTGCTCATGCTGTGCCATGTAACCACCTTTGTTTCCAACCATCGTCCAGCCGTCATTGAGCTCTACAGCAATGGTCGAATCGGTGGAAATAAATGTTTCAATAGCAACAACCGAATTTCTCTTAAACCTTCTGTTATCAAATCTATTTCTGTAATTCAGCAATTCATCGGGTTCTTCGTGCAAACTTCTTCCCACACCATGTCCACCGAGATTTTTAATTACTTTAAAACCTCTCTTTTTAGCTTCCGTTTCCATAAGATGACCGATATCTGCAATTCTTACACCGCCTTTTATATTATTGATAGCTTTCTGTAAAATATCTTTAGAAGCATCTACCAATTTTTGATGACGATTAATATCTTTTCCTACTACAAAAGAACTTCCGTTGTCGGCCCAATATCCGTTGAGCTCTGCAGAAACATCAATATTAAGCAAATCGCCATCCTTTAAAATCCTTTTATCTGAAGGAATTCCGTGGCAAAATTCATTGTCAAGACTTATGCAAGCGTAACCGGGAAATCCATAGGTAAGATAAGGTGCAGAGTTCGCTCCGAAATCAGAAAGAATTTTGGCTCCAAATTCATCAATCTCTTTTGTCGTCATGCCGGGTTTGGCATAATTCACCATTTCCTTCAGTGTATAAGCAACGGCTTCACTTACTTTTTGCATTCCGATTAACTCACTTTCGTTGGTTATTGACATATTGAAGATATTTAAAATTTAAATGTATTCAAAGATAATTAATTAAACTTTCCCGTTTTCTATATTTAAAAATCTTCAGGAAAAATGCCTGAAGCATATTGCCAAACTTCAAGAATTTCTTCCAATGGAATATCATAAGGATCATAAAATGAATTATCTGCAGCTACTGTAATAGCATGAATTTTTCTTGTTTTAAACCTTTTATAAGTAATTCCATCGTTAGAAGTTACAAAAACATAGGTTTTATTTTCCTTCAGTTCATTTAGGCTTTCAACATATTTTCCAACGATAAAAGATCCGTCTTTAAAAGGTGGCATAGAATCTCCATTGGCAGGAAAAGCTCTAAACTTACCATTTTTAAGAAACGGCAGAGAAATTCTCTGCAGACTTTCGATATATTCAGGATCGCTATAACCGGTTAAATATCCCATAGAAGCTTTCTGCGGAACAATTTCAATCGTTTCATTTCCTTCATGATCTACTACCACAGGCAATACAATACGGTTGTCTGGCAGCTTCAACATATCTTCCAAAGGATGTTTTGTAAGGTCTACAGACAATAGAAGGTCGATACTTACATGAAAATGTTTAGACATCCTGATCATCACATCTACAGGAGGTTTTGATCTTGCATTTTCATAGGAAATATATCGTGAACGGGAAATTTCTAAATGATCGGCTGTTTCGCGTTGAGTTTTCCCATGTTTAGCTCTCAACAACCTTATATTATCTGAAAAAATTGACATTCGTAAAAATTAGAACAACAAAAATACGATTGTTTAAAAACATCAGCAATTTTATAGCGCATTAAGTTTGCCTAAAACCGATTAAAACTGCATAATTGTGTCTAATCCTCTTTTCAAACCTTTAAAAGTTTCTATATTTTGAATCGCTAAAAGTACACCTTTCACATAAGGCTCGGCACTTTCGGTAGAATCATGGCGAAGGGTAAGTTTTTCACCTTTTAGTCCGAAAATAGTTTCAACGCTTATAATATGACCCGGTAATCTTACAGAATGTACCTGAATGCCATTGATAGTTGCCCCGCGTGTCGCTTTATTGCCAATAGTTTCTTCAATCGGAACCGCAATATTAGGCTGCTGAACTTTTGAAAGTCGGTATGCCAGTTCTGCCACAGTGCCGCTCGGCGCATCAATTTTTGATTCATCGGCATAATCTATAATTTCATAATTGGGAATATATTGGGCTGCCATTTCTGCAAATTTTTGCAATAAAACCATCGTAATGGCGAAATTTCCTGCGGCAAGAGCCGATGTATTATTTTCCAAAGCTATCTTTTCGATTTCTTCATAATCTTCATCTGAAAGACCTGAAGTTCCCACGATCACTTTTTTACCTTTTTTTAATGCAGATATAATATTATGCTTTGCAATCTGGGGCTTGGTAAATTCAACCAGAATATCAAAATCAACATGCTCCATGGCATTTTCAATCGTGTCGAATAGCGGAACAGTCTGATCATTTTCTAACGGTAAAACTTCCGCAAGATTGTTACCATTGTGAGCTCGTGAAAGTCCGCCTGTAAGCGTCATTTCACTATTTTCCAGAATAGCTTTGCTAATTTCAGAACCTGCCCATCCGGTGGCTCCGGCTACCAATACTTTTTTCATATTATTTTTATTTTAAGATTATTCTACTTCAAAAATCGCCTGTATTTCCACGGGAGAATTTCCCGGCACAGAATAGGCTCCTAGAGTTGCTCTCGCATGTTTTCCTTTTTCACCGAATATCTCTCCGGCAAGATCTGATGCAGCATTCATTAATTCTGCATGCTTGCTGTAATTTTCGGTAGTATTAAAAATTCCGGTTAACTGCACGCATTGTTTTACGCGGTTTAAGTCTCCGTCAACGGCTTGATTCAACACAGATAAAACATTCAGCATAGTAACTTTTGCTGCCTCTTTTACCTGATCTTCGGTAACATCTTTACCAACTTTTCCAGGATTTAAAATTTTTCCGTCTTTTAAAGCATATTGATTAATAAAAATCAAATTTCCGGAACGTACAAAAGGCTGATAATTTCCTGCCGGTTTCGGAACTTGGTGCAAAACAATATTTTTTTCTTTTAAAATGAGATTTACATCACGCTTATTTTGATTGATTGAAGCCGATGCCGTTTTATTTTTAATAAATGTTCCTTTTAAAGCCAATGTTACTTTTGCAAAATTTTTTCCTTGCAATTCAGCAAGATAACGTTCACTTTGGGTAGGTCTTTCAACGTTTTTTAAAGATGCTAAACTTGTCGTTCCCAATACACTGTTTCCCTGAGGTATATTTTTATCTATATTTTCATTACCTCTTATTCCATTGGGCACCATTATCATTCCGTGAACAGCCAAGCTATTCCAAAAAGATTGTAATGCAAGATCCCGACCGGCGCCGCTTCCCGCAGACATAAATACTGTTGCTGGCATTCCTTCCAAGGCATGTTGAGTCCATAAATTGGTCGTTTTAGACAAAAATTCACTCATTGCTGTACTGATATTTCCAAAATAAATTGGCGAGCCAAAAGCAATTCCGTCATAAGAATTAAGCTCATCCACCGAAGCTACCGGAAGATTTTTCAGCGTTGAATTAGACGATTCTTTAACCTGTTTTATCACAGCTTTTACATTTTTTTCACTTTCAATGCCCTTGGCGACTTCTTTTGCCAGTTCATACGTTCCGCCGTTATCTGAATGAATTAATACCAAAACATTTGCCGAGCGTTCCTGAGCCGTAAAAAAACTGATTGAAAAGAGTAAAACTCCTGAAAAAAAAGTGGTTAAGTTTTTCATATCATTAAAAATTTATTCATTTACAAAATTAAAACATACGTTTTTATTAAATTTGCCAAAATTATTATACAAAACGCCATTTTATGAAGTGCGGATTAATCGAGAGAAGGAGAGGAGTCTTTGATGATGAAAGTAAAATTGATGCTTTTATCTGGTATGAAAAGAACTGGATACATGATGATTACGACCATATTCATCAACGATATCAGCTTACGTATGTGGAAGAAGGCTATCAATATCTGCATATTGAAAATAAAATTTATCTGGTTCCTCAGAATCATCTGATCTGGATTCCTTCTGGTGTAAAACATCGTACAGAAACTGAAGCAAAAACCGTAAATCTTATGGTGGTTTTATTCAAAACTGTGTTTGATAACGATTTTTATAAAAATATTCACGTATTTTCTGCGCCGCCGGTTTTAAAAGAAATGCTGCAATATGCTGCGAAATGGAATCAGCAGATGACAGAAAATGAAGAGCAAAGTTATTTCCTGAAAGCTTTGCTGAACAGCTTGCCCCATTTTTGTAAGGAAAAAGAATGTCTTCATATCCCGATTCCGAATGATCAACGGTTGCTGCCGGTTTGCAATTATATCAATACAAATTATGCTGAAAATTTTAGCATAGAAAGTCTTGCAGATCTTTCAACGATGTCTGTACGCAGCCTGCAACGTATTTTCAAACAGGAAACAGGAATTACCCTTCAAAAGTATGCACAGCTCATCAGAATTCTGAAAAGTATTGAACTGATTAATACAAAGCAATATACATTAAGCCAAATCGCTTATAAAGTAGGCTACAAAAGCTTGGCAGCCTTTACAACTTCTTATTTTTCTGTGATGAAAGAAAAAGTGAATATAAAATAAATGGAGATCGAAATTTGAGCTTTACAGAAAGGTTTTAAATAGTATTAATTAATATTTTTGTTCTATATAATATGTAAAACATTTTATGATGGAGCCAACAGAAGCCTTAAAAACCATAAGCTATTCCGGTATTTTTCTTTCCTGTTTTTCTGAAGAAAGCACGAAATGCATTCATTCTACGCCGGAGCATGTTTTGGTGTATCTATATTCCGGAGAGCAAATTATCGAAGACCGCAACAAAACCATCATTTTAAAAGCAGGAGAGTGCGCGCTTGTTCGCAGAGATCATCGGCTTAAAATGTATAAAAACGGAACCGGTGACGATCTTTACAAAGGAATTTCACTTACATTTAAACGAAGTATTTTACGCGAATTTTACAGCAATTTAAACAAAGCAGACATTCCAGCGAAAGTAGAAATTTCGGATCAGAATGTTTTTAAAATTGAGCCCGATGCTGCTATTACAAGTCTTTTTCAGTCATTAACACCTTATTTTGACGGAAATGTGAAGCCAACGGAAAGCATTACACATCTTAAATTATTGGAAGGAATTTATGCTTTGCTGAATAATAATGAAGCATTTTATCCTGTTCTTTTCGATTTTGCTGAACCTTGGAAAGTAGACATTCTGGAATTCCTTAATGATAATTATATGGATGATCTTTCGATGGATCAAATAGCCTCTTTTACAGGCAGAAGTCTGGCTACTTTTAAAAGAGATTTTAAAAAGGTAAGTAATCTGACTCCACAAAAATGGCTTTACAAAAAACGTCTCGAAATGGCTTATATTAAGCTGAAAGAAGAAAATAAAAAAGTGCATGATGTCTATATGGAAGTAGGATTTAAAAATCCCTCACATTTTTCAACAGCTTTTAAAAAGCAATACGGAATTTCTCCCACAGAAATTTAAAGGTTATTTAAGAAAATGAGCTTTACAGAAAACTAATTTGAGCCTCGCAGAAAGATTACTGCGGGGCTTTCTTTTTAATTTTGTATTAAGATTTTAAAAGATATGAATTCTACAATATTAAATACCAATGACATTTTTAAAAGATTATTAAACGGCGAAACTATTTTACCGAATGATCCTGAAATGGAAGTATTGTTAAAAGAATCTTATGAAACGAAGAAAGTATTAATTGAGATCAATAATGCTGCTGATCCGAAATACATTCTTGAGAAATTGAGCCAGATTTTAGATAAAAAACTGAAAAATGTAGCTGTTTTTACTCCAATTTACATCAATTATGGAAAAAATATCAATATCGGCGAAAACGTGTTTATTAATTTCGATTGTACATTTTTAGCACTTGGCGGAATTACAATTGAGGATGATGTTTTGATTGGTCCAAAAGTAAGTTTAATTACAGAAAACCATCCTTTAGATCCGAAACTGAGAAAAGGATTAACAGCCAAACCCATTCACATTAAGAAAAATGCATGGATCGGAGCAAATGCCACCATTTTACCGGGTATCACCATTGGAGAAAATGCTGTGGTTGCGGCAGGCGCAGTAGTTTCTAAAGATGTACCGGATCATGCAGTTGTAGGAGGAGTTCCTGCAAAAATTATCAAAAAAATTTAGATATTAATTTAAAATGATTATACAAAGTTTAACTCGTGTTGCATCTATTAGTGTTTTATTTTTTTCGCTGATAGATTGCAACTCATTAAAAAGTCAAAATAAAATGAATATAGAAGTTCCTAAAATAAGCGATTTTCCTACAGGAAAAGAAAATACGACGTATGCACAATATTTCACAGGAAAATCATGGCTGGCGCCTTTAACAGAAAATAAAGAGCTTAACGTTCCTTTGTCTAACGTCACCTTCGAACCGGGAAGTCGAAACAACTGGCATAGTCATACTGGCGGTCAGTTGTTAATTGTTGTTGGCGGCGAAGGGCTTTATCAGGAAAGAGGAAAGCCAGCAAGACATCTCAAATCAGGTGATATTGTAGAAATAGCACCGAATGTAGAGCATTGGCATGGCGCAACGGCTACCAGTTGGTTTTCGCATCTGGCAACAACCGGAAATCCTCAAACCAATGAAAATAAATGGCTTGAACCCGTGACCGACGAAATTTATAATGAAGCTAATCTTCAGATTAAAAAATAATGAATACAAATTTTAAGATCTTACTTTTTGTATTTGCTTTAATTACTTCATCTATGAATGCACAGGATAAAATAAATTTAATGGTTTCGCAGGAAAGTTTAGTTAAAATTTCATCATTAACTGCTACAGGAAACATTAATCAGTTGAAAATTGAACTGAATGAAGGTTTGAATAACGGTCTTACCGTGAACGAAATCAAAGAAGCATTGGTTCAGCTGTATGCGTATTGCGGTTTTCCAAGAAGTTTGAATGCTATTAATACATTTAAAGCAGTTTTGGATGAAAGAAAATCGAATGGAATTGCAGATGTGGAAGGTAAAGAAATTAGTGTTGAAAATAACCTGCCTGACAAATATGAACAGGGAAGGAAAGTACTGGAAATCTTAACAAAAACTCCACAAACTAAGCCTGCAAAAGGGTTTGGTGAATTTGCCCCAAGAATTGATGCTTTTCTGAAAGAACATTTATTCGCAGACATTTTTGCAAGTGATGTTTTGACTTATCAACAAAGAGAATTAATAACCATTTCGGCCTTGGCATCGATAGAAGGATTAGAATCACAGTTAAAAGCACATATTGGAATTGGAAAAAATACGGGAATTGCAGATCATCAGTTAATTCAGTCGGCAGAATTGATATCGAAAACAGTTAATCCGTCTCAGGCAGAGATATTTAGAAAAATTATTAATGAAAATTCTTTAAAATAAATGAAAAATATAAAATTATTATCAATGGTTGCAATGCTTATTTTGAGTTCAAAATCATTCAGCCAAAAAAAATCTAACACGATGAATATAACAGACCATTATACATTTACATTAAGTGAAAAAGTGAGCCGTCAGAAAGTTACCTTTAAAAACAGATACGGAATCACGCTGTCTGGCGATCTTTATTTACCAAAAAATACAGGAAATGAAAAACTGCCAGCATTGGCTATCAGCGGGCCTTTTGGTGCCGTGAAAGAACAATCTTCGGGTTTGTATGCCAATCAGATGGCTGAAAGAGGTTTTGCGGTCGTGGCTTTCGATCCGTCTTTTACAGGAGAAAGTGGAGGAGAAGTGCGTAATGTGGCTTCCTCAGATATTAATACAGAAGATTTCAGCGCAGCAGTAGATTTTTTAGGACTACAGAAAAACGTAGATCGAAATAAAATCGGAATTATAGGAATTTGCGGTTTCGGAGGTTTTGCACTAAATGCGACAGCAGTAGATAAACGTGTAAAAGCAGTTGCTACAACGAGTATGTACGATATCCCAAGAGTGGCTTCCAGAGGATATTATGATAAGGTGACGTTGGAAGAGCGCACAAAAACATTAGAACAAATGAGCCAACAACGCTGGAAAGATGCAGAATCTGGTAAAGCAGCGCCAGGACCACGCTCTAATGCAGAAAAATTAAAAGGCGACGAACCACAATTTATTAAAGATTACTTTGATTATTACAGAACACCGAGAGGTTTTCATGAGCGATCTATAAACTCTAACGGTGCTTGGGCAGCGACAAGTGGTTTTTCTTTGATGAATATGCCGATTCTTACTTATTTAAAAGAAATTTCGCCAAGACCTGTTTTAATTATCGCCGGAGAAAACGCGCATTCAAGATATTTTAGTGAAGATATTTATAAAATGGCTGCAGAACCCAAAGAATTAATGATTATTCCTAATGCAGTGCATGTTGATCTGTATGATAAAGTAGATATTATCCCGTTTAATAAGCTGGAACAGTTTTTTAAGGATAATTTAAAATAGGATATAAACAAAAGGTATAAACCACTGACAATAGAGTATTTAGTATAATCATTGTCAGTGGTTTGCTGTTTTTTTGAGTTTTTAGAAATAATTACAATTTAACTAATACACTGTGTAAAATGATTAAGAAATAAAATAAAAATAACACGATTAATCATTATTATTAAAAAATTATATATATTTATATAGTTTTATACACAATAACGTGATATAAAATATTTTATTATGTAAAAAATTAAGGATTATAAATGTTTTATTGATTAGGTAGGGACTTGAAATTTACCAAAAAAATCTGACAATTAATTTAATTAGTTTTGAGTTTTATATTATTCATTTGTCAGACTATAATGCGTTAAAATTTGTACTCTAAATGTATTTACAAAAATATATCCATCCAAAATGGATCATGCTGATTAAAAAACCAAAATAAATAATAACATGAATATCAAAACAATTCTAAAGGAACGTTTCAATTATCCATTTTCCGATTTAATTAGTCCATTTGGTCAACAATTACAAGAAATCACCAATAGAGAGTGGATTGATGGAGAATTAAAAGATTTACTACCTTTCTCAACAAGAGAAAAATACAAACGAACTAATACCGGAATAATGTCTGCACGTTGGTGGGCTACAACTGAAAGTTTTGAAAGGATGATACCTTTAAGCCGATTTATGCTTTGGGCGATGTATAATGACGACATGTACGAAATGTCAACCCCCGAAGAAGTTCAGAGAGCACAAAAACTTTCTATCGCTGTTCTAAAAGGTAAAATATCGCCTGCAGAAGCCGATATACCTCTTGCTTATCAGTTGGCATTGATAAGAGAGGGATTCAAAAATTTTATTCCTTTGACTTCTATCGACCGTTTTGCTAATACATTAAATCAATATTTTGATGGCTTGGAAATGGAGGTTATATATCAGCAGCATAAAATATTTCCATCAGTTGGTAACCTACTTAATATAAGAGTAAGAACATTGATGATTTGTGCTTTTGTAGAAACTATTGAAATTCAAACAGGATCTACATTGCCAGATTATATTTATAACCACCCGGTTATTAAAAGACTTTATCATCTTACAAGCAGTATTATAGGATATTTTAATGATGTACAATCTTTATATAAGGATGAAGCGAGTGGACGTTTGTACTTTAATTTGGTAGCAGTGCTACAGCATCATTATCAAATATCAAGGGAAGATGCAATAGAAGAAACGATACGTTTACATAATTTGGATCTCGAAGAATTTCTTTTATTACAGTCTGAACTTCCTGATTTTGGAGAATGGAATAAGGAGGTTATCGAAATGGTAAATTGTATGGCTCTTTGTATAAAAGGTTGGCAGACTATTTCTTTGCTGGAAACAGAGCGGTATAATAATAATGGTTTTCCAAAAACAGAAGAATTGCCCCAAATATAACATCGCAGATTAGACAGAAGAATTTTAAAATTTTTATTATATAAATTGTAAAAAGGCATACATTAAAAGCCCTGGTTATCAGGGCTTCTATTTGATTATAGTTTTTTGAAGACCTTTTTCAGAGAGGCTTAAAATGTCATTTTTTCAATATATTAAATTTAAATACCTTATGAATATGAATAAAATCAAACACAATATACAATTTAACATAATATAAATTATAGGACTTTTTATAATCATTTAAAATAAATCAGCGATACAAAAAATATCGCTGATTTTCGAATAAAATATATTAATATGAAGTTTTTATAAAATTACGGTCTGTATAGAATGTGCCGGTGCAGATAATTTAGCAGACATGCCTTCAATCCACAGATTTGTATCAATATCATCATCTGTATCATTCATAATAACGGTAACCAATTGTCCGTTTTCATTCATAAATGTTGTAGATGTTAAAGCGATTCTGTTGGAAGAACTTCCGATTCGCTGAGCATTGGGCTTAATGAATTTTGAAACGTGACCTACATAATAATATTCATAAGTATAATGAACTTCTCCGGTTTTTGTGTCTGCAATAATTGGTGCAAAACAGAAATTCCCAACATGGTTCGGACCGCCGGTTTCATCCAGAAGTACATTCCAGTCTGTCCAAAGTGCAGTTCCTTTATTAAAATCGTTGATCATATTTCTGCCGTACAATTCGCCTAACTTTACATCGTAAATTTTAGTCAGATCAAATTGTTCTTTACAACCTTCCGTAAATGCTAAAAATTTATCAGGAAAAGCTCTTTGAGTTTCTGCTAAATTGTCAAAAAGCTGCGTTTTATTATTCCACGTTTCATACCAGTGATAACCAATTCCGGCAGCATATTTTGAAGTTTCAGGATCGCTGAGCGTTGTGGTTGCTCTTTGATAAATCAGGTCACGATTATGATCCCAAATCATTACTTTTTTGTCTTTATAACCATTTTTCCAAAGTGTCGGGCCTAAATTATTCCTTAAGAAATCGCCTTCTTCATCCGCCGTATAAATACATGATTCCCAGGTTTGTGTAGCCATTGGCTCGTTCTGAACGGTTAATCCCCAAACATTAATTCCTCTTTTTTCGTATTCTTTGATGAATTTAACATAATAATCGGCCCATGTCTGATAGAAAACATTTTCTAATCTTCCACCTTTCAGCATACTTTTATTCGATTTCATCCATGCTGGCGGACTCCACGGAGAAAAATAAAATGTAAAATCTTTTCCGATTGCATTTTGAGCCGCTTTAATCATAGGGATTTTATATTTCTCATCATGAGCTACATTAAATGACTTTAAAGAATTATCATTTTCCTGAACATACGTGTAAGAATCGCTTGAAAAATCGCAAGAATTCATATTGGTACGCACCACCGTGTATCCCAGCCCGTTTTTACCGTAATAAGCTTCCAGAATTTCCTTTTGCTTAGCTTTCGGCATTTTGTAAAAAGTTTCTGCTGAGGCATCTGTAATGGCGCCTCCAATTCCGATCAGCTTTTGATATTTAAAATCCGGATCTACAAAAATGCAGGCATCGGTTTCTTTAGGCTGACCAAATTTTTCAAACTTTACCGTTCCTTTATCCACCATTTTTTCGTTGGTTTTAGAATTGGTAAGAAAAATTTTTGCTGTTTTTCCTGTGTTTTTTTTCCAGTAGTTTTGTGCATTGGCATTAAAAGCCAGTCCAATAACAAAACAACTTACGATTAATTTCTTCATAATTTCCTTTCTTTACTATATTAGCCACTACTCTTTTCAAAGTGTTAAAATTTTATTTGTTCTGATAAACCCTTACATAATCGATTTCATATTTTTGTGGAAAAATACGATCATCAATCCCCTCTTTTCCGCCCCAAAATCCACCAACGGCAAGATTTAGGATGATAAAATAAGGCTGATCAAAAGGCCACGCTTCATACGTTTTCTCTTTATTTTCGTAAGTGAAAAATTTTTGATCGTCGATATACACGTCAATTTTTTCAGGTGTCCAGTCTGCTTTATATACATGAAACTTTTCGCTTACATCTTTTACCATGAGCGTATCTGTTTTCTGAGTTCCGATTTTGTGATTATATTTTTGGGTATGCACCGAAGCGTGAATATACCCCTGATTAAACCCTACATGCTCCATAATATCCAGTTCGCCATCATCCGGCCATTTCTTCATATTTTCGCTCATCATCCAGATAGCAGGCCATGTACCACGACCTTTAGGAAGTTTCGCCCTTACTTCAATGGTTCCGTATTGAAAGGAGAACTTTCCTTTCGTTAATAATCTTGCCGATGTATACTTATTCTTTTCCCAATTTTCTTTTCGGGCTTCAATAATAAGCTTTCCATTCTCAATTCTCGCATTTTCTAAGCGGTTTTTTGTGTAAAACTGAGATTCGTCATTCCCATAACCGTCGCCGCCCACATCATAATTCCATTTTGTAGCATCCGGCAGTCCTTTTCCGTTAAATTCATCATTCCAAATCAATTTTCTGCTGGAATCGGGTTTGTTTGAAACACAATGTAATGATGAAAAAACTAAAGTTCCTCCTACGATTAAATTAAAAATATGCTGAAATTTTATTTTCAAAGTTTACAGTGTTAGTTTTATATTTAACGCAAAGATTTATTTTAATTAAACAAAACATTTAGTGAGCAAAGGTGGCGACAAGTAGCTGATGAAGCATTATTTAAACGTTAGCTTCATCAAATCAACTTTGTTGATTATTCTTTGCCTCCTTAAAATCAAGATTTCTTTAAATAAATCTTTGCGTCTAAAATTTAATTATGATCAAAATGAATTATTCTTTTATTCTCAAAATTTGTCACGCTGAAAGCATCTCTACAAAGTTTATTCAGATTCTTTCAAAATGACAATTACCATACTTGATTTTATATAAAAATTAATGTCTTCTGCCGCCAAAAGCGGGTATTATCCCGCTCCTGACTGTAAAAACTTATATTTATTTTGACCAGTTAATTCTTTTTGTCTGAACATTTTGAGAATCGGTTCCCACCATGATGTCGAAATCTCCCGCTTCCCAGTCATAATTCAGATTATCATCATAAAATTTCAGATTTTCAGGAGTTAAAGTGAAATTGATTGTTTTCGTTTCACCTTTTTTAATGAAAACTTTTTCAAAACCTTTCAATTCTTTTACAGGTCTCACCACTTTTCCGAAAAGATCTCTGATATACAATTGTACCACTTCTTCCCCATCATAATTTCCGATGTTGGTAACATTTACACTAATATTTAAACTTTGATTTCCTTTAAGATTTGTTGAGCTTAAATTCATATCAGAATATTTAAATTGAGTATAACTTAAACCATAGCCAAACGGAAATTTCGGGTCATTATCCAAATCGATGTAAGCCGAAACGTAGTTTCTGTCGGTATTATTTTTTGCTGGTCTTCCCGTGTTGTAATGATTGTAATAAACAGGGATTTGCCCTTCATTTCTAGGGAAAGTCATTGGAAGTTTCCCGCCAGGATTTACCGTTCCGAAAAGAACATCCGCGATAGAATTTCCTGCTTCCGTTCCCAACCACCAAGTGTAGACGATCGTCGGAATATGGTCTGCTGCCCAATCAAAAACCAAAGGTCTGCCTGCATTGATCATTAAGACAATCGGTTTTCCTGTCTTAGCAATTTCTTTCAATAAATCTTCCTGAACACCTGTAAAATGTAGATTGCTTCTGCTTTTCGCTTCACCGCTTATTGCTGAACCTTCGCCTAAAGTCATGATCACAACGACTGCTTTTTTAGCTGTTTCCACTGCTTCTGCAAACATAGATTTATCCTGATCATCAACATTTGCACCTTTTGCGTACAACAATGTTGAGTTTTTATCTAATTGATTTTTAATTCCGTCAAATTGAGTAATGATTCTTTGATTATCATCTTTAAATGCAATCGACCAGAATCCGTGATTGGCAGAAGTTTCTTTTCCGAAAGGGCCAATTAAAGCAACCGTTTTCGTCGATCTTGAAAGAGGTAAGATATTCTTTTGATTTTTAAGCAAAACAATAGATTTTGAACCAAATTCTCTTCCGAATTTTCTGTTTTCCTGATTGTTTAACTGCTCTTTCTGTCTCTTTTCGTTGCTAAATCTATAAGGATCATCGAATAATCCCATTTCAAATTTTTTAACCAAAATTCTTCTTGCCGCATCATCAATAAACTTGGGATCAACCTTTCCTTCCTGAACCAATTTTGGAAGTTCAGCCATGTAAGCACGGCTTTCCATATCCATGTCGCTTCCTGCATTGATGGCCCTTTCCGCCGCTTCTTTATTGTCTTTGGCATAACCGTGAGGAACCATTTCGCCGATACTTCCCCAATCCGAAACCACAAAACCCTGGTAGTTCCATTTTCCTTTTAATAAATCTCTTAAAATGTATTGGTTTGCCGTCGCCGGAATCCCATTAATATCGTTAAAAGAGTTCATAAAAGTCGCAACTCCAGCTTCTGCAGCCGCTTTGAAAGGAGGTAAATACGTTTCGTTTAATTGTCTTAAACTCATATCGACGGAATTGTAATCTCTTCCGCCAACAGCCGCTCCGTATGCTGCGAAATGTTTTGCACAAGCCATAATTGCATCCAGATTTCCGAGACCTTTTCCCTGAAAACCTTTGATTCTTGCCAAGCCAATCTGCGTGCCCAAATACGTATCTTCACCAGAACCTTCCATTACTCTTCCCCATCTCGGATCTCTCGCAACATCGACCATCGGTGCAAATGTCCAGTGAATTCCGTACGCTGAAGCTTCTGTTGCTGCAATTCTTTCTGATTTTTCAATTAATTTTAAATCCCAACTTGCAGCCTGACCTAAATTCACGGGAAATGTTGTTCTGTAACCATGAATCACGTCCTGACCGAACAACAAAGGAATTCTCAGCCTAGATTTTAAAGCTAATTCCTGAAATTTTCTTGTTTCCTCTGCTCCCGCTACATTCAGCATGGAACCGACTTTACCTTGTTTTATTTCATTTAAAACATTTGCAGAATTGGAATTTTTAGGACCTGTTGCATATTCAAAACCACTGTATTGAACCAACTGCCCTACTTTTTCTTCTAACGTCATTTTCGACAATAGTTCAGAAACTTTCTGATCTATTGTTTTTTGTCCGAATGCATTCATCCCAAATGCTGTAATTGCTAATAAGAAATAAACTCTTTTCATTTTTACTTTAATAATTTGTTTAGCTAATTAATTTTAACGCAAAGTTCACAAAGTTTTTTTTTAAAATACTCTGTTAATTTTAAGTTCGCAAAGGCGTTTCACTTAAATAAGATCACAAAGATTTTTAATAAAATTATTTAATGTAAGACTCTTTAATTTAAAATACGTAGGTTGCGGTAGAGCTTCCTGAAATCGTTACTGGAGCTGTTTTCTGATCGTATTTAATATTAAATGATTTGTCTGTAGTATTGCTATTCTGAACGATTAAAACCGTTTTTCCTTCAGGAGTTTTGAAAGCAACGGTTGAAAGATTTCCGCCTTGTGTAGACGCAATTCTCTGAGAATTTGCAGGAACAAATTTTGAAGCATGGGCAATAATATAATAAGCAACATTTTTTTCGTAATCAGAAGCTCCATTCACCGTAATTGCCCCTTTACACTGTGTACAACCGCCTGGCGTATGAGGTCCGAAGGATGCGTTGTTTGCAACATTCCATTCTAGTGCTGTTTTGCTCCAGTTTCTCATGGATCCGATGATGACATTTTTTATATGCCAATCTAAATCTCCTGAAAAACCTCCCGTAGAGCTTGTCCACTGCTCTGTAAAGTATACATTTTTAGATGGAAATAAATTGTGAACCGTGCTCAAAGCCGAAATATCTCCCGCGTATAAATGAAATGCTGATCCATCAACATAAGGATTTGCCGCAGGATCATTTAAAATAGCCAAAGGATACGTCGGATCGTCACAATTGTGATCGTAAGCAATAATTTTAGCGGTGATATTGGCTGCCTGAAACGCGGGACCTAAATTATTTTTAATAAAAGTAGCCTGATTTCCTGCCGTCATGTACATACTTGGATTATTTCCGGGATGTAAGGGCTCATTTTGTGGCGTAACGGCATCAATTTTAATCCCTCGTGCTTTCATCGCCTGAATATATTTTACAAAATATTGAGCGTATACTCCGTAATATTCAGGTTTTAGACTTCCTCCTTTACTGTTTCCGTTGTCTTTCATCCAAACCGGCGCAGACCAAGGGGTGGCAAGAATTTTAATATTAGGATTAATTACTAAAATATCCTTTAGCATTTGAATCAAAGCCTGATCTTTAGTTAAACTAAATTGTGCAAGCATAGGATCTGTTTGCCCTGCCGGAATATCATCATAAGTGAAAACTTCGCTGTTCAAGTCTGAAGCACCGATGCTTATTCTTAAATAATTTACCCCAATTCCTGAACTGCTGAAAAGATCATTCAGTAATTCCTGTTTTTTGGCAGCACTTAATTGGTTGATTACTTCTACACTTCCCCCCGTTAAGGTATATCCAAAACCATCGATTGTCTGGAAAACCTGGGAAGGATCAATTTCAATAGTTGAATAATTATTGATAGCTGATGAGAAATAAACTGTGTTTTGTTGTTGTAGTTTTATCGACTGGTCTCCTTTTGTAAGCCAAACATTTACCGGATCGCCTGTAGAATTTCCGTTTCCGGAATTATCATTATTGGCAAGATCTGAAGAGGTGCTGCTGCAGTTTAAAAAAGAAAGAAGCGCTACACCGCAAAGTGCAGCACTTCTAAGTACGAAACTATATGAATGTGAAATCATATCATTTTGTTTGTGAAGGTTAAGTAGTTTTTCTTAGTTCAACTTTGTCAACGCTAAGGCTGCTTACCTTTTTGCCTCCACATTTAATAAATAAGTAGACTGTTCCTGTAGTTGTTGCAGTATAAATACCTTTATTTTTGTCACTATTACAACCTACACTTGAAACTTTTCCTCCGAATGCCGCTTTACCACAACCATCCCAAGTATTAATGTTTCTGTAAACCGTACCACTTACATCACTTCCTGGCGCTGGCACACTGTCTAACATATAAACTTCAAACCATGCATCTTCTAAAGCTGTTGCTGAAGAGGCTACCATATCGATAGAGTATTTTTGTCCTGCTTCAACATGTACCGCTTGATAAAAAGCTTGCTGACTTCCTTCTGCAGCAACAATAGTGGCATAACCATTGCCATTTCCGTCATTACTAAATACCCATTGTGCCTTCGTCGGGCTAATAGGATGTATTGTCCATTTTGCCACTTCAGCGGGAGTATCAAATCTTCCTCCCTGAATAATATTTCCAGCAACTGGATCTGAAGTAGGCACAACAATAGTCTGACTTGCTGTACCACCAACCTGGCCACCAATACCTACCGTATTACGCTGAACAACATAGGTTCCTGCGTCTGGCAAAAAAATATCTAATTCATTCTTTCCATTATTAAACCCATCATAATCAATATTCCATTGAGAATTAATAAAGTTTACATAATTATCATTTACGGCTTTTAAGTGATACCTGTTTTCGCTTGTTTTGGTTACAGTAAAAGAAGCATCTACAGCAGGTTGAGTAAGACCGTTTCCTTCAACTTCAAGATTATCCGGAGAGCAACTTGCTAGGAAAAGAACTGCAGAACTTAATAATAAGCCTTTGTTAATATATTTAGTTATCATGTTTAAGTTTTAATTATTAGTAATTTGGATTTTGTTTCAAGGCAGTGTTTGTCAGTTCATTAAAAGGAATTGGTAAAATTTCATTTTTACCTGCAGTAAATCCTCTTGCACCTAATTTTGCCGGAGCATCCCCCCATCTTACCAAGTCGAACCATCTGTGCCCTTCACCTGCCAGCTCTCTTCTTCTTTCGTCTTTAATTGCCTGCATAGAAACCGGAACCGAAGCCAATCCTACTCTTGCTCTTACTGCATCTAATAATGCCTGAGCTCTTGCTCCTGAACCGCCCAATGCTTCTGCTTCCATTAAATACGTATCCGCTAATCTGATTGCTATATAATTCTGACGGAAATTCAGTTCTACTGCTCCTGGTAAAGTAGTCTCATCGGTAGTTCTTGGTAAATATTTATTTAAGAAATATCCTGTATCTCTAAATCCAGGAGAATAGGTTACTTTTCCTTCCTGCACTAATGCTTTAGCATTGAAAATCGTAGCATTCAAACGGGGATCTCCCTGCATGAAATTAAATAAATCATTAGTTACAGGGTTGAATCCCCATCCTTTATGGATACTTGGTGCATCATTTACTGCATTATCTGGCAATGTTACTTTACCATAAGAAATAATAGCGACCATTTGGTTAATAGAATTTCCTTCATCTTTTCCTGTTCCCCAAAAGCCCCAGTCTGCATTACTTGCGTTGGTGTGCATTACTTCCAAAATAGATTCTGTGCTGAATTTGGTATCAACCTTCCACAAATCTTCAAACTTATCTAATAAATGATAACCGTATTGGCTGGTTCCTCCCGGAGTACCGTTCACCATCTGAAACTGGTCTGCAGCCTGACTGTATTTTTTATCATATAAATAAATTTTACCTAAAATAGCACGTGCTGAACCTTGGGTAATTCTTCCAATTTCACCTTTATTCGCAGAATTGATAGTTGCTGGAAGATCATTGATCGAAGCTAAAATATCACCTTCGATCTGAGTATAAACATCTTCTGGTTTTGCCTGAGGAATGTTATAATAATCATCCGAAACTAAAATAGGCTTTAGAATCAAAGGAATATTTTTGAACGTTCGTAGCAATTCAAAATAATATAATGATCTCAATACTTTTGCTTCTGCAATGAATCTGTTTCTTGTCTGATCATTCATATTGGCAGCAGGAATTCTGTCTAATAATAAATTGGCTTTAGCAATTCCCTGATAATAATCCTTCCAATAGCTCGCAGGCATGATAACAGGATTTATTGAATAATTTGAAAAGCCCTGAATACCAGCGCCGTCTGAAGAATTTCCTCCTCCTGAATAAAAATCATCTGAAGCGCCATTGAAAAATGTTACCATATTTTCAAATCCTCCTGAATATTTTCTCAGCATATCATAAGTAGCAACCAAACCAGAGTAAGACTGCTCTTCATTTTGGAAATAATTGTTGGAATCAAAGGTTCCTGTATTTTTTACATCTTCGAGATTACTGTCATTACAAGATATTGCTCCGAAACCAACTCCGGCAAGCATTAAAACAGCAACACTTTTATATATGAATCTTTTATTTTTCATTTTTCTTTTAATTAAAATTGAACGTTAGCACCAAAAAGGAAAGTTCTTGCCTGCGGATAGAAAGCTCTGTCTATACCAAAAGTATCTGCTCCTGCAATTTCCGGATCATAACCTGTGTATTTTGTGAAAGTGAACAGATTTTCTCCCGTTACATAAAATCTGATTTTCGAAGCTCCGATAGTTTTTGCCACATCTTTAGAAAGCGTATAACCAATCTGAACGAGTTTAATTCTCAGATAATCACCTTTTTGAAGATAATAATCAGACATTCTGGTGTAGTTTTGATTTGGGTCGTCTTTTGTTACTCTCGCCATTGTATTCGTACTACCTTCACCTGTCCAACGATCAAGAATTGCTGTTTGATAGTTAGCTTCCGGAATATCAAGTCTTCTCAGACCTTGGAAAATCTTGTTTCCAGCCTGTCCTTGAGCAAATACCATCAAATCAAAATTCTTATAGTTCATGTTTAATGTGAAACCAAAAGTATACTTCGGTACAGAATTACCAAGATTGATATAATCGTTCTCATCAATTTTACCATCTCCGTTTGCATCTAATCTTTTGAAATCTCCAGGCTTAGCATTTGGTTGAATTAAAGCTCCGTTTGAATTTTTGTATGCATCAATTTCCGCTTGATTTTGGAAAACACCTAAATTTTGGAAACCATAGAAAGAACCGTAAGACTGGCCAACCTGTAATCTAGAAACTGTACCTAAAGTTTGGAAAGAAGCAAAGTTTACATACTCTTTTCCTCCTTCAAGACGTGTAATTTCGTTCTTTAAATAGCCGAAATTACCATTCGCTGACAAGCCAAAATCGCCCCAATTCTTTTTATATCCAAGGCTTACTTCGATACCATCATTGTTCATATCCCCGATATTTCTCCACGGATTATTTATTAACCCTAAATATCCAGGAACTTCCACTTGTCTTAAGATATCTGTACTTTTCTTTCTGTAAACATCTACGCTTAAGTCAAAATTTTTAAAGATCTTAAGGTCTGCTGCAATGTTAAACTGAGAAGTTCTTTCCCATTTCAAATCCGGATTTTCTAATGTACTTGGCGCATAACCTACACGGATAATATTGTCTCCGAAAGTATAATTACTTCCTGAAACTAAGAAGTTGGCATATTGAAAATCAGCAATCGCATCATTTCCTAAAACCCCGTATCCTCCTCTTAATTTAAAACTGTTTACAACATTATTTTCTGGCCAGAAGCTTTCATTAGACACATTCCAACCCAAGGACATTGCCGGGAAATTTCCCCAGTGATTGTTTTTACCAAACTTTGAAGAACCATCTCTACGCACTGTACCTGTAAAAAGGTATCTGTTATCATAATCATATACAACTCTCGCAAAATAAGAAGCTTTGTGCGTCTCTTTTCCGTCCCAAGCGTTTGAAGATTTATCAGATGCTGCAATATCAAAGTTGAAAGAAGCTTCCCTCCAGTCGTTGGTAGGAAGATTTTTGTACGTTGTATTCTGTCCGTAAGAAATGTTGTATTCGTAATATCCCTGACCTAATAAAACACTTAAATTATGTTTATCAAATCTATTCTGATAGGTAAGTGTATTTTCTGTATTCCATTCAAATTTTTTCTGAATTTCTCGGAATAAGCTATTTGTATTGTTTGAATTAGCAGAACTTAAATAAGATTGAGGAGTAAATGCCTGATTTCCCCAGTAAGACAATTTTCCGTTTACACTCGATTTAAAGCTTAAATGTTTATTGATTTTTAAATCTCCAAAAACATTTGCTACAATATCATCCGACCATCTGTATCTTCCTCTCTGTGTTTCCTGGAAAGCCAAAGGATTGCTCATCTCTTTACTTACCCAGTGAGAAATTCCGTAAGGATTACCGTTGGGATCTCTAATAATGTTCGCATTGTTGGTATAATCACTCGGGAACGGCTGGCTTGCGATATCTGTCACCACAAGCGGAGTTGTCGGATCAAGGTTGATAGCAGAACTTAATGGCCCACCAAATTCATTATTATCATTAATTCCCTGTGCTTTTACGTGTGTGTAAGCAAAAGTTTGCCCAATCGTTAAAAAGTCGAAAACCTTATGAGTTGAATTAAATCTTGCATTAATTCTTTTATAATTTGAAATATCTCTTAAAACGATACCCTGCTGATCGTAATATCCGAATGAAGTATAGAATGTAGATTTATCATTTCCCCCATTAATGCTGAATTCATGAGACTGTCTCTGGGCACTGTTGAAAATCTGTTTTTGCCAGTCTGTTCCTGTTCCCAAAGAACTCGGATTTGCAAATGTTGGAGCGTGGCCGTCATTTACGTTGGCTTCATTCATGATCGTTGCATATTGTGATGCATTCAGAAGATCAAGCTTTCTTGAAGCATTTCCTACCCCGAAGAATCCGCTGTAAGAAAGGTTCATTCTTCCTTTAGCTCCTTTTTTAGTAGTGATCAAGATTACTCCTTTTGCAGCAGAAACCCCATAAATAGCAGCAGAAGCACCATCTTTCAGAATTTCCATTCCTTCGATGTCAGATTGGTTCAACCATCCGATGTTATCTACCACAATACCGTCTACTACCCAAAGCGGATTATTACTTCCGGCACCAAAACTGGTAATACCACGAACACGTACAGTAGGTTCAGCACCCGGCTGCCCAGAGTTGGATACTACGGATACACCCGCTGCCCTTCCCTGAAGAACCTGCTCTGGTCTACCTGCTACCGGAGCATTTTCAATATCACTAGCCTTGATGCTGGAAATTGCTCCCGTTACATTACTCTTCTTTTGGGTACCGTAACCAATCATTACAACTTCCTCAATTTTTTGCTCTTTTGGAAGCGTGTCGTTGGCAGTTTTCTGGGCATTAAAATTGGCTGTAAAATAGAGCACAGCAACAAGCCCTAAACTTCTAGATATTCTTACATTCATATACAGTTAGTTTTTTAATTCTCAAATTGAGACAATAAAAATATATTTTTTTTCAAATAATTAACATTATATTAATAAATATTTTACTTTTTCGTTTATTTTTGGGGGTTTAAAGGCATAAATTTGTTGTCATAATTCATTAAAAATCGTAAAAATTCAATAAAATATTTCCCCAAAATGACGAGCAAGCTCACCAAAATATCCCTTCCGCTTAAGTTAACCTTCTTGATTTTTTCGATGGTGCTAAACTGCATGGGCATTATCATTCTTCAACTTTCGGAGGCAAAAATCACCTATGAAAAGTTGGGTTTTTTAGAATCTTTTAAAGATCTTCCAATTGCATTTATTTCACTTTTTGCAGTGAATTTTATCAGTAAAACCGGAACAAAAAAATCATTGATTTTGGCATTAACAATTGTTGGGATTTGCTCCTGCATTTTACCTTTTGTTGAAGTTTTTTGGTTTTACAAATTATGGTTTGCCATTATCGGGACATGTTTTGCTTTGGGAAAGATTTGTGTTTTCGGAATTATTCGTAACAATATTTCAGAGGAAAAATCTTTAGCAAAAACGATGAATAATGTGGAAGCTTCCTTTATGATCGGGATTTTTGTGGTCAATACAGGGTTTGGTTGGCTCATCTCCAGCGAATATTCAGAATACTGGAAATTTGGCTTTTTAGGAATTTCAGTTATTTCATTCATTACCATTATTTTATTTTCAAGATTACAGATCTCAGAACCTCAAAAAACGGAAAATAAAGGAATCATTTCAGACCTTTTAAAAGTCGTTAACAAAACCGTTTTATTATTTTTAGGGGTTATATTCTGTATTGTTTTTGTAGAGCAAAGCTTCAATTCATGGCTGCCTTCCTTTTATAAAAATCATTTAAAGGTTAATTCATTTTTTGCACTTCAGGCCACTTCATTTTTAGCCTTATTTTCCTATACCGGAAGAACAATTACCGCCAATATCATTCATAAATTTTCATTATCAAGATATTACAAAACCTCTTTGGTACTGATCGTTATTGTTTTAGGGGTCATTTTAGGAATACAGTTTTTACACTCAAAAGATTCGGGAGTCTTATTGTTTTTATTTCCTGTGATTGGGTTATTTTTATCACCACTCTACCCGGTAGTTAATTCCAAAATGATTGCATTGGTCGATAAAGAAAAAATTAATCTTTTTACTTCATTAATTGTCATTTTCTCGTCGTTGGGAAGCTCGGTTAGTTCCATCATCATGTCTATTTTGTTCGGAAAAGGGCTTTTAGACTACTATTCACTATACATCTTATTCGCTGTCATTCTGCTTTTTACAATCAGTTTGATATATTTTAACACTGTTAAGAAAAATATTTAGAAAATAATTTTATTTTTACTGCCATGAAAATCAAGAACGAAAAAAACAAAGAAACCCTTCAGGAACTTATTGATACAAAAGACTTTGTAGCACATGTGTCTGTAGACTGCACCATATTTGGTTTTCATGACAATATTTTGAAGGTTTTGCTGCTGAAGTATCATGATCTTAATTTATGGTCACTTCCCGGAGGTTTTGTCTTTAATGATGAAGATTTAAGAGAAGCTGCCGAACGCGTTTTATATGAAAGAACACATTTGAAAGATATTTTCTTAAAACAGTTTCATACATTCGGCAGAATCGACAGAACCGAGAATAATGTTCATCAAATATTATTAAACAACAAAGGAATTGAAGTTCCTAAAGATCACTGGATTTTCCAGAGATTTATTACCGTGGGCTATTGCAGCTTGATCGATTTTTCCCTTACCAATACTTTTCCGGACAACTTCAATGAGACCTGTGAGTGGTTTGAAGTTGATAATCTTCCTCAGATGGCTTTCGATCACGACAGAATTATAAGAGATGGGCTGGAATATCTCAGAATGAACATCAATACGGAGGTTGCCGCGAGTAATCTTCTTCCTGAAAAGTTCACCATGAAAGATCTTCAATGTTTGTATGAAACCATTTTAGGACAAAAATTCAGAAGAAACAATTTTCAGCGAAAAATTTTAAGTTTAAATATTTTAGACCGACTGGAAAAACTTTATGATGGTTCCGCCAACAAAGCGCCTTATTTGTATAAGTTTAAAAATAAAGTTCATAATTCCACCAGTCAATATCCTATTTCGAATGACGAAGAAGAGGCTTAACTGTTTATATTTGAATAACAAGCTTAAAACATTCTGATTTTCAATCGATAAAAGCATTTAAAAAAAAATTTCGCAAACATCGCGAAAAGTATTACTTTTAGTCAAATCAAAAAATCATGTCATATTATCCTCTTACAAGCATCCCCGATTATTACGGAATTGATGCTTTACTTACCGAAGAACACAAGCTTATCCGCCAATCGATCAGAGAATGGGTAGAAAGTTTTGTAATGCCGAAGATCGATCAGGCCGCACAAGATCATACAGATATTCCTAATTTAATGAGAGAATTGGGGAAAGCTGGAGCGCTTGGTCCTTATATTCCGGTTGAGTATGGAGGTTCAGGGCTGGATCAAATCTCTTATGGTTTGATTATGCAGGAGCTGGAAAGAGGCGATTCTGCCGTACGTTCTGCCGCTTCCGTGCAAAGTTCTTTGGTGATGTTTCCTATTAACGAGTTCGGTTCGGAAGAACAGAAGAAAAAATATTTACCACAATTAGCTTCCGGTGAAATGATCGGGTCTTTTGGGTTAACAGAGCCTAATCACGGTTCAGATCCGGGATCTATGGAAACTTATTTTAAAGATATGGGCGACCATTATCTTTTAAATGGTGCTAAAATGTGGATCACCAATTCACCACTTTGCCATATCGCTGTGGTTTGGGCTAAAAATGAAGAAGGAAAAGTTCAGGGATTGATCGTTGAAAGAGGTATGGAGGGCTTTACAACTCCTGAGACGCATAATAAATGGAGCTTAAGAGCTTCGAAAACAGGAGAATTGGTATTTAATGATGTAAAAGTTCCTAAAGAAAATCTTCTTCCGGGCGTTACAGGATTAAAAGGACCATTATCTTGTTTAAATTCAGCACGATACGGAATTTCATGGGGTGTAATCGGAGCAGCGATTGATTGCTATTGCACTGCTGTTCAGTATTCTAAAGAAAGAAAACAGTTCGGCAAACCAATCGGTTCTTATCAGTTGCAACAGAAAAAATTAGCAGAATTTTTAACGGAAATCACTAAAGCTCAGCTCCTTTGCTTACAATTAGGAAATCTTAAAAATGCTCATACCGCAACGCCTGCACAAATTTCTATGGCTAAAAGAAATAACGTAAAAATGGCCATTGATATCGCAAGAGAATCACGCCAGATCCTTGGAGGAATGGGCATTATGGGAGAATTCCCGATGATGCGCCACGCGGCCAATCTAGAATCTGTAATCACTTACGAAGGAACGCACGATGTACACTTATTAATCACAGGAATGGATATTACAGGCATTAACGCTTTTTAATTTTAAAACGAAAATATTTATATAGAAAAAAGTCTGGTCATATTGATCAGGCTTTTTTTTAGTTTGAAAAAGATTTAATTTTTTCTATGAAATTGATATCAGGGTTTAAAATTTCCAGAATTAAACTTTTAACAGATTCCATGGCATTGTCAATCGTTCCTTTTTCAAATTGTAATGATACAACGCCTTTTCTCGCTTCTGCAAAACTCCAGATTCCTGTTTCTACCGGCAATCCCCAAAATTCTGGTAAACTTTGAATCACATACTGATAAATACACAACTGCAAAGCCTGTTTCCGATCGCTGTTATGGAAATATTCCGCTTCATTTTCAGCATCAATTTTTACGATAAGATTTTTAATTTTTGCCGTTTTATAATCAATGATTCGTACGGTTCCGTTCAATTTATCAATTCTGTCAATATATCCTAAAAACGAAACTTTATCTTTTGTAGATTCATCCAGATAAAAATCTACATTTTCAAACTTTCTTTCAATATCAATGATCTCTAATTTGTTTCCGCTTTTCACCAGTTCGAGGTCATGATTAAGAATGTTTTCAATAACCTTTTTTGCGATGGCTTTATGAATAAAATTCATTCCTTTTTCATAGAATTCAGGCTGATGTTTCAGCTTTTCTATAGCAATATCAATGTATTTATTGATTGCTTTAATTGAATTTTGTAAATCACTTTCTTTTAATACCTTACCTTTTATTTCTTCATATATTTCTTGAAGTGAATAATGAACAAGATTTCCATAATTTCTTACAGATAATTCCTCTTCAATTTCATCTGTTTCAGAAGTCTTTAAGATTTTTGAGAGATAAAAATCAATCGGATTATAAAGGTAGCTTGTAAGGTGTGAGGCCGACACTTTTTCTTTCCATTTTGTCAATCGTTCAAGAACAATATTTGTCTTGGAAATTTCGATCGGTTGTGTGATAATTGGCTCGGAAGAATTTTCAATGATCAAATGTTCGATCTCATGAGAACTTTCCATTTCTATTTGGGTAATAAATCTACTTTTTTCACCCGTATTTACTCCGGAGCTTAACGCATTAAATAAAAGATGAACATTCTTCGCATCCTGAATCAATCGATAAAAATGGTAGGCATAAATACTGTCGTTTTCCAAAAACGTATGAAGGTCAAAAAATCGACGAATGTCAAAAGGAATATACGTGTTCTGCGAATTTCCGAGCGGTAATTTACCTTCATTTACAGAAAGTAAAATTACATTTTCAAAATTTAGAAGACGCGTTTCCAGCAATCCCATGATTTGTAAACCTCTCAAGGGTTCCCCTTGAAAATCAATACTTTCAGAATTAATATGCTGATTGATCAGAATTTCCAGCGTTTCCATTTTTATTTCAAAACGATAAGGCGAAAGCTGATTTTTAATAATTCTAAAAGCATTTTCAAAATGTGAAACGTTTTCGTACTGAATATCATCAATCTCCAACCATTTGATTTTCTGACAAAAAGCTATCAATAAGTCTAAATATTCACTTGTAGAAATCGCTTTTTGTAACAAATCATAATAAGACAATTTTCCCAACAATTCCTGAAGAAGTTTTCTTGAAATATAAACGATATTTCTTTCTTCAATTTTTGTTTTAAAATCATTGATAATCAATTCATCTTCAGCTGATTTCGGAAGTTCTTCCAAAATAGGAAACAGATCTCGGTAATAATAAGAAGATCTATTTTTCTCTAATTGTTTCTGAAGATAGAACAATTGTTTTACAGCATTTGAAAAAGAAAGGTTTTTCAATGGAAAACCCATTGTAATATTCAAATTTTCAACGGTATGCATTACATCGAGACTTGCGGGAAGCAAATTCTCATCGAGCAAAACCAATGCTGTATTCGAAAAAGTTTTATTTTCTATTTGTTTAAAGATTTCCGGTAAAATTTTCGTTTGGGTAATATTTCCGGAAACTTCATATATTTTTATATTTTTAGGTTGATTGAAATCATCTTCAATCCAGTTAAATTCACGTGTATCCGTAAATTCTTTCCACATTTTATGGTTTCTTAAAAACTTACCAGCTTCTTGCCTTTCATCATCAAAATAATAACGGTCTGCCTGAAAAAAGCATTGACCTTTATTATATTGCAAAAGACTTCTCACTAACTTTTCCTCAACAGGTGTAAAAGCATTAAAGCCACAGAAAACAAATTGTTCAGAAGTATTTTTAGCAAAACCATCAATTCTTGCCTTTGCCGTTTCGTGAATCATTCCTGAAGTTGCCCAATTTCTTTCGTTCAGTTTTTGCTTCAGCGAAGGAAGAAAAATATTCATATTCTGCCAGAAATTAAGAAACTTTTTTCTCGGCACATCATCATCTTCCCCCAAATCCTGCGCCCACTCTTTAATACGCTCTTCATCAAACATATATTGAAGAACCGCCTGGTCGCTGTCGGAAAATTTTAAAATATCATCCCAATCTTTTTGTAAAGTAGGAAACCATTTTAGAAAATCGGCAAAGTCATCATTGGGAATAAGATTCAGACTTTTATAAACATCAAAAGCGAAAAGCCATAAAGAAATCCCCTGAATAGGCTGTTTATCTGCAATTTTATCAATCAGTTCTTCAATGGTGAAAAAATTAGGTAAAAACCCTGAATAATTATTTTTTTCTAAGATCTCTCGAATGAAAACAATCGGTCTTTTTCCGGGTAAGACAATGTTGAACGCAGAAAGATCTGTGTTTTGAGAGAGAAGCTCATGAATGATTTTATTGAGGAATTTCAAGAGGTTTTAAAGCTGTTTAAATTTTCTAATTCGTCTGAAATAATTTGGTTGTATTGTGCTTGTTTTTCTTTATTTACACCGTGTTGGGTTTCTTTATCGTAATTGATCTGAAAATTTTGGTAATCTTTTAACGTTTTGAGATAAATTGCCTGAAAATATTTATTGAATTCTCCAGAAGTTCTCACTCTTTCTGAAACTTGCTTTCTCAGTTTTCTGGCAAAAACTTCAGCAATATCAAAGTGCTTCTGCTCATGAACCAAAACATAATCTGTAATACGTTTTGCATCTTTCCAAGATTTTTCTTCGTTAAAAACAGCTTGAATCGTCAATTTCACAGGCACTTTCAGATCAGAAGACTTGACAACTTCATATTGAATTCCGCAATTGGTATAGGCAACTACATCTGCTCCACCACGACGATTAACCGTACTTTTAAAATTATCCCAAACTAATTTTTGATTTTCATTCCAAGGAATTTTTTGACAAAAAACTTGAGCTGAAATAAGTAAAAACGCTAAAAATTTTAATCTCATTAAGGTTTAACAATAATTGTTTTTGTAAGCCATGTATCTCCGCCAGTCCAAAATTTAAAGGTGTAAGTTCCTGCTTCCTGCGGACTGAAATTAATTTGTCCAGACGCAGCATGATTAGTTGTGCTGCAAACTCCGTCTGTAATATATTTATAAGAAGTTACCGTTCTTGTTAAATTTTCACCGCTTACATAATCATATCCATAAAATCCTTCACACATAGATGTATATGTCGAAAATGTTTTTATAGCCTGCACACCAAGTACCTGCATCGTATCCTGAGTGATATTTACACTGTCTATTTTTATTTTTTCTACCGCTTTAATGGTTTGATAATTTTCGTCATCATCATTACACGAGATAAAAATTACCCCTAAAATTACAGTAGAAAAACCAATATTGAGAAACTTTTTCATAATATAAACACTTTAAATCTTTGATAATTACTTTTAGCAAAAATTATTCCTTATTTATGTTAAATTAAGAATTAAAATTACCTTTTGATAAATAAACTACTTTTTTAGTATCGTAAAATTCTTCATCAAAATAACTTTTTAGATTAAAAATTTCACATTTTAATCCGGCAAGTTCTTCAGCCAAATCACCACCTTTTAAGTACAAAATACCGTTATGTTTTGGATTAATTTGTTCTTTTTCAAACTTTCCCTTCAACCATCTCAAAAATTCAGGCATTTGCGTAACGGCACGACTTACTACAAAATGGAATTTTTCCTTTAATTTTTCCGCTCTTCCGTGAATCGCTGTTACGTTGGTTAATCCCACACCTTCAGCTACTGCATTTACGACTGTAATTTTCTTTCCAATAGAATCAATTAAAGTAAATTGAGCTTCAGGAAATAAAATAGCCAAAGGAATTCCCGGAAATCCGCCGCCCGTTCCAATGTCTAAAACCTTTGTTCCCGGTGCAAATTCCATCACTTTTGCAATCCCTAATGAATGCAGAATATGCTTTTCGTACAGAGATTCCATATCTTTTCTGGAAATCACATTAATTTTTTCATTCCATTCATTATATAAAGTTTCCAGCTTTGCAAATTGCTCAATCTGTTTCTCTGTAAGATCGGGAAAGTATTTTAGTAGTAACGTTGTAGACATCTGAATTATTATAAAACGCAAAAATAAGTTTTTATTAGCGTTATTCAAACTGTAAATCCGTAAATAAAAAAGACTGCCCGAAGACAGCCTTGTAATTTATTCAATCTCCTTCTCAATAGGATTGTTTGTCCTCTGGAGTTTTTTTGCCACCGCAGCATCAAAATCTTTTGATTTTTTTAATTCATTTAGGTCTAATGTAGAAATATATCCGTCTTTCAAATGAACTCCCATCGTTCCATTTTTAGAATTTATATTCATTGCTTCAATATTATCATTGATATTTCCGGAATCATTCTTCAGATATTTCACATATTCACTTGAGGTAATCGATTTACCATTTTTAGGAACCAAAGTGAAAATATTCTTTACTTTTTTGATTTGAATTAAATTAAATTCATGATCAGCATCTGCGTCTTTCATTTTAACAATCAATCCGGGAAGACCTGTAAATTTGTAAGGCCCGTCACTAATTGGGTACTCTTTGCTAAACCACGCTTCCCAATTTCTTCCTTTATAAAAGGTTGTGGCTTTTTGACATTTTAAAGTATTAATTGTGGTGAATTCATTTTCTATTTTCCATTTTGGTATTTCAGAATCAGGAATAATCAACTGAACACTTTTATATTTATCATAAAACTTCATTGCTTTTTTAGCATAATCTTTCTCGATAAGATAGCCTAAATTTCTATCATACTTTTTTGAAGTGAGCAATTGACCATAATTTTGATCTTTTCTATAAGTAGAATCCCGCTCATATTTTACCACATTATAGAAAAAAGATTTTTTCCCGTTGGTGTCTAAATTCATATAGTCTATGATTAGAGAATCTTTTTTATTGACGTCAGGTTTCATTTTGTATTCGTACAAAAAACGATAATTCTGAGCTGAAAAAAATGACGCAAAAAGTAAAAATAGTAGTTTATACATCGGATGTTAATAATTATTAGTTGTTTTTCAAAAATAGGAATAAGAATTTTCCTGAACAACCCCGAATAATACCCAATATTATACTAAAATTGACGTTTTTATCATATATTTGTTCGAAAAGCAAAAAAAGTAGATATATAATGAATAAACTTTCAGACAGAGTAAATAGATTGGGTTACTCACAAACCTTCGTAATGTCTAACAAAGCAAGAGAAATGAAAGCTAAAGGCATCAATGTGATCAGTTTAACATTGGGTGAGCCAGATTTCGATGTTCCTGATAATATTAAACAGGCTGCTTTTGATGCCATTAACGAAAACTACAGTCACTACTCTCCTGTTCCCGGATTTTTAGAACTTCGCGAAGCGATTTCAAATAAATTGAAAAGAGACAATAACTTAGAGTACAAGCCATCTCAAATTTGTGTTGCGAACGGGGCTAAACAGTCTATTATTAATGTTTTGGCAGCGCTTGTGAATGACGGTGACGAAGTTATTCTTCCAAATCCTTATTGGGTAAGCTATGACGAAATGGTGAAAATGATGGGTGGAAATTCTGTCATGCTTCCAACTTCTTATGTTACAGATTTTAAAGTAACGGCAGAGCAACTGGAAGAAGTGATTACTGATAAAACTAAGGCAATCCTTTTCAGTTCTCCATGTAACCCTTCTGGTGGTTATTATACCTATGACGAATTAAAATCGATCGCTAAAGTTGTTGCTAAATATCCTCACGTTACTATTATCTCAGACGAGATCTACGAATATATCAATTACGAGACAAAAACGACTTCTATTGCACAGTTTCCGGAAGTGTATGAACAAACCGCTGTAATCAACGGAATGTCTAAAGCATTTGCGATGACAGGCTGGAGAATCGGATATTCTGCGTGCCCGGAATGGTTGGCAAAAGCTTGTGAAAAAGTTCAGGGACAAATGACGAGCGGTGCCAATACCGTTGCTCAAAGAGCTTCTATCGTAGCCTTAAATACAGATCCTTCAGAGTATAAATACATGATTGATGCTTTCAAAGTAAGAAGAGATCTTGTGTATGATTTGATGAAAGAAATCCCAGGATTTAAAGTTCTTTTACCAAAAGCAGCGTTCTATTTCTTCCCGGATATTTCTCATTACATCGGAAAAACGTTGGATGGAGTTGAAATTAAAGATTCTGATGATTTCGCCATGTTCCTTCTAGAGCACGCTCACGTTGGTTGCGTAGGTGGTGTTTCTTTTGGTAGCCCGGAATGTATCAGATTCTCTTATGCCGCTTCAGAAGAGGAATTGAGAGAAGCGATGAGAAGAATTAAAGAGTTGTTGGATAAATTTAACTAAACAATAATTAAAACTCAACAGTAATTAAACAATGAACTTTTTAAAGAAACTCACCATTGCCACAAGCATCGCTGCAGCAAGCTATTGCGGGTATGCTTACGGGCAGGACTTCCAGTGGAAAGAAGCACAATCTAACGGTTATACTTATAAATACGTAACCAACGACCCTACTTCAGCGAGATATTATATCCTGAAAAATGGTTTAACGGTTATTTTAAGTCCGACAAAAAAAGAACCTAGAATTCAGACTTTTATTGCGACAAAAGCAGGAAGCAAGACCGATCCGTCAGATCACACCGGTTTGGCGCATTATCTTGAACACATGCTTTTTAAGGGAACTGATAAATTTGGTTCTAAAGACTGGGCTAAAGAAAAACCTCTTTTAGATAAAATCGATGGTCTTTACGAGAAGTACAACTCTACAAAAGACGAAGCGAAGAGAAAAGAGATTTATAAGGAAATTGATAAAGTTTCAGGAGAAGCTGCAAAATATGCCATCGCCAATGAGTATGACAAAATGTTGACAGGAATGGGCGCGGATGGTACGAATGCATTTACTTCTTTCGAACAGACGGTGTATACAGAAGACATTCCTGCGAATGCAACGGATAAATTTCTAACCGTTCAGGCAGAACGTTTCAGACAACCTATTTTAAGGCTTTTCCATACCGAATTAGAAGCTGTTTATGAAGAAAAAAACAGAGGTTTGGATGATGACAGAAGAAAAGTAATCGAATCGATGTTTGAAGCGATTTTCCCAAATAATAATTACGGAAAACAAACCACGATCGGAACGATTGAACATTTGAAAAACCCTTCTCTAAAAGCGATCAGAGAATATTTCAATAACTATTATGTTCCCAACAATATGGGAATTATCATGTCGGGAGACTTCAATCCTGATGAGATGATTGCAAAAATCGACAAGTCTTTCTCTTACATGAAAAACAAGGCCGTTCCTGAATATAAAGTTGGTCAGGAAAGTGCAATTACATCGCCTGTTACAAGAGAAGTTTTTGGCCCGAATCCGGATAATATAATGCTTGGATTCAGATTTCCGGGAGCTACAACAAAAGATGCAAGATTGCTGAATTTTGTGGGAAGTATGCTAACGAACGGACAAGCTGGTTTAATTGATCTTGATCTTGTTAAGAAGCAAAAATTATTGGGAGCCTATGCTTTTCCTTATGTTTTGAAGGATTATTCGGTTCTTTTATTGCAGGGAAATCCTACGGAAGGACAATCTTTGGATGAAGTAAAAACTTTATTGCTTCAGGAAATTGATAAATTAAGAAAAGGTGAATTTTCTGATGATCTTATTCAGTCGATTGTAAACAACGAGAAGAAAAATGTAATTCAGAAGTATGAAAAATATACTTCGAGAGCAGAATCTTTGATGGATGAGTTTACGTCTGAAGTAGATCACAAAACTCAGCTGGAATATATTGAGGAAATCTCAAAACTAACTAAAAAAGACATCATGGATTTCGCTACAAAATATCTTAAGGATAATAATTATGTAGCGGTTTACAAGAGAAAAGGTGAAGATAAAAACATTGCAAAGGTTGATAAACCAACGATTACGCCGGTTTCTGTGAACAGAGACGATCAGTCGACTTTCCTAAAAAAAGTGGAAGCAATGCCGGAAGCTACAATTTCTCCGGTTTGGCTGAATTTTGATAAAGATATTGCTAAAAATAAATTATCCGGTGTAGATGTACTTTCTGTAAAAAATACAGATAATGCGCTATTCAGATTATATTATCATTTCGATTCTGGAAAATGGAATAATAAAATTCTTCCTTTAGCTGCGGAATATTTAGAATATCTAGGAACAAAAAATAAATCTTCAGAAGACATCAGTAAAGAATTTTACAAATTGGCTTCAAGCTTTAATGTAAGTGCCGGAAACGAAGAAACGTATGTAACTTTAGAAGGTTTAAATGAAAATTTCGATAAAACAGCCGCATTATTTGAAGATTTAATTAAAAACTGTCAGCCGGATCAAGAAGCTTTAGATTCTTACAAAGCAAGATTGAAAAAATCAAGAACAAATGCTAAGCAGAATAAATCAACTATAATGAATGGCTTAAGAAGCTATGCTCAGTATGGTGCTCAGAATCCGTTTAATAATGTGTTAAGCGATGCTGAATTAGACGCGTTGAAAGCAGAAGATTTAATTAATGTACTTCATGATTTATTTAATTTTAAGCATAAAGTACTTTATTACGGTCCAAAATCCGGAAATGAAGTTACGGCTTCTTTAACGCCGATTCATAAAGTATCCAACTCGTTGAAAGAAATGCCGAAGTCTAAAACTTTCGCACAAGTTCCGACGGATAAGAACAAGGTTTTGTTTGCGCATTACGATATGGTTCAGGCTGAAATTTTCTGGATCAGAAATGCAGATCAGTACAATGCTGCGATCACTCCGACGGTAAGTTTATTTAATAATTATTTCGGCGGTGGCATGGGATCTATTGTATTCCAGACGATTAGAGAATCTAAGGCATTGGCTTATTCTACGTATTCCTATTTCTCTTTACCTTCAAAAAAAGATGATAAAGATATGATTATGGCGTATGTAGGAACTCAGGCAGATAAATTCAGTGAGTCTACAACGGCAATGAACGAGCTTTTAACCAATCTTCCAAAATCTGAGCAACTTTTCGAAACGGCAAAAAGTGGTTTAAAGAAATCAATTGCTGCGGAAAGAATTACTCAGGACGGAATTATTTTCTCTTATCTGAAAGCTCAAAAGCTTGGAAATAATTTTGATATCAGAAAAAACACCTACGAGCAGGCTCCGAAATTAACGTTTGCAGACATCAACAGTTTCCATGATAAAGAGATGAAAGGTAAAAATTTCACATATTGTCTTGTAGCATCACAAGATAAGGTACAAGAAGCCGATATGCAGAAGCTTGGAGAAGTAAAAAAACTCAACTTAACCGAAATATTCGGATATTAAGATACATTATTTAAAGACTGTCCTAAAAAGACAGTCTTTTTTATGCATAAAATTATTGTTAAATAAATTTTAATCACTAAATTTAGAATTAATTAAAACTATCTACATTATGAAAAACTTAAAGAAGTTAACGAGAAAAGAATTAAAAGTATTTCAAGGAGGAACAAGATATGCTTGTTTCTGTGGTAACGGAAAAACAGTAACCATTGTATCAGACACTCTTCAGGGTGCTATAGATTCTATCAGCAGCGAATGTGGCAATTCAAATGGAAGCTGTGCCACAGTTCCCAATACAGATATTAATTAATTCATTTTAAAAATATTAAATTAAAACCTAAGTTAACGCTTAGGTTTTCTTTTTGAATATCATAGATATAAACTTAAATCAGAAAAGAAAATTCATTAATTAATATAATGAAAAACACGATTTTAAGGACATTTTATTCTATTTTACATCAAAAACAATTATAGATTTTATTTATCAATATTGATTTGTTCGATAGATGAAATGTTTTTATATTTGTACCAGAAAATTTAAATATAAAAACGAGAAAATTATGTCTTTAGTAGGAAAAAAATTCCCGAATGTAACGGTAGACGCAATGTCTGAAATGGGTGACGATTTAAGAATCAACATCTTTGAAGAAGCAACAGCAAACCAACAAAAAGTTATTTTGTTCTGGTATCCAAAAGATTTCACTTTCGTATGTCCTACTGAGCTTCACGCTTTCCAGGAGGCTTTGGGTGAATTCGAGAAAAGAAACACTAAAGTAATCGGTGCTTCTTGCGATACCAATGAAGTACACTTTGCGTGGTTGAACGTTTCAAAAGATAACGGAGGTATTGAAGGGGTTACTTACCCACTTTTAGCTGATACACACAGACAATTGGCTAACCTTTTAGGAATTGTAGATCAGGATTTCGAATACAATGAAGAAGGTGAAGAAGTTTTCACTGGTTCTAACGTAACGTACAGAGCAACGTATTTGATCGACGAAACTGGAAAAATCTTCCATGAGTCTGTAAACGATATGCCTCTAGGAAGAAACGTAAAAGAATATTTAAGACTAATCGACGCTTATACTCACGTACAAAAGCATGGTGAAGTTTGCCCTGCAAACTGGGAAGAAGGTAAAGAAGCTATGAAAGCGGACAGAACTTCTACTGCTGAGTATTTAGCAAAAAATTAATACCTTAATTTTTAATATAACAATGTAGCAATTTAACAGTTTAACAATTTTAAAAGTGATTTTCTTATTGTTAGATTGGTAAATTATTAGATTGCTACATTGTTTATTTTTTATTCTAAAAAATAAACTTATGTATACAGAATTAACAGAAGATACCCTTCAAAATATAGTAAGCGATAACGAAAAAGTAGTTGTACAATATGGTGCTACATGGTGCGGAAACTGCAGAATCATGAAGCCTAAATTCAAAAAATTAGCATCTGAAAATGATAGCATTCCTTTCCTTTATGTAGATGCAGAAAAATTACCGGAAAGCAGAAAATTGGCTAAAGTGGATAACTTACCTACTTTTGCGATCTTCAAAAATGGTGAATTGGTGAATCAGGTGCAGTCTAATCAGGCGGAAAGTTTAATTAATTTATTTAACGAATTATAAGATGAAGTTACCCGTAATCAGACAATTTTTCCAGAATCAGACTCCTGAAAACCTTGAAAAAACATTGGAAGTTTTAGAAAGCTTTACAGAGTTCAGAGGAACAACAGAAGAAGATATGAACGTTGCAGGAGAGTTAATTACAAACATCTGCGGAGCTTTGGAAGTTCACGCCAACGTACAAAACGGAATGAGCGAAAAGGATGCTTTAAACTCATTTGCTCAAAAGGTTCTTGGATCGATTGACAAATAAATTTTTGATTAAAAAATTAAAAGATTTAATAATTAAAAATTCTTTACCCATATAAAAAATAAAATCCCGATGAAAAGACATCAGGATTTTTTGGGTTTATAAAAATGAATGATAAAATTCTGTTTAAACTCAAAACTTATAACTCATAACTTTTCGATCAGCTTCTTCTGCTCATCAAAATTCTTAAAATATACCAAAACAGCAACATAATAGAAGCAAAAAGCTGTAAAGAAGCACCAACATATTGATCTGTTGTGTAAGCATCTTTCAGTTTACTTGTTTGATATAAAATGGTTGCAGAGGCTAAAATTACCATTCCTACAGAGAACCAAAGTCCAAGGTTGAATCCGAAAATCATTCCTCCTACAATTAATCCTAGAGCAATAAATCCTCCAATTACAATAATGTTTCTAAGAAAAGAAAAATCTCTTTTAGAGGTAAAAGCAACTACAGAAATCCCTGCAAACATTGCAATTGTTAACATTGCAGCCTGATAAATCACTACTCCACCAGCTTGAAAAACAGCAATGTAAATTAGTGGAAGGAAAATAATAGCTTCAATGAAAACATAGGCTCCTAACCCTAAATACTGAGTCGATCTGCTTTGTGACAGAGACCATTTATTTGCCAGAATAGACGCCAGCCAAAAAGCACCAATGATTAGTAACCACGTGTATTTCTGAGCAAACATCAATCCGATAATTTCTGGTGGTACAGTGTTTATCAAAACTGTTTCCACGGCAATAAATGCAAGAATTGCTAAAGCAACATGCAAATAGGTTTTCTTGTAAAAATCCGCCTTTTCTACATCTTTGGCGTGCGCGACCAAAACATTTGTCATCATAGTTTTATTGTTTTTAATTATTTTACTTTATTCGTTTTTGCAGGTTTTATTCCTAATATTTTTCCGTCTTCTTCAAAAACTGCGGTAACAATTTCACTCGGCGTTTTCGCTTTATCATCAGCATATTTATATTGAATCATCGGATAGCTGCTTCCGTCTTTTAAAATCTTATAACCTGACTTATAGATTTCCAGTTTCTTATTAAATTTAATATCTGCTGAAAGTTTTTTATACACATTATCCGTTACAACCATTCTTGCTTTTTCCGACAACAAAGCATCGGAAGTTTTTCGGTCGGAAGCTTTCAAAGCAGTAATAAATTTTGAAAAATTAGCATCAAAAGAAGTGATTTTCTCTTTGCTTAATGCATCAAATTTCATTTCTTTGGCTTCTCCGCTTTCAATTTTAATGCTTTTCACGGTTTGCGAGAAAGCCAATTCCGCAATGAAAACGCTTAGAATTAGAAATAATTTTTTCATATGATTTTGGTGATTTGGTGAAATATTTTGTTGAAGATACAAAGAATTAAATTATTTCTAAAAATTTCATGGTGTCAACATTATCAGCGTAAGTGTCCAATCCCGGATTTTGTGCTTCGCCTAATTCAATAGACTCTAATCCTAATTCATTTTTAGCCACGACACATTGAATATTTTCTTCATTTTCGGCAAGAAAGTTTTTCACTTCATCCAAAGAAGAATATCTGCTGAAATTAATTACCGAAAGCGGACTGAACAATTTATCATCTTCCTTCAGCATCACAAAATTATTATCCCAGAATTTTTCCTGGTTTAAAAGATAAACCGCTCTGTTATAATCATAGTTGTTAGCATATTTATTATGATTGATGATCTCCTGAAAATCTAAAAAATTTTCGAATAACCTGTCTATTACAAAATCCTGAGGAATAAATAATCTGGTTACGTTTCTACAACCTAAACCATAATATTGGAAAATATCTTTCGCTAATAATCTTAACTCATCATCAGATTCATCACCTTTTAAAACCGCAACAGAAGTTCTGTTTTTTCGGATGATATTCAAAAGGTCTTTAAAATAATATTCAAGGTAACGCGCTGTATTGTTACTTCCTGTAGCGATTACGGCATCAAAGTTTTCCAGTTTTTCAACAAATTCAAACTCAACGCTACCTTCAGAAAATTCGTTCCACTTTCTTAATAAAAACGGAATCATATAGCGATCTTTTGAGGATAATTTAATAACAGGAATATGATTGCTCAACACCACAGAAATAACATCATGAAGACCAACCAACGGAATATTTCCTGCTAAAATAAGTCCTACTCTTTTAGAAATTTTCGATATTGAGTATTTCGAGATCCAGTTTTTAACATTTTTTTCCGTTAAAAGATCTGCCCATTGCTGTAGGGCAAACTTTTGACTATCAATAGTAAACCATTGATTTTCTACTTTAGACTTTTGTAAAAGCAGTTCAAAATCAGCATCATTTTCGTTATAATCGGCTTCATTTTTCGCTAAAAAGTCTTTAATATAATGGCTAAGCCTCGTAAGTCCTAAAACTTGATTTTCAATATTCATAATTACTTTTAAATTGGGGAATATTTTGTAATTTTGTGCAAATTTAAAAAAAATTAGCGATGGCTATTAAAATAACTGATGAATGCATTAATTGCGGAGCCTGTGAACCGGAATGCCCAAACAATGCAATTTATGAAGGAGCGGTAGATTGGAAAGCTTCAGAGGGTACCGAACTTTCAGGTACTGTAACATTGCCTTCAGGCCTTACCGTGGATGCAGATGCACCACAGGAGCCGGTGAGTGATGATGTTTATTTCATTGTAACAGATAAATGTACGGAGTGTAAAGGCTTCCATGAAGAGCCACAGTGTGCGGCCGTTTGCCCGGTAGACTGCTGTGTTCCGGATGAAGACCATGTAGAATCTGATGAAGTGCTGCTAAATAAAAAAGCGTTTTTACACGGAGAATAAAAAACTGCCGTCTCATACAATTATGAGACGGTTTTTTGTATATAAAAGTCATAAATTTCAAATAAGAATCTAAAAATGAAGCTGTAAGGGCAAAATGTTTTTACAGAAAATCCAAAAAAATAAAAATATGAGCAAAAAGCACAACTTTAGCGCGGGACCATGTATTTTACCTCAAGAAGTATTCGAAAAATCGGCTGAGGCAATCTTAGATTTCAACGGAATCGGTTTATCTCTTCTTGAAATTTCTCACAGAAGTAAGGATTTTGTAGCCGTAATGGACGAAGCACGCGCGATTGTGAAAAGATTGATGAATCTTGGAGATGATTACGAAGTTTTATATTTAGGAGGTGGTGCTAGCTTGCAGTTTGCGATGGTTCCTTACAATTTGATGAAAGTTGGCGGAAAAGCGGCTTATCTAGATACAGGAACTTGGGCTGCCGGAGCGATTAAAGAAGCTAAAAAAGTAGGAACGGTAGATGTTGTAGGTTCTTCAAAAGAAGAAAATTATTCTTTCATTCCAAAAGATTATACGGTAGGTGCAGCATACGATTATTTCCACTGTACTTCAAATAATACGATCTACGGAACTCAAATGAAATCTTTCCCGGAAGTTGATACTTTAATGGTTTGCGATATGAGTTCTGATATTTTCTCAAGACAATTAGATTTCTCTAAATTTGATTTGATCTACGCCGGAGCTCAAAAAAATATGGGGCCTGCTGGAGTAACTTTAGTGGTTATTAAAAAAGAAATTTTAGGAAAAACAGGAAGAGAAAATATGTTCTCAATCTTAGATTATTCTCAGCATATTGCTAAAGAATCTATGTACAATACGCCACCGGTTTTCCCTGTTTATGCGTCTTTATTGACTTTACAACATTTAGAAAACAACGGAGGAATTGCTGCTGCCGAAGCTAGAAACGAAGCAAAAGCAAAACTTTTATACGATGAGATCGACAGCAATCCTTTATTCGAAACGTTCTGTGTGGAAGAAGATCGTTCTTTAATGAATCTTTCTTTCAAACTGACTGACGAAAGCAAAAAAGAAGCCTTCGACAATGCGTGGAAAGCAGCTAATATAAGCGGTTTGAACGGTCACAGAAGTTTAGGAGGATACAGAGCCAGCTTGTATAATGCGTTACCAATCGAAAGCGTACAGGTATTGGTAGATGTAATGAAATCACTTAAATAATTAAACATTTAATATTCATACACTTAAAGATTATTGGGTGTTATTTTAAAATTTCTTAATTTGCGCAACTGTTTAATTTTTTAAAATAACTCAATCTTTAAAAATTTAAATTAAATAAAAGTACCATGAGAGTTTTAGCTAACGACGGAATTTCGAAAGCAGGAGAACAGGCATTGAGAGATGCGGGAATTGAAGTGTTGGACAACAGAGTTGCTCAGGATCACGTAATCAATTTCATCAACGAAAACAATGTAGATGTTCTTTTGGTAAGAAGTGCTACGAAAGTAAAGCAAAACCTGATTGATGCCTGCCCCAACCTGAAGATTATCGGAAGAGGCGGCATCGGAATGGATAATATAGATGTTGAACATGCTATTGAAAAAGGTAAATATGTGATCAATACGCCGACTGCTTCCTCAAAATCGGTTGCAGAATTGGTTTTCGGGCATTTCTTTTCTCTGGCTAGATTTCTTCACGAATCAAACAGATTAATGCCTTTGGAAGGGGAAACCCATTTCAATGCAATGAAGAAATCGTTCAGCAATGCTTATGAACTTTCAGGGAAAACCTTAGGAGTTATTGGCTTTGGGAGTATCGGGCAGGAAGTAATAAAGATAGGAATTTCTTTGGGTATGAAGGTAAAAGTTTTAACCAGAAAACCCAGAACAGAAGTTCTTACATTGAGTTTCTTCGACGGACAGTCGATTAATTTTGAAATCACTTCTACCAATGATACAGATGCATTTTTAAAAGATGCAGATTTTATAAGCATTAATACTCCTCAGACGAATGAGTATGTAATAGACACGCCTCAGTTTGAAAAAATGAAAGACGGAGTCTACATAGTAAATACTGCAAGAGGCGGTGTGATGAACGAAGTTGCTCTGATTGATTTTATTGAGTCAGGAAAAGTGGCAGGAGCCGCTCTGGATGTTTTTGAAAACGAGCCGAATCCGGAGCTTCCATTGCTAATGAACCCTGCGCTGTCGCTTTCTCCGCACATTGGAGGAAATACAGTAGATGCTCAGGACAAAATCGGAGTTGAACTTGCAGAACAAATTATTAAGTTAAAAGAAACTATAAACTAAAATATGCCTGTTTTTAAACCTTTTCGTGGAATAAGACCTCATAAAGATCATGAGAGCACCTTCCCTACTCACCCTTTGGATAATTTTACCCAAGAGCAGATAGCGGAGAAAGCTCAAGTGGAAAATACTTACATTAATATGATAAAGCCTTATGTTGTAAGTAAATCTAAAGATATTGATAGGAATTTAAGAAAAATCCGTTCTACATTTGAAGAATTAATGGAAGAGAAAAAGCTCGTCCAGGACAGTTCTGCTTACTATCTCTATGAGCAAATATACCCGAATAAACAGGTTTTCAGAGGCCTTTTAGGATTAGCAAGCATCGAAGATTTCTGGAACGGGAAGATCAAGAGACACGAAAGCACCATTCCTCAAAGAAAGGAAAAGCTGGCGCATTATCTTGAAAAGGTAAACCTTCAGGCAGATCCTGTGTTGCTTACCTACCCTTCCAATTCTAAGATCGAATTGCTGATGAACCATGAGGAGAAAAACGTTCCTATTTTCAATCATGTAGACAGCATCGGCATCAGACATAAAATCTGGAGAATTGATAACCGTCTGAAACTTCAGCAGTTTAAAGAAGTTATTGATCAGATCGATTCTTTCTACATTGCCGACGGACACCACAGAATTGGTTCTACCGCATTGAATGCAAAACATCAGAAAGATAAAAATAAGCGACATAACGGAACCGAACTTTACAACTTTGTATACAGTTTCATCGTTTCCAACCAATCGATAAAAATTCATGATTATAACAGAATTGTAAGTGATATCAACGGGTTGTCGACGGAAGAATTTTTGAAGGAATTGGAACAGTATTTCCTGATTCACGAAAAAGATCAGACCCCTTATTATCCATCTCAGAAGTTTCACATTTCAATGTATCTGGATGGCAAATTCTATTCGCTTCACGTGAAGCACGACCTTCGTTCTGCAGAAATGTCTTTGGATAATGTAGATCATCATCTTTTGGATAAATATATCTTTAAGAATATTTTGAAAATTGAAGATTCCGACAGTTCAGACAAAATTTCTTATGTAAAAGGTACTTCAAATATTGAAGGAATCAACCTTTTGAAAGAAAAAATAGATGCAGGTGAAGGAAAAGTAGGATTCGGAGTTTTTCCGGTAAGTTTTAACGATATGATTAAAATTTCAGATCTAAAACTAAGCATGCCTCCAAAATGCACATTCATTGAGCCTAAATTGGTTACAGCATTGTTAATGTACGATATGAAACCTTAAAATATTCCTTTATTTTCGCTATTTTTATCAGCGGAAAAAGAAAAGGTTATAAAAAATGAAAAAAGTCTTCATTATAATTCCACTCTTTTTGGGTGGAATTTTATTTTCTCAAAAAAAACCTCAGAAAAAAAATCCTATCAAAAAAACAACCGTTGTAAAATTCAACTATCACGATGAGTTTAAAAGGATCTCTGATGAGATTATGACCAACGGAACGGCATACGATAATCTTGGAGAACTCACAAAAGGCGTGGGGTCACGTTTCAGCGGAACTCCGGGATATGAAAAAGCGGCGCAATGGGCTGAAAAAAAGCTGAAAGATATTGGCATTGAAATGATTTGGAGACAAGAAGCCAGAGTTCCTGTTTGGGTACGGGGACGAGAATCTCTGCAGATAAAAGCCGCCAATGGAGACTGGAAAAATATAAAGATGCTCTCTTTCGGAAACTCTGAAGGAACCAGCGGAAAAGATCTTATCGGAGAAATCATTCTCATTAATTCAACTGCTGAGCTTAATGCACTATCGATTGGAAAGTTGAAAGATAAAATTGTTTTCGTGAATGTTCCGATGGATCCGAAAATCATTAATACGAGTGACTCTTATTTAAGTACGGCAAAATCAAAATTAATTTCAGCTTCTGTTATTGCTAAAACAGGTGCAAAAGCTTTAATCATAAGATCATTAACGACAGCAAATGATGATACACCTCATGCTAAAATGATCTATTATGAGGCTGATGATAAAGTGAAAATTCCGGCATTATCTATTGGTGTTCGTTCAGCCGATGAACTTGAAAATTTATTAAAAAAGCAAAAAGTAACGGCTAAGATCAATATGTCTGCTGAATCCAAAGGTGAAACCACAAACCCGAATATCATCGCTGAAATTGGCGGTAAAAAAGATTCTAAAGTTATTGTTTTAGGCGCTCAGCTTGATTCCTGGGATTTTGCTGAAGGCGCACATGATGACGGAACCGGGGTTGCCCAATGCATTGAAGTTTTAAGAACATTAAAAGCGTTAGGTTATGAAAATAATCATACAATACGAGTGGTTTTATATGCTAACAGTGAAAATGGCGGACAAGGAAGGGAGACCTACGCGGCTTATGTAAAAAAGAAAGAAGAAAAACACGTTTTTGCTTTAGGAACTGATGCCGGAGGATATTCTCCAAGAGGATTTTCTTTAGATATGTCGCCACAAAGAAGAAGACAGGTTTTTGAATGGAAAAATTATTTCCTTCCGTATGGGGTTTATGATTTTGACCAGACCGATGCCATTCAGGATATTTCCCCGTTGAAAAAACTGGATATTCCGTTGGCAGAACTGGTGGTAGATACCCAACGATATTTTGATTATCACCATTCCGAACAGGATACTTTTGATAAAGTAAATAAAAGAGAGCTCCTTCTGGGAGCGGTTGCCCTTACACAAATGATTCTTATGATTGATAAAAATTGGTAAAATGAAAAAGATATTAGAAACTTCATTATTGCTTCTCAGCTTAGCCGTTTTCGGGCAGGCGAAAGAAGATTCAATACAGTTCAGCAAAATTTCAATTGAAATATTAAATAAAGGAAAAGCATACACCGAGTTAAGAGATTTAACGAAAAACATTGGTCACCGCTTAAGCGGTTCCGCGGCTTATGAAAAATCGGTGCAATGGGCAGCGCAAAAACTTCGTGATGCAGGGGCAGACAAAGTTTGGCTTCAGGAAGTAATGGTTCCGGTTTGGGAAAGAGGAAAAGAATCTTTACAGATAAAAACCGCCAATGGAAAATGGAAAAGTCTGAAAATGCTTTCCTTAGGAAACTCTGAAGGAACGGGCGGCAATGATGTTTCCGGAGAAATCATCATGGTAAAATCTATGGAAGAATATGAAAAACTTTCTGCAGAAAAAGTAAAAGGCAAAATTGTTTTCTTCAACTACCCTTTTAGCCAGTCTTTTGTTCAGACTTTTAACGGTTATGGCGATGCAGCAAAATACAGAGTCAACGCTGCGGCATTAACCGCTAAAAAAGGTGGAAAATTTGCAATCATTCGTTCGCTTTCTTCGGCTTTTGATGATGTGCCTCACACGGGAGCTATGCGTTATGAAGAAAAAGTAGATAAAATTCCTGCTGTTGCCGTCGGAAATACCACTGCTGATGAGTTGGAAAATATGTTACAAAAGCAAACCGTAACCGTGAAGTTAAATTCTAACTGCGGCATGAAGGGCGAGAAACTCTCCCACTCTGTTATTGGTGAGCTGACGGGTAAAAAAGATCAAAGCGTCATCGTTGTTGGTGGACATTTGGATTCTTGGGATGTAGGTGAAGGTGCGCATGATGACGGAGCCGGAATCGTTCAGAGCATTGAGGTTTTAAGAACATTTAAAAACTTAGGTATTCAAAATAATCATACCATACGTGTGGTTTGTTTCGCCAATGAAGAAAATGGCGTGAAAGGTGGTATTGAGTACGGAAAAATAGCCAAAGAAAAAAAGGAAAGACATCTTTTTGCAATAGAATCTGATGCCGGAGGTTTTTCGCCGCGAGGTGTTGCATTAAACATGGAAGATTTAAGAAGAAAAGAAATCCAAAGTTGGAAGCATCTTTTTATACCGTATGGAGCATATGATTTTGATGAAAAATATTCGGGAACAGATATTTATCCTCTTCATGACATGGGTGTTCCGACTGCCGAATTGATGCCTGATTCTCAGCGATATTTTGATATTCACCACACGGAAGAAGATACTTTTGAAAAGGTGAACCGAAGAGAACTATTACTCGGAGCTACAATTATGACTCAGCTTATTTATATGATTGATAAGAATTGGTAAGCATAAAGAAACCGCCTTTGTAAGGGCGGTTTTTGTTTATCTTTTAAGTTTATTTCTATTTTTAAAATTATGAATCAATTCTTTTAAATGATGATCTAAACTTCCTGATTCCCAATTTACATCAAACTTTTTAAAATCATCTCGATAATATATAGGTAGAGATAATTTAGAATGCAGCATCGGAGAATTATCTTTTACTCTTACTAAAAAATTAGCATCGAGATTTGATTTTCTAAAATATCGAATGTCTACAATCGTGATCTTCTTTTTAGATTTAAAAATATATAAATTAACATCATATAAATCGGAAAATTCATCTCTTAAAAATTCAATTGCTTTTTCAAAATCAATGGGAATCTTTTTGTTATTAATTCTATTTTGTAATCTTCTTTTTTCACTTTCTGAAAGCTCTTCTTTTATTTCATTAATATCTGAAAGAATATACTGAATATTCGCAGAAACTTTATTCCAACAATGAAGCTCGACTATTTTGAATAAGTTCAAAACCGCTTCCTGAATTTCTGATGATAGGTTTTCCTTTTCCATATTACTATTACAGCATACTTACTTTCCTCTTCAAAAATAGTATTTTAATAAATCTATTCTACCAATTAATAGAAATATTGTTATGTTTATTGAGCTTCTGTACTAAAAAATATGCATGGCGTCACTTCGAGTAGCGAAGCGTATCGAGAAGTGATTTTTAAAAACATACGTCAAAGAGTTTTGTATATAAATAAAATCTTTCATTCAAAAACTTCTCGATACGCTTCGCTGCGTTACTCGAAGTGACGAGGGCACAAGTTAATGAAATAACTTACCTGCCTATAAAATAAGCTAAATAACTTGCTCAAAATCAATAATAATATTTTATACTTAAAGATTACTATTAAACATAAAAAAGCTCCCTGTAAAAGAGAGCTTAATCCATTTCAAGAGGGAACTTTTATGGTAATAAATTGTATTTTATAAACTTTTTAATTAGCAAAATAGGTTACATCTACAGAATTTAAGAATGTTCTGCTGTAGTTAATAGCCTCCACATTCAATGTATTGACTGTCGGATCAACAAATCTCGTTAAAATAATTACCTTCTGTCCTGCGGTCATATATAGAAGTCCGCTTACGTGTAATGGCATTGGTGTAGCACTATCAACATTATACGTATGCATTGATAAAAATGCAATCGTAGAATTGGCTGCAGTAGTTGGTTTTGCTCCTGTATAAGGTCTTGAAACTCCGAACCTTGCCGTGTTATTGTATGGTCCTCTCGGAACAAGATTTACCTGAAAATTATAATATCCGGTTTTATTGGCTATAAGTTCATTTGTTGTAGTATCATAGGACATTATAGATGATTGCAGTTTCACATCATCATACAGTACCTGCCTAATACTTGAAGATAAATCTGGTCCTAAATAAGTTGTATCATTTCCTGTTGCTTTAAAACCCAATATACAGGCTACACTAGGAATACTTAAACCAGCCAAAGAGTTTTGATCTACCATGAGCTCCCATCTGTTATTTGTCGTACTGTATTTATAATAGCTATTGGCAACGACTTGATTAGGAGACGTTCCTGCATTAGCGGTATTATAAATCAATAAACCATTTGCGGGAGAAGGAATTGTAACAACGTCTGTAGCACTAGTAAGAGCTACCTGAGGAAGAAGTAATCCTTTTTTGCCGTTGGCTGGCAAATTAGCTACATTCACATCTAAAATTGCTGAATTGTTAGGATTGTTTGTACCAATACCTACTTGCGCCGAGACAATTGTGCACACGAATATACACGTCGATAATAACATTTTTTTCATTTCAATAAGGTTTTATAAACTGAGGCAAATATAATTAAAAATTCATACTTTGATCAATTTTTTTAAAAAAATTAACAATTAAATAACCGATTTTGTGATAATTTTTCAACGCTATTTCATACTCCTAACACTTTGTATCACAGGAAAACTTTATATTTATTTTTATACTATATACATTAACATTTTTTGGCACTTATTAGTTTTTCATATAAAATGTGATCTATAATTATTCAGTTAAGTAATTTTTTCTGATTATTTTCAAATCTTGAGTTTTTATAAAACATTTGTAAGAAATATTGGTTTGTTTCGTCTGAACTTCAGAATACTTCAATCTATTTCTGTTTTTATCGTCTGAGAACAAAACTTGTTTAAACCAATGATGGTTCTCCCCGTCTGAGATTCAGAAAGCCTTAACCTATTTTAGTTTTAGTCGTCTGATTCTCAGAAATGCTCATCAAATAGTAATTCTGCCTGTCTGAAGTTCAGACGGAAAATTATTTTTCTTTATAAGATAAACAATATTACTCTTTAAATTTAATTAAGCTAATTAACTCACTCATAATTAACATTAAATACTATACTTTGGCATGATAATGGCTGTTAAAAAAGTTTAAAATTAAAAACACAATAAACTCGATGAAAAAACTCGTATCCTTGGATCTTCCGAGGCTCCATCACGCCGAATTCGGCCAACTCATCGTACGATTTTTTGAAGACTTAGATGGTTCTTCTGTAAATACAGGTACAGACGCGGATTTCAAAAGAATGCTTGATGCAATTCAGGCTCAAATCCCAACATACAATGGTGCTCTCGATCAAATAAGAGCCAATGAAGAATCTGCTAAAATAGCTGAATTAGACGCGATTCGTGATGCCGATCTGCAAGCGCTGAGAGATTCTCTTAAGCCTTACAAGAACGCTAAAACGCAGACTGAAAAAGATGCGTATGTTTCTGTAAAAATCCTTTTGGATCAGTACAAAAAAGTGCAACATGCTTCTTATGAAGAAGAAACCAACCGTGTAAATACACTTGTTGAAAAATTGTTGTCTTCGGATTACAGTTCTCAGGTTTCAGTATTGGGAATCATAAAGTTTGCGAATCATTTGTCTGATTCTAACAACGATTTCAACAGAACATTTGGGATACGATCTTTTCAGCAATCGAAGAAAACCAATTTTGATGTGAAAGAGCTGAGAAAATTGCTCACTCAAGATTATAAACAAATGGCAAGCTACATCCTGACCTTAGCCAACGTAAAAGATGATACTTTTTACCAAGATGTACTTGCAGCCCTGAATAACGGAAGAACTTACTTCTCCTCTGTTGTTCTCTCCAGACGTACTGGAAATAAAAAAGATGTTTAACAACCAAAAAAGTTTAATTATGATGAAGTATTTTGAAAGATTGAAAACTCAGGAAGTTTCTGCAACAATGACTATTTGGAGCATTGTACTGTTGATTGGCTTTGCGCTTTTCTCGGTATTAATCTACATGTCTAAAATAAATGTAAGCAACTTGATGATATATCTAATCGCCTTCGGGGCATATATTGGCTTCAGCCTTGTATTTATAAGCTCTTTAAGAGAGACCAACCACCCGATGCAAATAAAAAAGAGACTTGACAGACACACATAACTCTTTTATTTAATTTTACTAAAAAACCCGTCCAATTTTTGAACGGGTTTTGATTTTTAATACATTAAATTTAATCAACCGGAGTTGAGAAAAAATAGTTTTCTATCAAACTAACTCCTTTAAATGATGATTGATTGTTAAACGTATAAACACTTCGGCTGATGTTATTGCTATCAGATTGAAGTACAAAATATAACGTTACGTTTGAGTTGGTTAAGTTATTATAAACAAACGACTGATTCATTTCAAAATCTCTACCTCTTAATGGTTGAAAGTCTGTGCTTCCTAAAATTGGAGTATCCTGCGGATTTGCATTGTTTGTTCCTACGTTTTTCGTTCCGATATAGGTTCTTACGTATCCTGTGTTTGCGCTGTTTAAGATATGTATTTTGGTATAGATCATGTGCGTTCCGGGAGTAATCGTAAGAGTGGCAATTCTGTTCCAGTTTGTATTAACAATTTCTGTATTAGCTGCCCAGGTAAAATTTCCTACAATATTAGTTCCTGTGAATATAGAAAGTTCTTTCCATGTTCCTACTCCATTTGTATCGCTGTACAAAACTTTGTTAGCATCTTGATTACCATCTGCAAGCTTAAAGCCATAAACAGGATTTGTAGAAGTTCCTGCTGTTTTAATATCAAGTTTCACAGAAGGTGAATGGTGCCCTATCGCCATATCTCCTGCTTTCGTAATAACCACATCATTACTCGGATTGTTATCGGTTGCACTAACGCCTCCATTTACATGAAATAATCCCTGTGGGGAAGCAGTGCTAATACCAACCTGACCATACATCATCATAGCACTTCCTAAAAAGGCTACACCCATAATTTTTTTCATACTTTTTTTTGCAAAGGTAGTATGTTTTTAATTTTTTCGCACCAAAACCACCTTAATCAATAAATTACAGATAATTTTTAAAATAAAAAATTAGTTAATTCGTAAATTTAATTTTTAAAAATTCACACATTATAGAGATTGATATATTTTTATAAATAAATACATTGATTTGACATAATCATTTTATTTAACTAATGTAAGTTTAGATTATTTCAATAACAAAAAAAGCTATCCAAGGATAGCTTTCAGTATAAAGTTTTTGTTTATTAATAATTATCTAACAGAAAATTTTCCGGAAATAGTTCCAGTACTACTCTTCGCTTTATAGAAATATATTCCGCTTCTCATATTTGATGTAGATATTGTTACTTTTCCTGAAATCAACATTTTAGAAATAGGTAAACCTTCTGCATTTACAATAATTAATTCATAATTACCTTTATTCTCAGGTAAATTAATATAAAGATTTTCACCTTGCTTCACAGGATTAGGATAAACAGTTGCCGCTGGTAATGTATCTGTAGAAATATCTGTATTTGCACTTACTTTTGCAGCACTTGCAGTCACTTTTTCAAGAACCCATTGATGATTTATTCCTGCTGATCCGTTTATATCCTGATCCCAGATATTGATATTCGCTCCCTGAGCTTGAGTATTGGCTGGTAAATCCATAGATTTCATATTAGATACAGCAGTTCCTATAATATATCTGTTGGATTCATAAGATTTCATTACCCATTGCTGATTATTCCCGCCTAACTTATTATACAGATTCAAATTTGTACCATTGGTCGTATTGGAATAAGGCAGATCGATTACCAAACCTGATGCACGATTAACAATAATATAATTATTTCCTTTTTTCTCAAACTTCCACTGCTGAGCCGGATTAGAATTAAAAGGATACTGTACAATTTTCGTGTTGGCTGAAGTGCTGTAATTAGCCGGAGTAATATATTGATTACTTCCAACCGATTTAATTCTGTAATAAGCATTAGTGTCAATAACCGTCGGAATACTGCTTATCGTAAGATTATTATATCCAAAATTTGAACCTTGTTTAAAAATATCTTCTAAAACTACACTTACATAATATTTCCCCGGTTGAGAATTAGCAGGAAGTGGCACAGACGCACTTCTTTGATCTGGCCTAATACCCGAAACAGAAGTTATCGGGGTATAACCATTAGCCCAACTTGCCTCTGTATAGAGTGATACTTTATAAGACAATTGAGGACTGGTAGTTTCAGAATTAGCCCATGTTACATTCACTGACGAAGTAGAAGAATTGTATGTGGGAGTAACTGTTGTTACAATAATAGGTGCAGCTGTGCTTGGTTTCGTGCCAGGCTGGCTGATATTTGTGAAATTTATGATACTTCCCGTTGGTGCAGGAGCAGTTCCACAAGATGATACTTTAATTGCTGTATTATTAAAGGCAGATGTTGCACCCCAAGACCCAGTTCCTGCCTCTGCTTTATATTTTGAAGGTTTAGACCAATTGCCTTGTGCATTCATACTCCAGAAGTTTCTGAAGTATCCGTAGCGGGTATCTTTATTTAAACTTGCTGCCCAGTTTTCAACAAAACCACCTAAACTATTTCCAGTAAACTTCGCATCATTTTCTGGTGTGACGATAGTTACATAATGCTTCCATTTTTTAGTTCCGTAGTCATACATAAAAAAACCAATTCTGGTTTTTCCATCACCTACCGACCATCTTCTTACTACCGTGGCATACCATACTCCTGCGGTCCAAGGCATAGGATTGCTGGTATGAAGCCCTGTTCCCTCACCTCCAAAGCCATTTACAAAAGTATTGGGTGCCGTATATTCTGTCGTACACTGCGGAATGTTAGTATCCTGCAAATCCCACATCGAAAAGATATTATTATTATCGTTTGATTTGTACTGAATACCTGCATATCCGCCTCTTGATCCTAAGTAAAAACCAAGTGTAGAATAATAGGTATTAATTTTTTTTCCGGCGTCATCTGCCATTACTTCGGAGTACCAAAGCTCTCCGGAATTTGTCATTTCAAGCCCTGATATATACGGACCCCAACTTGGGCATGTTTTTACTTGAGCCTTTGATGTACAGAACAATGCTGTAGATGCCAACGCAAAAAGCGAAGCAAATCTTTTAAATTTTTTATTCATTCCTTGTATTATTATGGAAGGGCAATATACAAGTATTTATGATTAAATCATTTTTCACAACCAACATTTCAATAAATCATTTATGCTTCATTCATTTTTTTATCATATATTAAAGAAGTTACAATTACTATTCGCAGCATAATTAATTTTATAGAATAAAAATTTGACCCAAAATGAAGATTTCAGATTTTAGAATAATTCTTAATCCCCAAATTTATTGCGTAGATTCATTTTACGAATTATTCATTTGACAGAAAAAAGCCATCCTTTCGGATAGCTTTTCTGTTTATCTCAAAATATTTTTAAATCTTATCTAAAATTTTCTTGGGTAGAATTTTCACCAATTGGGGTTTATATTCTTTTTCAGCAATAATAAATTTCCAAGCTTTTTTATCTTTTGAAATTGCTAAAGCTTTCATATTGGCATTGATGAGATATGAATTTTCGTTTGCTAAATATTTCACATTATTTTTTCCATATTTCGACATTAAAGCTGTGCTTATTTTCTTTTTCATGTCGTCATTTAAAGAACTGACATCACATTTTAATTTAAATAGATAATTTGTAATGGAAAAATATTCACCATTAATCAATTCCGGTTTTTCTACATTCCCGAATTGAAGATTTTGTACCTCAATTTTTAAAAATGGATTATTATATGTCATTTCTAAAATCTGAGTCATTTGCTCTTTAGAAATAATGGTAAAATATTTTGGGTAAATGCAGTTTACTGCCTGCTCTATTTTTTTAGCTTTGATGCTGTTAACGAAATATGTGAATGATCTTTTTATCGCCGTATCGTCCGGATTTGATTTTGTTTGAGCAAAAGATATGAATGACAGTAAAATAAATAGAAATAAAAGGGATTTGGTTCTCATGATGATTAAATATAAATTGTAACTAAATCTGTCGCATGATTTAGACCAATCGTTACAACTCAAGCAAACAAAAAAGCCATCCTTTCGGACAGCTTTTCAGTATATTTTTAAGGTTCAATTATTTTACTTTTACAAGCTCAACATCGAAAACCAACCATGCATTTGGCGGAATAACTCCTCCTGCACCTCTTTCTCCGTAACCCAATGCTGGCGGAATCAATAAAGTAGCAGTTTCGCCTTCTTTCAATAAAATGATACCTTCGTCCCAACCTTTGATTACTCTTCCCATCCCGATAGGAATTTCGATAGGTTCGTTTCTGTCGAATGAAGAATCAAATTTAGTTCCGTCAACTAACTTTCCAGCGTAGTGTACAGATACGTTATCACCTGCTTTAGGTGCTTTACCGTCAGTTGTTTTAGTAATTTTATAATAAAGACCAGATTCAGTTACCTGCATTCCAGCTTTTAAATCATCAACCATTTTCAACTGATTTGCTTTAAACTCCTCTTCTTTCTTCTTTTTTTCAGCCTCTTCTTTAGCAATAAAAGCTTTGTTATTTTCAGCGATTTTAGCTTTTCCTTCGTTGAAAGTTTTAGCTGCATCGTAGTTTTTGTACTCATCACCTTTGCTGAAAATTCCTACTTTTTCAAGAACGATATCAGTTTTAGGCTTATCCTGAGCACCTTTTTCTACATTTGCAATGGCATCAATTACATCTTCACCTTTTACAACTTTTCCGAAGATCGTGTGTCTTCCGTCTAACCAAGGTGTAGCAACTTCTGTAATGAAGAACTGAGAACCGTTTGTATTTGGGCCAGAATTCGCCATAGAAAGAATACCTTTTCCTGTGTGTTTAAGGTCGTTTCTTTCGTCTTCAAATTTATATCCAGGATCTCCCATTCCTGTTCCCTGTGGATCTCCCCCTTGGATCATGAAATCTTTAATTACCCTGTGGAAAATTGTTCCGTCATAATAAGGAACTCCTTTAGCTTTCGCCTTGTTATCGATTTTACCTTCTGCAAGACCGATAAAGTTTGCTACCGTTACCGGTGCTTTTTTGTCTTCAAACTGTACAATTAAGTTACCTTTTGTAGTTTGAATATTAGCATAAAGTCCGTCTTTAAGCCCTTCGTAAGTTTCTTTGTCTACGTTCATTTTTTTATAAATTGGTGTACAACTCATCAGCGAAACACTTGCCGCTGCCAGAATTATATTCTTGTTAAACAATTTCATTAGTTATAATGCTTTTAATTTTATGATTAAAGGTACGTCGTTATCTATTTTCTTCTCGTCACCAAACGTTCCGTAGGCAAGAGAAGATGGAACCAAAAGCGTAACTTCCTCACCATCATGTATAAAACGCAAAGCATCTTCTACAGCTTTTATTTCATCAAAATGTCCGAATTTGGCATCTCTTATTTCTATCGGCTGATCGTAAATTTTTGTCTGATCAAAATCATACAGATCATAAGAATAAGAAATCAGCGTATTATCCTGTCTTCTTTCTCTTTGGCTAAAATTTTCTGTGCTCACCCAATAATTCAAAGGCATCTGATAATATTTTACAGACTGCCCGTCTATCCAGTGTTGCATATGGATTCTCTCAACATCGTTCAGATTTCTCATTCGCTGTTTCGAAACATCCAGATCATTTTGGCTTAAAACACCACCCACCGGAGGGTGTGCTTGTTGAGTATTTCTATTGCAGCTCAGCAATCCCAATACCGATATGAAGAGTAATTTTTTCATAAACTTTTGCGAAAATACGCATTTCGGGAATTAATTACAAAACTTGATGGGTTTATTGGTTGAGATTTTTGATGGATTACAATTTTTACTTAGTTAATTCAAATATAATCAGTTTTTGATTACCACAAACTAGCATTTTCAGCCGTTTAATATAATTTTTACTTTTCCATATCTTTGTTTTAGTCAATAGAATAATCATATCTAAATACTGTCTTACTAACAAAAATGAACATATCAACAAAAAATATAAAAATCCAAAACGAAATTTTCACCTTAACCAATCAACGCGCAGTTTTTTGGAAGAAAGAAAAAGCATTGATTCTATCAGACTTACATATCGGAAAAACAGCTCATTTCCGAAAAAATGGTATTGCATTGGCTAATCATATTATGAAAAGTGATTTGGAAAAATTATCAATTTTAATTGAATATTTTCAACCTGAAAAGTTTATTGTTGTTGGTGATTTACTTCATGCTGGTGATAACTCGGATGTTGACGATTTCTGTATTTGGAGAAGTCAATATCCTGATTTACAATTTTATTTGATTGAAGGAAATCACGATAAAATTTCTAAAAAATTGGAATCTAAATTATGTCTAAATTTTAAATCTGAAACATTAGAAATAGAGAATTTTATTTTCATTCACGATTTTGAAAAAAAACAACCAAAATTTCAGATTACGGGGCATATCCATCCCGGATTTGTTATTAATTCTCCGGTAAAAAAAATAAAACTGCCTTGCTTTGTGGCAACGGAAAATCAATTATTACTTCCCGCTTTTAGTGAATTTACAGGATTGGATACTAAAAATCTTCCTAAAAAAGGAAGATTCTATGTTTTTACAGATACTGAAATCTATGAAATTTAAGATTTATTCTAAAACTTTTTTCATCATCAGATCAGTCTGTTCATCATTCCCTAACCTAAAAATATGTTGAGCAAATTCTATAAAACCATTTTTCTTGTAAAAATTAACTGCTCTTAGATTTTCTTCCCAAACGCCTAACCAAAGGTATTTTTTATTTTCATTTAAAGCAATTTCCAAAGCTTTATCATATAAAAGCTGACCAACCTTTTTTCCATGATGCGAGCTTTTTACATAAATTCTTTCAATTTCCAGAGAAGATTTATCCTGAAGTTCAGTTTGCGCTTTTCCTGAATTTACTTTCAGATAACCGATGGGTTCTTCTTTTTCATAAGCAATAAAAAATTGAGAATCAGGATTATTTAACTCGTTATTTATTTTTTCTGAAGTAAAACTTTCTTCAAGATATTCTTGAATATGTTCTTCAGAATTATGTGGCGCGAAAGTTTCGTAAAAGGTCTCCCTTCCAAGCTTTTGAATGATTTCCAACTCTGCAGTGGAAGCTTTTTTTATTGTAATCAACGTCATTTTTCTTGATTTATTCTTCTAATTTAGTGATAAGATTTTGCATTTCAGTTTCAGAAATTTCCGTTTTGATTTTATTTTTTAGAGTTTCTTTCAAAGCTAAACTGTAAGCTACTTTAAGAGCATTTTCAGTCTTTACCGTTTCATCAGGAATAACCCCAACATGTTCCCAGTTTTTTCCTGAAAAAGTAGACGTTATTTTTCCGGTCGGAACCAGCAAAAGATATTTATTCTGAATGAAAAAATGATCAACAGGGTTAGCAGCACCACCTGTCTTTTCACCAACTACTTTTGCTATTTTTCTTTCCTGTAAAAAATACGCCAAAGCTTCTCCTGCGGAGAATGTTTTTTCGCTCGTCAGGAAATAAATATTTTTGTTAAGATATTTTTCTCCTCTCACTTTTGATTTGGTTCTATTATCAACCGTTTTACCTGAATTTCTAAAATAGGTTTGATATAAATTGCTTTTATCTTTAAAAAAATAACTACAAAATAAGATCAACATATTATTGTCACCGCCTCCATTTTCTCTTAAATCAAAAATTAACGAATTCGTATTAGAGACAAAATTCATCACAGCTTCTAAAGATTTTTGACTCGATTTTTTTTCGGCAAATCCCTTATAATTAATGTATCCAATATTTCCTTTTAATCGATCTACTTTTTCAAAACCGAAATTTTCCAGACTATTATGATAATTATCTAATCTTTGTTGCTCTGTATCATTAATACTTTTTTGAGATGTATAATTTTCTAAATATTTGATGAAAAAATGTTTATCCTTAGCAACAAATCTTAATTTTCGGGTTAAATCTTCTGTAAATTCTTTTTCGTTTAAAGCATTAAAATTTTTTGACTTAATTTCACTTTGAAATAATGAATCAATACTTTTTAAAACATTTTCATTAATGTAATTTTCTTTGATTTTTACTGAAATTTCTTTTAACAATTCGGTTCTGTCTGTTTGCGCAAAGAGTGTTGAATAGAATAATGTAAGAATCACAAAACTTATTTTTTTCATTGAATACTATTTTATTTTAAGCAAAATTATTTCAATGAAAATGATTAAAATTGTAAAAATGGAAACTAAATAAAAAGCCAAATATTTTTCTGTTCTGTATTCACTTTTTCGAAAAATTTTCTCGGTTGAATTTTCGTTAAATCCTTAAAATCTTTAATGAAATGCGATTGATCATAGAAAAGATTTTCATAAGAAAGTTCTGTTAAATTTTTAACATTTTTATTCTGATTTACTGAATTTCTAAAACGTTGGATTTTTCTAAATTCTGAAGCTGGTTTTCCCAAATACTTTGTAGAGATTTTATTTAAATACTGACGGGAAATTTGATGCTTTTTTGCTATTTTTTCAATATTTAAATCAGAATCTAAATCTTCTATAATTTTTTCAATTTTTTCTAAATCTTTTTCCTGAAATTTTGAGAGCCAGTAATTTTCCAATTTTTCAATTTGAATTTTCTGATCAGTTTCATTTAAAATATTTTTCATGAATTCTTCAAAATCAGAAGAAATTATTTCATTCTGTAAAAACTGAGTCTCATTCGCTTCAAAAAAATGATAAATTCCCAACGGTTTAAAATAAACAGTTACTTCATTAATTGATTTTTTATAATGAACTTCCACAGGCAAATTGCAACGGGAAACAAAGTCTATAATGAGATTTTCTTCTTCAGAACAATCAATTTCAATAGTATTATTTTCTCGGGAGAAAGTAATATTCTGACAAGCCGAAATAATGAAGTAATTATCGGGAAAAGTACAATATTTCAAAGGTTCATCATTATCATCTTTTGCCATGAAGTAATATCCTTCGATATACTTTTTCAAGATGGGATGATTAGGCTTATAAAAATTGATTTTCATTAAAAATTTTCTCTAAAACATTTAAATACAAGATAATAATAACAAAAATAAGATCTGAAGAAAATTCTCCAGATCTTATGAATTTATGAAAATAAAATTTTATTAAAAGCTTCTGATGCCAAATGAACCTGAACAGACCAATCGTCTGCCGCCTCACTTCCTGCATCATCCGAAATATACTTTAAACAAAGAAAAGGAATCTCTTCTTTCATTGCAATCAAAGCTAATGGATAAGCTTCCATATCAACAATATTATAGGCAGTTTCAGAATGATTCATTTCAAAGCTATCACCGCTACCACAGATACCTTCAGGAAGGTTTTCTTTTTGTAAACCATATTCTAAAACAGGTGGAATTCCAGATAGCGGAGTTTCATACAAACTGAATCCTAATCCTCTTACATCCATATCCCGCTGAATGAATTTTGTACAGCAAACTACGTCTCCTTTATGAAAATTTTTACTTCCTGCCGAACCTAAATTAACAATTAATTTTGGCTTTTTACGGTGAATTTCTTTCGTTAATTCCATCGCAGCATTTACTTTTCCGATACCTGTGACCAATTTATTTTTATCATCAAACACTTTTCCCGCTTCTGAGTCTAAAGCGAAAACAAAAAGGGTTTCTGAAATCTCAAACTGCTGTCCTTCGTTTACAATTATCATATATAATTTAAGATTAAAATTTAATCAACTTTATTGCTGAAATCTGCTGTCAAAGGTAGTGATTTAACAATATATTTTATTCTCTACAAACCAATATTCTGCTTTCTTTTTTCTCGTAAAAACTTCTTAGCATCATCATTAAAAAAGCCAAAATACCAAACACGAAGCCAATCCACGGATTGTATTCAACCCCATTAGTTACGATCATCCAGCCGCCTAAAGTGGTTCCTAATGTTACCCCTAAATTCCCGAATGAAGTTGCCAAACTGTTTGCAAATTCAAGAGAATCGGGTGCGCATGAGATCATGTAAGTAGAAGCATTCAGGAAGCTTGGTGAGTACATGAAACCCCAAATTCCGATGACCACAATGGTCGATAATAAATTTCCATTTGAAAAATACAGTAAAACAGGAATAATTAATGTTCCCGAAAGAAAAAAGGCTGTGGTTCTAGTTACATTTTTATTAAGCATTTTTCCAGCTAACCAAGTCGAGATAACTCCGATAATTCCAAAAATAAATAGCATATAACTTACCATTGTTTCATTCATTCCCTTCGCTTTATTCAGATAATCAGCAAAATAACTATACGTTGAAAACCACGCAGTAATCATGAAAAAATTGGCTGCCGTACTTAAAATAAAAGTAGGCTGACTAAGAATTTTTAATTGGGTTCCGTATGATTTCTTTTCTTTTACAGGCATTGAAGGAAGCATAAAATAAATCACGATTAATGCAATAAAGCTTACAACAGTTTGAATCATAAATGAATATTCCCAAGACCACAAACTTGAGATCCAGGTAGCAAAAGGAACCGTGGTAACCATTGCTACAGTTACTCCACTGAAAACAATGCTCATCAGTTCATTTTTCTTACTTTCTTCAGCATTAGAAACGGCAACTGACAAGGCTGTTGCGATATAAACGGGCTGTAAAAAAGCGGGAAGAATCCGAACCAGCATTAAAACCCAAAACGGAGGTGAAAACGAGGAAACAAACCCCGTAATCAGGAATATGGCAATGGAAGTAAACATAATTTTTTTCCTGTTGAATCCCGAAGTAAATAAAGTCATAAAAGGACCTGTAAGTGCGATTACCAAAGCAAAAGCGCTTAATAAATAGCCCGCTTTATCGATGCTAATTTTGTAATGTTCGGCAATTTGTGGTAAAATTCCAATGACTCCAAATTCTGTGGTAATAACGGCTAGAAATCCTAAAAAGCCAATGTATGCGTATTTTTTCATGTAAAATTCTCTGAAATTATTTTAACTTTTCTTTCGTAAATGTTGCGATTTCCTGCACTGCTTCTTTAGTTTCTCTTAAAACAGCCCCCATGTGCATAAAACCATGAACCATCTCTTTGTAAACCACTGTTTCGACCTCAATTCCGGAAGCTTTCATATTTTCTGCTAATTGTTGCCCTTCATCACGCAGCGGATCGTGTTCAGCCAATAAAACGAAAGTTGGTGGCGTATTTTTAAAGTCTTTAATTAATGATGGAATGGCTAATGGATTTTTTTGATCGGAAGGATTGTTCAAATACCATTTCCAGGCTCTTATCCCCTCTTCTTTATTGATAATCGGTCCATTTTCGTAAACGCTCCACGATGGTGTATTCAACTTATTATCAGTGGCAGGATAAATCAATACCTGAAATTTTAATTGACCTCCCAACTGCGTAGAAACACTTGTAGCCAAGGCTCCTCCGGAACTGTCACCAATAATTCCGATCTTGTTTTTATCTAAATTTAATTTTTCGGCATTATTAATAATCCATTCTGTGGCGAATTGAGCATCATCAAAGCCTCCAGGAAAAGGATGTTCGGGTGCCAAACGATAATCAACAAAGACAATGGCAGAGCCTGTAGTATTTGCAAGTTGACGGACAATAGCATCATGGGTTTCAAAGCTTCCGGAAATAAACCAACCGCCATGAAGATAAATAATAGCTGATGATTTCTCATTTTCACTTTCGTTTGGTCTGTAAATCCTGATGGGAGTTTCGTTGTTATTTTGATAAATTTTAAATTCTTCAATTACTTTAACAGCCTCTTTCTTACCGCCAAGTTGAAGAGCCATCGTTTCATATCCTTTCCTGCTCATATCCAAAATATCTTTTCCGTCAAAAACATGAATTTTTTGCAGATTTTCGATAATTTTAGTTATTTCCGGATTGAGTTGTACTGTATTCATTTTATAATTGTTTATTGTTTTACAGGATATTAATCCCATTATCATTAGAATTCCTATCAGTTTTTTCATATTGAATTAAAAGTTGAATGCAAAATTAAATAGAAGTCATACATTTGCACAGTACACAGCTAATTGTATGGTACGAACAAATTTGTAAGTAATGGGAAAAAGAAAGGAAAATTCGACAAATAGCATCAACGAACAATATATTATTGAATGTGATCTTACCTACGCGGTTTGCAAAATCGGAGGAAGATGGAAACTTCTGATTTTATGCAAATTGGAACACGGAAAATTACGTTTCAGTGAACTTAGAGACAGAATTACCGGCATTACAGAAAGGATGCTGACGCTTCAGCTTCGTGAGCTTGAAAAAGAAGGATTGGTAACGAGAACGGTTCATGCAGAAGTTCCGCCAAGAGTAGATTATGAAATGACGGAAATCGCTAAAGAATTGATCCCCATTTGGAAACAATTGAGCCAATGGGGAAATAAACATAAAGGTTTAATTCAGGAAGAAAATCTTGTTGAAAATTAATGAAATATTGAATTCTTAATGATGAAGCTATTTCCAGCTCTTCGCACTCGCTATTTTTATAGTTTCGGCGCGATGGCTTTGCCATCGCGCCGAAACTATAAAAATGAGCTCAAACAAATGCTTCGATCTGGGTTAGGGATGCAGTCATTTATATAAATATTTGTGAAATTTCCACAACATTTGTCATCCAGATTTCCACAAAAAATATTATTTAGCCGCGTTTACCTTTTTATTAAACAGCAAATGAGCAATTAATGCCAGAACACCCATCGTTGCACCTACAGTACAAACACCAGCCCATTGTGACTGTTGCCACGCCAAAGAAGCCGTCCATGTTCCCAATGAACCGCCAATGAAGTAAGAAACCATGTAAACCGTATTCAATCTGTTTACCGCATTCGATTTAATCATGAAATAATTGGTCTGGTTCATAATATGACTGGATTGAACGCCAAGATCTACCAGAATGACACCAACAATAAGTCCCCAATACGTTTCTCCAGCAAAATAAGTGAATGCCCAGCTTCCCAAAACAATCAGCAAAGAATAAAAAATAATGCGATTGATATCAAGATATTTTTGAAGCTTTCCCACTTTTGCCGCAGCCAAAGCACCTACTGCTCCCGCCAATCCGAAACTTCCTACCACCGAGGCTCCTGCATTGAAAGGCGGCTTTTCCATGTGAAAAACCAAAGTTGTGAACAAGGCACACATCGATCCAAAAGCCATCGCCCCACGGAACGAAGCCAATTGTAAAACAGGCTGTGTTCTTGCCAGGTTAGCTACAGATTGCATTAATTCTTTATAAGTTCCTTTGAAATTCGGCTGAATTTCAGGCAACATCTTATATACCGCAAACCAGACTAAAATCATGAGTCCGGCCGCAATTCCGAACATGGCTCTCCATCCCCAAAGTTCTCCGACAATTCCGCCGACGAAACGTGATAATAGAATTCCCAATAATAATCCAGACATCACCAAGCCTATATTACCGGATCTTTCTTCATCCGATGAAAGTTCTGCTGCAATTGGTACAAATAATTGAGGAATCACAGAAGTGGTTCCGATCAATAAACTGGCAACATACAGCATCCATAATTCTGTAGCAAAAGTCATCCATAATAAAGATCCAAAAACCAATAGTAAATCGATTAAGATTAATTTTTTACGTAAAAACTTATCGCCTAAAGGAACGATTAACAATAATCCGGCAGCATATCCCAACTGAGTTAAAACAGAAATTTTTCCTGCTGCACTTTCAGTGATATTTAAATCTTTTGAAATAAGTCCTAATAAAGGTTGATTGTAGTAATTATTAGCCACTACGAGTCCGGAAATAATTGACATTAGCCAAATAACCGTACGCGAAATACGGGAAGTAGAATCAATCTGCATGTACCTGAAAATTTAATTGAGTCACGAAATTACTGCAAAATATTAGGATTTTCAGATTAAGTTTATTTAAATCTCTTTTATTTGGCATTCAAACAATCTATCAGTAAACCCCGACAGTTTTACGAAAAAAGCAAAACTGACGGGGCTTATAGTTAAATATAAAATGAAACAAATTATTTCGTTATGCCATTCCGCCGTTTACACCGATGTTTTGAGCATTGATCCATTTGGCTTCATCACTTGCCAGAAAGACTACTACATTTGCAATATCATCCGTTTCTGCAATTCTTCCGAAAGGGTTTAGCGAAGCTAATCTGTCAATTGTTTCCTGCGATTTTCCGTTTAAAAACAATGCTGTTGCCGTAGGACCAGGAGAAACAGAATTTACATTAATTCCTCTGTGACCGATTTCTTTTGAAAAAACTCTAGTAAGTTGCTCAACAGCAGATTTTGTAGCAACGTATGTTGCATAGCCCGGAAGCATTAATCTATTCACCGAAGTCGAAAAATTAATGATACTTCCATTATCTGCTAATTTTGTAGAAGCCTCACGAAGGGTATTGAAAACACCTTTTACATTGATATTAAAATGACGATCAAATTCCTCATCCGTAGTTTCCTGAATAGTTTTAGTGATCATAATTCCAGCATTATTTACCAGAACATCTATCCTTCCAAAATGCTGAATAGATTGATCAAAAAGGTTTTTCACATCTTCAGCCTTACTTACATCTGCCTGAACTGCAATGGCTTCACTGCCTTTATTTTTTATTTCTTCAACCACATTATCGGCATCTGCTTTACTTCCTGAATAATTTACAATTAATTTAGCGCCTGCTTCCGCCAATTTTTTTGCTACTTCAGCACCGATACCTTTAGAAGCGCCTGTTACAAGAATTACTTTGTTTGATAAATTGTTCATATATTGTGTATTTTAAGTTACATAGCAAAGGTAGAATAACTTTCAATTTTAAGTGTTGTAAATTCTAAATCATTATTTGCAAAATTCAAATCACGTTCGCTCTCTTTATCAATAGTAAATATTTTTTTAACACTTTAAAATTTTCATTTGGTAACATATTTGAATAATAACTAGAAATCAAAATTGATTTTAAATAAATTTTACATCAAATCACTTAAAATACAATATTATGTCAACAGAAAATCTTAATCACATTGAAGCGATTCAAAAAATCAAAGAACTTTCAGAAAAAGCTAAAATCTGTATGTTTTGTACAGAGTTAGATACGCTTCCTATCAATTCTCGCCCAATGGGTTTACAGGAAACCGATGATGAAGGAAATCTTTGGTTTATCAGCAGCGAAGCCAGCAACAAAAATTTTGAAATAAAAGAAGACAAAAGAGTTCAGTTATTCTTTATGAACAACAGCAATTCTCAATATCTTTCTATATATGGTGAAGCCTCGATTTACAAAGATAAATCTACCATCGAAGACAAATGGTCGCCCATGGCGAATGCGTGGTTCGACGGAAAAGATGATCCCAATGTTTCAATAATCCGTGTACAACCTAAAGACACATATTACTGGGATACCAAAGCAGGAAAATTGGTAAGTCTATTTACTTTTGTTGCTGCAGCGATTACCGGAAAAGAAACGGATAATTCTGATGGTGTGGAAGGAAACGCCAATGTTTAAAAAGTTTATTTATTATTTTATCGGAGGCGGTCTATTTTTATATTATAGATCGCTTCTTTATTTATCAATTCTTTCAAAGCGCCCATCAAATAAGAATATTTTCTATCTTTGCTTTCCTTAAAAACTATAAAATCAGAAACTAAAGAATGAGAAAAATAATGCTTCTGCTGGGTTTATGTATTGCCTCTTTTTACCAATCACAAACCAACAGATTCACATATGAGTTACAATACAGAAGAGATGCTTCTGAAGAATATCGAAAAGATTTAATGAATCTCGATATCAATCCAGAATCTGTAAAATTTTATGATAAAAAATTCGCGGAGTACGATTCTGTCAACAAAAGTCTTCAAGAAGCAGTTTCCAGATACAGTACAAAGACCGATCAGGTGCTTAGCCGCAAACTAAATTCTTCAAAAAACAATCAGTATCGTGATTTCTTTGAATATTTTGTTATAAAATCCGATGATGATATTAAATGGAATTTATCTTCTGAAACTCAGGAATACAATGGTTACAAACTACAAAAAGCGACTGCTGATTTTGGCGGCAGAAGCTGGATCGCCTGGTTCTCGAATGATATTAACATCAAAGAAGGTCCTTACAAATTCCGCGGACTTCCAGGATTGATCTTTCTTGTAGAGGATACCGACAAAAACTTCATTTACAAGCTCATCAACAACACAAAACTTCCTCAGACTTACGACACTTCTAATTTTGTTGAAACTCATTATGGGAAACCCGCTTTAGCGACTACTCATGCTAAATTCAATACTTTTATAGAAGATTTTTATGCCAATCCCACCAAAGATTTGGCTGAAGGGATAAAAAAAGGAGATAAACCATCTTTTAAAAATGAAACCATAGAAAGTATTGCGGAGCTTAATCGCAAAAAAGGAATGCTTCAGAAAGCAATTAAAAACAGATATATCTATATAGAAAAGGACAAAGCTCCAATATTTAAGGATAAATAACAGATAAAGGCTTATAAAGATCTACAATAAAAAGATCCGTTTGAAAATATACTTTCAGACGGATCTTTTTGAGTTACTTACTTTAAGGGAGAGTGAGTGTATTTAAAAATCATTTTGTAGAATGATTCTTTTCACTTAATCAATTCTCTTTCCTAAAATTTTCAATGTTCGTTCTACTCCATCAAGAACGGCCACATTTGGAAGTATTCCCCAATCTTCGAATCCAAAATATTGGAAAAGTTTTATACTTGGTTCGTTATGAAGAAATATAAAACCTAATAAAGTTTTTACCCCGAATTTTCCGGCATGATCTATACAATATTGCAAGGTCTTTTTACCGTAGCCTTTTCCTCTGAAATTTTCATCCATATAAATGCTGATTTCCACCGTTCCATCATAAGCTGGTCTGCCATAAAAAGACGAAAAGCTCACCCATCCCACCATATTTTTTTCAGGATCTTCGATTACCCAAAGTGGTCTTTTTTCAGGATTATGCTCACTAAACCATTGTTGTCTGCTTTCCACAGAAACCTCTTCGGTATCTGCCGTTACCATTCTAGATTCTATGGTAGAATTGTAGATTTCAACGATTCTTCTCAGATCTTCTGATTTTGCATTCCTGAATGTAAGTTCTTCCATTTTTTATGACAGCATATTTCTGCAAAGATACATGAAGATTTTCGTTCTATATAAACGAATTATTCAGCTTCTTCATTTTCTTTAAGCTCCTTCAGGGCACGATTCAAACTTCTCACCGTAATTCCAAGATAAGCTGCCATATCTTCTTTTGAAATTTCCATTTCTTTGGATTTCACTTCCAAAAGTTGAGACAAAGTATGCTCTGTAGTATGCAATTGCTGATAAGATGCTCTGCTTGAAGTATTAACGATACGTTCAGCAAAAACATCAAGCAACAAATTATTGAGAGTAAGATCACTTTTAATCAAAGACCGGAAATAAGGAATCGTCATAGAATATACTATGACCTCAGTAATCGCCTCAATGCTGCAAAGACACGAAACATTCTTCAACATCTCAATTTCGCCAATGATCTCTCCTTTTCCCAAGAATTCTACGATATATTCTTTATCATTTTCTTCAACGAAAAAGCATTTGGTAATTCCGCTCTTTACGAGCATTATTTTTGTTGAAACTTCATTCTGTGTGAGCAGTTTCTCTCCTTTCTCATAAGACTTTAAAACAATATTATCTTTATGCTGCTGATTCGTAAAAAGTGAATCTAAATAATCTAAAAATGGCTGATTGGTTCTTAACATAATTTTATCCGGGACAAATGTCCTTTCGCGGGTTATTATTTATTCTGAATTTTGTCGGCAGAAAAATACAAAAACTAAAGTGAATATAATATGAATAATTCAATTACTACGATTGCTTTTGATGCCGATGATACACTTTGGATCAATGAGCCTTATTTTCACGAAGCGGAACAACAATTTTGTAGTTTGCTGGAAGATTATTTGCCGCAACATTCTGTTTCTCAAGAGTTATTTAAAACTGAAATGCAAAATCTTGAATTGTATGGCTATGGCGTAAAAGGATTTATGTTGTGCATGGTAGAAACGGTTTGTCGCGTTTCTAACAATATGGCATCGCTGAACCTCATCAATAAAACTATTGAAATCGGTCATGAGTTGCTGCAAAAACCAATCGAATTGTTAGACGGCGTCCATGAAACACTGGAAAATTTAAAAGGAAAATACAGATTAATTGTTGCGACAAAAGGCGACTTACTGGATCAGGAACGTAAATTAAAAAACTCCGGATTACAGGATTATTTTCATCATATCGAGATCATGAGTGATAAAAAAGAAAGCGATTATCGAAAACTGCTGAAACATTTGGATTGCCAACCTGAAAATTTTTTGATGTTGGGAAATTCTATTAAATCTGATATTTTACCTGTCTTAGAAATTGGCGGATTTGCTGCGCATATTCCTTACCATGTCACTTGGAGCCACGAGCAATATGAAAAGAATCTGGAGCATAAACGTTTTATGGAGTTTAAAAGTATTAAGGATGTTTTGGAGTATGTGTAGTTTAAATTTTAAGTTCTTATTAATAAATAGATAAAGTTTGTCATTCCGCAGGAATCTAAGCATCATAATTCATGTAGAGATTCTTTCAGAATGACAAACTTTTGGTGATTAGTTCTAATTGCAAATAAAATATCTTCATAAAAAAACTCGTTCTTATGGAACGAGTTTTTACTATTTTATTTCTTCAAACATTTTTCTAAGAACTGATCCTGTTCCCAAAGCAAATGCAGGATATTTTCTTTTGCTGCATATCCGTGAGCTTCTTTTGGTAAAAGTACCATTTTAACAGGAGCTCCAAGGTTTTTCAATGCCTGGAAATATCTTTCCGTCTGCAATGTAAATGTTCCCGGATTATTGTCTGCATCACCGTGCACCAATAACATTGGGGTTTTCATTTTGTCGGCATTCATAAACGGAGACATCGTATTGTAGATTTCCGGAACATCCCAGTAATTTCTCTGCTCGCTCTGGAATCCAAATGGCGTCAATGTTCTGTTGTAAGCACCACTTCTTGCAATTCCGCACGCGTAGTCTTTAGAATGTGTTAAAAGGTTAGCCGTCATAAACGCACCATACGAGTGACCTCCCACCGCAACTTTGGTTCTATCTATATATCCTAATTGATCTACCGCATCAATAGCCGCTCTTCCGTTGGCCACCAGCTGCGTAATGAAAGTATCATTCGGCTCTGTTTTTCCTTCCCCGATGATTGGGAAAGAAGCATCATCAAGCACTGCATACCCTTTCGTCGTCCAGTACACAAATGATCCGTAATACGGGAATGTGAAGTCATTCGGATTTTGGGTGTTCTGTCCTGCGGTATTTTTATCTTTATATTCTGTAGGATACGCCCAAATTAGCAAAGGAAGTTTTTCTTTCTTCGCTTTTCTGTCATAGTTTGCCGGAAGATAAAGAGTGCCTGTTAAAGTAACTCCGTCATTTCTTTTATACGTGATTACTTCTTTGTATACATCTTTGATGCTTTCAAAAGGGTTGGCAAAATTGGTAACGGCTTCGGCTTTATTAGATTTAATACTTTTCTTGAAATAGTTTGGATACTGACTTGCCGATTGTTGTGTCGTTAAGATCTCCCCTTTTGATGGGTTTAAAATATCAATAATCTCCTCTTTGGTGTTTTTTACATTTGAAGTATATAGTCTTTTTTTCTTCAACGTTTTCATATCCATTTCATCGATGAAAGGATGCTGACCGTCTTTTGTGAAACCATCACCGATAAGATAAGATTTTCCACCTTTGATATCTACCACATATCTTCCGTATTGGTTTTTAGTAGTATTAAAATTTCCCGGATCGCTGTAAACATCCTGATAATTTCTGTCATCAATTACTTTTGATTCATTATTATTCAGATCAATCAGGAAAGATTTTATATTTCTTGTATCGTACCAACTTTCTGAAACAATCGCGTAATGATCATTCGTCCAGCTTACATCGCCATATCTTTGTTTTGTTTTAAAGAATGATTTCGGAGCATTATTGAATGGTGCTTCCCAAGTGAAAATCTCATCTCTGAAATCTGCCGTTTTAGACTGATCTCCACCATCTAATGCTTCAGCATATACTAATGTTGAAGGTGCATCGCTTCTCCATCCCATATCTCTTTTCCCTTGTCTTACAGAAGAGAACCCTTTAGGCATAATTTCGTTCAGCGGAACTTCATTTACCACTTTTACCACATTTCCATTAGCATCGTAAACGGTAGTCGTCATCGGGAATCTGTACAAAGGAACGATGTATGAAAACGGCTTCTTAATCGTTGTTGCCATTAGGTAATTCCCGTCTGGAGAAAAGCTTACACTTGAATACAAGTCCTTATCTTTTACTTTCGTTAAACCTCCGTTAAAATCAACTTTATAAATATCAGAAGACGTAAGAATTTCAAAATTCTTTTCATCCTGAGGATTCTTCAGCAAATCCTGATAGGTTCTGTTTTGCGAAACTTTTCCGTCAGCCGTTGAAACAATTGGACCCGTTGGCAAATCTTTACTTGCATCGATCAATGCTTCTCTGTTTTGCGGAAGTGTTTTAATTAAAAAGCTTTGAGAATCTTTATACCAAACATAAGGAACTCCTAAATTGGCATTCAGATTATCTGCTGTCACTTTTTTAGCGGTTGCCGTCTCCAGATCTACGATCCAAAGTTCTACCCCTTTGCTTGTGGTATTGGTAAAGGCAAGCTTTTTCTCATCCGGAGAGAATGAAGTGTACGTGATTTTAGGGTTTGCAGGTAAATTTTTCACCTGAACTTCATTTTTGTCACTCATTTTTCTAATCTTCAGATTATTCAAATAAGTAACCGTGCTTGAAATATTGGTTACAGGGTTGATCCTTAAACCTCCCAACTTCATTTCCTGCTGGCTAAGATCCTCCAACGTTTTGTAGGTGGGACGGTAGGTAAACACGATCCAGTCTTTTTTACTGTTCATCAGAACGCTTGGCGGTCTTTCATAATCTGCTAATTTTAAAATCTCGGCAGATGGCTTTTGATAAGCAATATTTTCTTGTGCGTCATAAAAATTAAGAAACGCAAGAAGGCAAATAGTCAGCTTTATCTTCATAATATTTCATTTTTTACGAAAATAAGCATTTTCTGTGCATAAAAAAAGAGACTGTTTGTAACAGCCTCTTTTGTATGGTTAAATTTTAATTTCTTACCAGTCGTTTGCTCTTTTACGCTTCTCGATCATATAATCTACGGAGATTTTCCCTGCTCCGAAGGTCATTAGCAATAAATACACCGATAAATAAATTAAACTTAATTCTCTTTTTTCAAAAGGATCTGCGCCATGAACTACAAATCCGGCGATCACCATTGTAAAGATTAGGAAACCTAAAGCAACTCTTGAAAATAATCCTAAAATAAGGAATATCGAACAAACAAATTCACCAAAAATCGTTAAAATCAACGTAATTTTCGGACCTAAACCCAAGAAATCGAAAAACTGAATTTGTCCATCATTAAACAACATCTGCAGTTTAGAAAACCCGTGTGAAATCATCGCATACCCAATAAATAATCTTACAATAAATAAAATGATATCTATATAAATCGGGTTGGATTTTGAATTTGAATAGTTCATTTCGTGTATAATTTAAATTTAAAGATAATAAAAATCTTTTAATACAACGATGAATATTGACTTTTTAGTCTATCTGTATCCGAAATTCTTCAAATCTCTGTCATTTTTTCGCCAGTCTTTTTTCACTTTTACAAATAAGTTTAAGTGAATTTTTTTGGCAAAAAACTTTTCAAGATCTATTCTTGATTCTGTTCCTACTTTCTTGATAGCTTCTCCTTTATGACCGATCAAAATACCTTTCTGGGTATCTCTTTCTACATAAATAATAGAATCGATGAAAATAATTCCTTCCTTTTCTTTGAACTGTTCTGTTACAACCTCTACTGAATAAGGGATTTCTTTATCATAGTTTAAAAGGATTTTTTCGCGAATCGCTTCATTTACGAAAAATCTTTCAGGCTTATCCGTATACATATCTTTATCATAATATGCTGGACTTTCCGGCAATAAAGATTTCAGTTTTGGCAAAATGATTTCTGTATTGAAAGCGTTTAACGCAGAAATAGGAAGAATTTCCGCCTTTGGAATTCTGTTGTGCCAATCGTTGACCAATTTTTCCAATCCTTCCTGATTCGTTTGATCTACTTTATTCAATAATAATAAAACCGGTACCGGAATTTTATTCAGCTTGTCAATTAAAAATTCTGAAGGTTCCGCCTTATCGGTAACATCTACAATAAAAAGAAAAACGTCTGCATCCTGCAAAGAATCCTTCACAAAATCCATCATTTTTTCCTGCAAGCCGTACTTCGGATCCAATACTCCCGGAGTATCCGAAAATACGATCTGAAGGTCTTCTTCATTATAAATTCCAAAAATTCTGTGTCTTGTTGTTTGCGCCTTTTGGGTAACAATCGCCAACTTCTCTCCCATCAACTGGTTAAGAAGTGTAGATTTTCCCGCATTCGGCTTTCCAACTATATTTACAAATCCTGCTTTATGCATAAAAACTATTTTACGAAATGCAAAGTTACTAAAACAAAATCGGTCTTTCCTGCTTAAACCGAAAACTTATCAAGAAACATTTATTTTTAACCTCAAAAAGTGAAGTTATTTTAAAAGAAAAGCCTCCCGAAAAGATTCGAAAGGCTTCAGAATATAATAAAGTTAGAAATAATTCTTCATAAATTGTAAACTTTTTATGGCCAGTTCTTCGGCTTCGTATGGAGATTTCTGCCAAAGTGAAACCATCTGCTGCATTCCGGGAATTGATGATGAAAAGTTTTCCAAAACTAAGTTTCCTTCAAAATCGATTTCTTTTAAAGCTTTAAACAATTCATTCCAATTTACGGTTCCTTCGCCCAGCATTCCACGGTGTGATTCTGTGATGTGAATATGCTTTAATTTTTTACCTGCAGCAATAATTGGATCATAAAAATTATTCTCCTCAATATTCATGTGGAAAGTATCTAAATGAACAAACAAATTATCTTTTCCGGTTTTTGAAATTAAATCTAAAACATTTTGAGCCGTATTACAGACATAACTTTCATATCTGTTGATGGGTTCAATCGCTATATTTACTCCTTTTTCTTTCGCATAATCTGCGACATTGCTCCAGACTTCCACAATAACTTCCGCTTCATTTTCCGTTAAAGGATTTCCTGAAAAAGCTCCGATTCCGCCATGCAGAACCCCTCCCAACAAATTTGTTTCAAGCTGAGATGTTTTATCAATCGCTTGTTTAATTAAATTTTCAGCAACCTTCGGATAAAAGGCAATATGCGCTTCTTTTGGTAAGTTTAAAGAACAAACGACCTCTAAATGGTTTGCATTCAATTGCTTTTTAACTTCCATAGAATTAAAATCCATTGATGTCGGAAGAAGAATTTCAATAAGATCAAATCCTGATTGTGCTGTTTTCTCAATGGCATATTTTCCCGCTTCAGGTGTCCAGACAGGCGTAATCCACGAAAGAAGTGATGTCCCAAATTTTATATTCATTGTAAATTTTAGTTGTATTTAATTAAAATATCCACCATTCCGTTCTCACTCCTAAATACGTTCCGAATCTTTTAGCGCCAGATTGCTGTAGAAATGGAGAATAAAGTGAATTCATTGCCTGATCATTATATCTTGATAGTTCGGCAATAAACCTGATGTGTGGCCTTGCCCAAACGCTTCTTTCTGCTGTAGGAACAATTGTGGGTGCCAACACCAGTTTCATCATCGATGCCGGATCTTGTATTCCGTCTTTTCGAATTGCATAGTGTAATTCTGATAAAATATGAAACCAATTATTGAAATAATACGTTGCCCTTACACCGGTATTAAACTCAGATTTTTTATTGAAAATATCTCTTTTATAATAATCAACGGCTTTATTATTACTGTCGGAACCTCCTTTACTTTGTGTATAAACGGCATACGCATTTAATGACCATCTGTTTGAAAGATTTAACAAAATATGTTCAACCGCTGTTAAGGAATATGCACCGTTGTATTTTCCTGTTTGTTCATCCGGTGCTCCATAAGTTCTCCAAGTTTGGGTATTTCCGGCATCTCCACCATTGGCAATCCCGCTTCCATAACGTAATGAAATCTGATTGAAAGATCCTGGAAGTTTCGTTTTCAAACCTGTATTCAATTTGGCACCCAATACCCAACCACGATCAGCAGGATATTGCTCTACAGAATTTTTGCCGGATTTATCAACGGTATGAAATTCTGCTAAAAATTTCAAAGCATTATTTTTAAAAGGAATCGTATGTTCTAATACAAAAACTTCCCGTTGTCTGTAAATTAAATTCTTTGCCCCACTGATGATATTTGTATAAGAATAAGGCGTAGAATTGCTTGCAGCAGTATCTATAACAGCAGGAAAAAACATGGAAAATCTTGTATTTTTATGCCTAACTCCCCAACCTGTCGCCGAGTGATCATCAAAATAAAAATAATCTGCAATATGCACATCATCATATCTCAACCATCGAGATCCTGCCCAAACATCCCAATCGCTTCCCATAATATTTCTTGCTTCCACAAAGGCTTCCGGCAAAGCGATAATCATCCCTCGGTTAGATTTTGTATCTACATTTCCTAGAAAAGTACCTCCCGAATAAAAGCTCAATCTTGCCTGCATATCAATCTTTGTACTTTTCGTACTGTCACCACCCACCACGGGCGTAAAATGAAAAGCGGGTAAAAAATCTACATAATCCCCCTGATCCATCCTTCCTCCCAAAGATCCCTGATTATCGAGATTCAATTGCCTACCTGTACGCCCGTCTGCGTTGGGAGAATACCCAACACCAATTCTGCCTGTTGTTCCGAATGAAAATTTCTTATTCGTAATCTGGATTTGGGCATAGCTCACCTGGCTGATTAGAATAAATATCCAAAAACAGCCTTTCAGAACTTTATTTTTCATTGCTTATTTGGAAGTTTTAGGTTTATAGAACTTTAAGGCAAATAAAACGATAATTACATAACAGATAATTGGCAACAGATAAGAATGAGCCACATCTTTTTCAGCAATTACTCCCATGATCGGTGTGAAAAATGCCCCACCAAACATCGCCATTACCAAGAATGAAGAAGCCTGTGCCACTTTTCCGCCTAACTTTTTCAATCCTAAACTGAAAATTGTAGGATACATTACACTTAAGAAAAGGTTTAGCAAAATCAAACTGATGAATGAAACCCAACCGAAGCTTTGTGAAATAATTAAACAAAGAACAATATTACATGCTGTAAAAATCGCTAATACTTTATTAGGAGCAATATATTTCATTAAAAGCGTTCCGATAAATCTTCCGATCATCATCATCGCCATACTCAACGAGAAATAATATGAAGCCTCTGTTTCCTGGAAATGCATCTTTTCAACTCCGTAATTAATGAAAAATGCCCACGTTCCTCCTTGCGCTGCTACATTGAAAAACTGTGCAACCACAGCCCATACAAAATGTTTCTGTTTCCAAAGTGGCGCGCTAGAATCAACTGCTGTTTCATGATTTTCACCAGCGGCGTGTTCAGCCAATTCAATTTCTTCGGCATGGGGATCTTTTAATTCAGGAACTTTGATAAAGAAAAAAATGATGGCTAAAACCAAGACAATCACCCCAATCCAAGTATACAAACTTTTAACAGAATCTAAAGAACTGTCTTCGCCAGAACCTCCAAAAATGAAGATTCCGCCCAACAAAGGCCCCATAATAGCACCTAAACCATTGAAAGATTGAGCAAAATTTACCCTTTGATCACTTGTTCTCTCATCTCCCAACGCCGCAACAAAAGGATGCGCTACCGTTTCCAAAGTTGCCATTCCTAAAGCTAGGATGAATAAAGCAACTCTAAAAAATGTAAAAGATGAATTATCTGCCGCAGGAACAAATAAAAATGCTCCGCTGGCAAATAGAACCAGTCCTAAAATAACTCCTTTTTTGTACCCGAATTTTTTCATAAAAAGTCCGGCAGGGATTCCCATCAGGGCATATGCTCCAAAAATAGAAAGCTGCACGAGCCCCGATTTTGCTTTAGAAATATGTAAAACATTTTGAAAATGCTTGTTCAAAACATCTCCCATCGTTAAAGCAATTGCCCAAAAAAAGAACAATGAAGTAACGAAAGATAAAACAATGATATACTTCTTTTCTGTAAACTTCGCTGAATTCATTATATTTTTCTAAGTTATTTTAAGTTTAAATAAAATTTTTCGATTTGAAAACTTCAAATTCTTTTCGGTCATAATCCGGACACGCACCTGCTTTTGAAGTTATAAAAGCTCCCAAAGAAATAGCTTCTGTCATGATTTCTTCAGCATTTTTATTCTGAATTCTTTTAGAGATAAAACCTGAAAGAAAAGCATCGCCACTACCCACTGTATCTACAACCGTGATAGGAACTGCCGTGAATCCGTAGTTATGATTTTCCACAAAATATCTCGCGCCCTTACTCCCTTTGGTCAATACGATTTCTCTGATTCCGAAATGATTTTGAATATACGCCGCACTTTCGTCCTCGCTTTTATATTCTTCGCTCAAAAACTGCATGATCTGCTTCATTTCAGCCTTATTCATTTTCACGATATCCGCTTTATGAAGAAGCTCTTTAATCAAATCGATATCGATGAATGGTGGTCGGAAATTCACATCAAATATTTTCAGTTTGGCGAATTCTAATAATTTGAAAAGAGTTTGCTTCGTCTTTTCATTTCTTGCCGATAAACTACCGAAAACAAAAGCCTCCGCGTTGGAAATAAGTTCTTCATGCTCAGGCAAAAATTCGATATAATCCCAAGCTACATGATTTACAATATCATAAGTTGCTTCATTATGCTCATCGATTTTCGCAATAACGGTGCTTGTAGGATGCTTATCATCAATCTGGATATAATCTGTAGTAATTCCCCACCCTTTTATCTGTTCCAACAATTTTTCGCCTAATTCATCATTCCCGATTCTGCTGAGCATTTTAACATCGGTTCCGGACTTGTAAATATTATATGCAGCATTGAAAGGCGCACCTCCCGCTTTTGAACCCTGTGGAAAAATATCCCAAAGAACTTCACCAAAACTTACTACATAAGGATTTTCATTTATCATAGGTTAAACGTTTAATTAATTAACTAAATTTTTTATTTTACTGAATTTTTATTGACTAATTTTGCCGAAAAGGAAACTTTTTTTCCATCCGGAATATATTTACCGATCTGTGCATCAAGAAGTTTCACAGATTCCTGCGCCATCTCTACCAAAGGTTGCTGCACGTAATCGATTTCTGTAGGGAAAAGTTTGTAAGCTTCCGTTTCATCAAATGCAATTACGGAAACATCCTGAGGAACTTTGATATTATTTTTGTTTAAATAGCTTAAACCTGCAACCGCAAGTTTGTTACTTGAAAAATAAATAGCCGTTTTCTTCTGAATATCTTTTAAATTTTCAGAAAGTTCATGATGAATATCTTCTGTGATATTATGAATTCCGATTAAAACTTTTTTGTATTTAACCAAAGAAGATGAAATTTGCTTATCAAATCCTTCCTGTCTGTCAAGTAGATGTGGGAGTTTGGTATCATAACCCACATAAATAATCTCTTCAAAGCTTTTCTCAATCAGATATTCACAGATGTATTCTGAAATCTCGGAATTATTAATCATTACTCCGGGAATCGCCACATTTTTTAAGTATCGGTCGATGGTTACCACCGGATATTCTTCTTTAATTAACTTTTTAATCGCATCATCCGAATCTACAACAGGCGCTACAATCATCCCATCAACCTGTTGTTCGGAAAAAAGTTCTGTCAGTTTTTTAAACTTTTCAGGATTTTCATCAGAACTTCCGATAAGAAGCGTATAGCCCATTTTCATTGCTTCATCTTCAATATTTCTGGCGATATTTGAATAAAAATCATTTGAAATATCGGCAACGATAAGTCCAATTAGTTTACTCTTATTGGTCTTTAAACTTTTGGCTATTTTATTAGGCGTATAGTTAATCGTTTCAGCTACATCAAGGATTTTTTTCTTTGTTGCTTCGCTGATTCTGCTTCCTTCTTTTCGGTTTAAAACATAGGAAACAGTTGCCACAGATACTCCGGCAATTTTCGCAATGTCTTTAATGGAAGCTCTTTTCATAGAAACTATTTTACGATACAAAAGTATTCTATAAAACAGTTACAATACAATACCCTCTTTTTTTTGGTCAGTTAAAAAATTATTGTATTTTCGCGACTTTTTGAAAAACAGCAAGAACAAAAAACAAAACACTGATAATCAATATATTAATTTTACATAGTTTACTTACTATTAATTTAATGTTAAGCAAATGTAAACTGTCAGATTGTATTTAAGCTAAATCTGGTTAAACGTTTATTCAAATAAAATGTAAAAAAAATTCAAACTTATCCTTATTCTATGTTTTAAAGTATCAAAAAACTGATAATTTTGATTCAACTATAATTAATTTAATGGAGATAAACGAAATTCTTGATTCTATTTATAAACTACCTGCTTCGTCAAAAGAAAATCTGCAGCAATATATTACTGAAGTTTCTCATCCCAAATCATTTTGCCTGATGGAAGCTGAAAAGGTAGTTCCTTATGTTTACTTTATTAAAAAAGGAATTGTACGGGCGTATGCATCGCGAGAAGAAAACGATATCACGTTTTGGTTTGGCAATGAAGGTGAAACTGTTGTTTCGATGAAAAGTTATGTGGAAAATAAACCAGGATATGAAAATATTGAACTTTTGGAAGATTGTGATCTTTACAAATTGGAAACCGAAAATTTGCGAAAATTATTCAACGAAGATATTCATATTGCCAATTGGGGAAGAAAATTTGCTGAAAGAGAACTGGTAAAAACGGAAGAATTGATTATTTCAAGACAGTTCAAAACCTCTTTAGAGCGATATAAAGATTTGATGCGCGATAAGCCAAGCCTTTTGAGAAGAGTTCAGTTAGGTCATATTGCTTCTTATTTGGGAATAACGCAGGTGAGCTTGAGCAGAATTCGGGCGGAGATTAAGTGAGTTTTGTGTGTTCGAGAGTATGAGAGTTTTAGAGTTGGAGTGTGTTTTTCTGCAAAAAAATAATTCATTTTTTAACAATTGTAAAATTTTCTACGCTCCTAAAGTCGGAACTTTGCGCGAGAAAATTATAAAAAATGAATTGGATTATCTTAATTATCGCAGGATTATTTGAAGTGGCATTTGCCTCATGTTTAGGAAAAGTAAAGGAAACTTCTGGAAACATTATGTATTTATGGTTTGCGGGGTTTCTTGTTTCTTTAACGGTAAGTATGTTATTGTTAATCAAAGCGACACAAACTTTACCTATCGGAACCGCTTATGCAGTCTGGACCGGGATTGGCGCCGTCGGAACCGTTTTAATGGGCATTTTTTTCTTTAAAGACCCGGTAAATTTCTGGAGAATATTTTTCATTATAACATTAGTAGGATCTGTAATTGGATTAAAATTTGTTTCTCACTAAGTAAAGAATTATTAATTTTTCATATCTTAGTGAAAATTTTTAAGTTATGAAAAAAGCTTTATTATTACTACTAACGGGAGGTTTATTATCTGCACAAACCTCAGATTTGCTCTCTTACAATTGGTACATGACCAAAATGGTAACTAACAGCGGACAGACAACGAATGCACCTGCTAAAGATGGCCCGATTCCAGCCTCGACTTTTGTAGCAAACGGAGGTACAAGTTTCACTTTTAGTTCAAATTATGTGAACACTTCTACCTTGGGTTTCAATACCATGTCTGGAAGTACTTACATCACCAAATCTTCGGGAGGCTGTACATCAACAGTTTATAACGGTACAAATGCAACTGCGGTAATTGATTATGATCAAAAAAACTGTAATCTTTACAATGATGGAACCAATGGAGCATTTTACCATTATGAAATTCAAACGAATGGAAATACAAAGACATTGATTATGACAGCTCCTTTAGGTGATAAGTTTTATTATGATGGCGTTGCAATTGGTGTATTGGGAACAAGCGAAACGGCTTCTAAAAACAAAACTTTCTCAGCTTATCCTAATCCTGTAAAAGAGGAATTAACCATTGATAATATTTCTAAAAACTTATCTGTAAAAATCTATGATTTCTCAGGGAAATTAGTTCAGGAAGGTAAAACGACTGATGGTAAAACTAAAATTAACACCAATGATTTACCAAAAGGGCAATATATTTTGTCTGTAGAAAATCATAAAGGGCAAACTTTTATTAAAAATTAAAACTTCTATCAAATTAATAAAAAACACGTCTTCCGAATTGGAGACGTGTTTTTATTTTATTTCTTAAAAACAACGGGAAGGATTTCATTGGTTCTTAGTCCGTATTTTTTGATTTCCTCTGTGGAGAATTTTTGTGAATAAAAGTTAGGTTCTGTTTCAAAGCCTGCTTTTCTTAAACGATCGAAATAATCCATTCCGTACCAGCGAACGTGATCGTACTGCCCAAAATGTTTCTGTCTTTCCTTCGGATCTTTTATGCTAAAATCTTCATAGGTTTTTTCCAATGAATTTTTCATCGGAACCTGAAGAATTCCCCAGCCGCCTTTACGCATCACTCTGTACAATTCACTCATCGCTTTTGCATCGTCTTCAATGTGCTCTAAAACGTGATTACAGAAAACAATATCAAAACTTTCATCTTCAAATGGAAGATCCAGAATGTCTGCTTTTACGTCAACAATCGGAGAAAATAAATCGGCGGAAATATAATCCAAGTTTTTCATTCTTTTAAACTTTCTCAAAAATTCCTGTTCTGGAGCAATATGAAGAACTTTATAGTTTTTAATGAAAAAGTCTGTTTCGTTTTGAAGATAGAGCCACATTTGGCGATGTCTTTCTAAGCTTAACGTTCCGGGAGAAAGTGCGTTCTCCCGCTGATTTCCGTATCCATAAGGAAGAAATTTTCGATAATATCTACCATCAATAGGATCCTGAAATTTATCACCTTTAAAAAACTGATAAATAAGAGGTCGCGCCCAAATGCTCATTTTAATCAGCATCGGACGTGGAATTTTATTTAATAAAAGTTTAGTGACTTTTTTCATTAAAAATCCAATTGGAAAGCTTTTTCTTCTTCACTTACAATTCCTAGCGCTTCATAAACATATTGGAATGTAGAAAGCAATACCGGCTTACCGTTGATTACCGCTACATCGTGCTCGAAGTGCGCAGAAGGTTTGTTATCTAAAGTAGTCACCGTCCAACCATCATCATGGAATTTCACTTTTTCAGTTCCAAGGTTAATCATCGGTTCGATCGCAATTGCCAAACCATCTTTGATTACTTTACCACTTCCCTGTCTTCCATAGTTCGGAACCTGAGGATCTTCGTGCATTTTTCTACCAACGCCATGACCTACAAGCTCTCTAACCACTCCATATCCTTCTTTTTCACAGTGAGCCTGGATCGCGTGAGAAATATCTCCGATTCTCTTTCCTCTTACACATTGTTCGATCCCTTTATAAAGAGATTCTTTCGCAACTTTTAAAAGTTTTTTAGTTTCAGGAGCCACTTCACCGATTTCAAAAGTGTAAGCGTGATCTCCTACAAAACCATTCAAAATAACTCCACAATCAACAGAAAGTACATCACCTTCTTTCACGATATCTTTATTCGGAAAACCGTGAACCACCTGATCGTTTGGAGAAATACATAAAGAATTCGGGAAACCACCGTATCCTAAAAATGCAGGTTCAGCACCGTGATCTTTAATAAAATCGTGTGCTAATTTATCTAAATGCAAAGTATTGATACCCGGTTTGATCTCTTTCGCCAACATTCCTAATGTTTTTGAAACCAATCGAGCACTTTCCTTCATAAGACGTAATTCGTCTATTGTTTTTAATTGAATCATGTTCTAATTTATAAATGTAACAATATAACAGTGTATCAGTGTAACAATGATGTGCCTATGCTGATTGGTAGATTGTTATATTGCTAAATTGCTACATCGGATATTCTACCAGAATAACCCTTTTTTCTTTTCTTTTTTAAGCTTTGAATAGGCTAAAACTTCTTTACCTTCTACACGGAATTCTATTCTTTCCTGAATAATATTGTAGATCTCACCCCAACCAGGAAATCCTCCTAAATTTCTATCATCAATAAACCAATCTGCATCTAATTTTCTTGATTGATTAGCCGAGTCAAAAACTTCTCCTTCAAAACTTGAATTAACCGCATAGAACTCAATTCCGTTTTGTTTGCAGAATTCTACTGCTTCGTCTAGCGTTTTCCCGTGTCTGTAAGTCCAAAGAATTAATCGAAACCCTTCTGCCTGAAGTCTTTTTAATGTTTCGAACGCGAATATTTTAGCTTTCCCAATTGCCGGATATGCATCATCAACAATAGTTCCGTCAAAATCCACCGCAATTTTTTTATTATTTAACATTTTGTCTTTTTTTAGCTTTGCAAAGATAAGAAATAAAAAGAGTGCCAAAAAACTCTAGCACTCCTCTTTTATAATTTAATGATAATATGGAACTAATCTTTCACCCAATTGAACTGAAACTGAAGATCCGGAGTAGAAATTCTATCTGTGATTTTCTGTAATCTTCCCGGTAGTTTCATTAGATATTCCTGAGCTTTTTCTGCCTTTTCATTAAGCCCTTTTATGTGCTCAATCTTCCATTCATCCAATAGATCTTTCATAATATTAATATAATCCTGACCTGTGTATACCATACATCTTTGTGCAGCATCTGAGAAATGCTCCCAAAGTTCACCAGCTTTTTGTCCTGATTGTCTCATCATATGAGCCGGCATTACGATTTTCTTTCGCATCATGTCTTCAAAAGCGATAATCATTTCTGAAGGATCAATTTCAAGAATTCTAGATACGAAATATTTATATGCTTTAGCATGTCTGGCCTCGTCTGCAGCAATTACGCCACACATTTTAGCCAATTTTCCATTTCCTGTTTGTTTAGCTAATGTTCCTACTCTTCTGTGAGAAATGTTAGTTGCTGTTTCCTGAAAACTTGTATACACAAAATTTCGGTAAGGATCCATACTGGTACCGATATCAAAACCATCACTAATAAGGTATTGAGTCGTGATTTCCATCTGTCTCATATTTACCCTTCCACATAAATAAAGATACTTACCTAGAAGATCTCCGTGTCTGTTTTCTTCAGCCGTCCAAGATCTTATCCAGCTTGCCCATCCTACAGCATTTTCTTCCTGATCAATACCTTCTACACCCATTAACCAAGATTCATAAGAAGGCAAAGCTTCTTCTGTAATACAGTCACCAATAAGTGTGACGAAAAGATCATAAGGCATTTCGCGTGCAAAAGTCTGAATTTCTTCTAAATCATATTTAAAATCATCACTTGATGGATCTGGAAGATAATCGGATGGTTGCCATATTTTTTCAATTGGTGTTAAAAACTTATCTAGAAAAGAACCAACTTCTTTCCCTAAAATACCCATTACTTCTTTCCTTACTAGGTTCTGATACATCGTACAATTTTGATTTCAATTTACAAAGTTAAAAATTTATTTATTATTTATGCCATAATATTATGTTAATTCTGTCTGATATTAATCATAAAAAAATGCCGCTATACAAATTATAACGGCATTTTTTCTTTAATATTATTCAATTTTAGCTAACTAAAATGATTTTTAATTTTAAATTGAATTTGAACGCAAAGCTCGCAAAGTTTTTTTTAAAACTACTATACTTTTTTAAGTTCACAAAGGCGTTTTCATTTAACTAAGATCTCAAAGGTTTCATTCTTTAAACTTTTATTTTTCAAAGTTGTCATCCTAGAAGGATCTAAGCTCGAATATTTCCAGTTTGTTTTCTAATACTATGCCTAGATCCTTTCAGGATGACAAACTTTATGGATATTTTCGAATATTTTAATGAACGGCTGAAAACCTAGCCCCGATTGCAACGGCATCCTTTTTCTGAAATGCTTGAAAAAAGCACTGGCGAAAAAGATATAGTGGAAAGCGGGAAAAAGCTTCAAATAAAAAATTAAAAGCAGCTTTTCGATGTAATCAAATAGCTTTAAAAAAAAATAAATTCGGTTAGCTCACTAAAATATCTCCAGTCATAATTTCCGGAATTTCAACTCCCATTACATTTAGAATGGTTGGAGCAACGTCTCCTAATTTTCCAGGTTTTAAATTCCAAGTGTGCTCTTTATCCATCACGATAAAAGGGACTAAATTGGTTGAATGCTGAGTGTTTGGTGTGCCGTCAGGATTAATCATTACATCTGAGTTTCCGTGGTCTGCCAAAATGAAAACCGCATATCCGTTTTCATAAGCTGCTGTTGCTACTTTTTCGATACAACTGTCAACAACCTCTGCCGCTTTTACTGCCGCTGAAAAAACGCCTGTGTGACCAACCATATCGGTATTGGCGAAATTTAAGCAAACAAAATCTGCAGTTCCATTTTCTAATTCAGGAACGATAGCGTTGGTGATATCGTAAGCTGACATTTCAGGCTTCAAATCGTAAGTCGGAACATCTTTCGGGCTCGGACAAAGCAATCTTTTCTCTCCATTAAATTCTTCTTCTCTACCTCCGGAAAAGAAAAACGTTACGTGAGGATATTTTTCTGTTTCAGCGATTCTGATTTGGGTTTTGTTGTGTCTTTCCAACACCTCTCCCATGGTTTCTTCTAATACATTTTCGTCAAAAACTACATGTACATTTTGGAATGTTTTATCGTAATTCGTTAATGTAATATAATAAAGGTTGAGTTTTCTCATGAAATAATCAGGGAAATCTTGCTGAGAAAGCACTTCTGTAATTTCACGACCTCTGTCTGTACGGAAATTGAAACTTATTACCACGTCATTATCAACAATTTTAGCCACAGGAACAACGTTTCCTGTTTCTGTTGTGTTCACTAAAATGATTGGTTTTAAGAACTCATCTGTCACATTTTGATCGTAAGACGATTTAATAGCAGCCAATGCATCTGTTGTTTCAACTCCAACGCCTTCTACCATCGCATCATACGCCAATTTTACACGCTCCCATCTCTTGTCTCTGTCCATCGCGTAGTAACGACCGATAACGGTGGCCAGTTTTCCGACAGATTTTTCCATGTGATTCTGAAGGTCTTCGATGAAACCTAATCCTGAGTGCGGATCACAGTCGCGGCCGTCTGTAAAAGCGTGAACGAAAACATTTTCATCCAAGCCAGACTCGTGAGCAGCCGTTAAAAGGCCTTTTAAATGGTTGATATGTGAATGCACCCCCCCGTTTGAAACCAAACCGATAAAGTGTACTTTTTTGTTTTCTCTTTTAGCATATTCAAAGGCATCCTGAATTACTTTTTCCTGTCCAAGAGTACCGCTTTCTACGGCCATATTCAGTTTTACCAAGTTTTGGTAAACTACTCTTCCAGCGCCAAGATTCATGTGTCCTACTTCAGAATTTCCCATTTGTCCGGCAGGAAGACCTACCGCCAAACCACTTGCTTCAAGCGTTGTGTGCGGAAAATTTTTAAGACAGCTATCTATAAAAGGTGTGTTTGCTTTATCTAGTGCAGAAACGTCCGGATTCATACCCAATCCCCATCCGTCAAGGATCGCTAATATTGCTTTTTTCGACATTATGTAAACTTTTGTAATACAAATTTATTTAATTTATAATGAAATTAATAATTTGAAACGTTTTAATTTTTATTAACAGCGGATATTGCAGTGATTTTACATTTTTGATTTAATAGTTCATACGGTTTGTCATCCTCGAAGGAATCTATGTGTAGTATCCGAAAATCATATGAAGAAATTGTTGCTTAGATCCTTACAGGATGACAAGCTTTGTGTATTTCTTCTTTAGATCGTAAGATATATTACAAGTTCAAACCTAACGGGTTTTAAAAACCCGTTAGGTTTAATAATCATGGAAAAATTTTTGCTTAGATCGTTCCAGAATGACAAGCTTTGTGCGTATTTCTTCTTTAGATAGTAAGATATATTACAAATTCAAACCTCATAGGTTTCAAAAACCTATGAGGTTTAGAAATACTGCTTTTCGATGAAATCAAATAACTCCAAAAAAAAGTTTCCTTCAAAAATTCAATTATTCTTTTTGTTTTCTTCTCAAGTAAATAATTATTATTTTTGCTTTATGGATTTAAGAGATCAATTAAAAAATCTTTTTCCTGAGCATGAAGAGCAGGATTTTGAGATGCCTGAAGAGCAATTCAAGCAGAAAGAGCCTTTGGTATGCAAGTTTGAGAAAAAAGGAAGAAACGGAAAGCCTGTAACGATTGTTGAAGGTTGGGAAGGAAGTGAGGAAGAGCTGAAAAATATCTCAAAAAAAATAAAAACCACCTTAGGAATCGGCGGTTCTGAAAAGGATGGAACGATTATTATTCAAGGCGATAATCGTGATAAAATAATGAATATCCTTAAAGAAATGGGGTATAAAACCAAAAGAGTTGGCGGATAAATTAATGTCAGCTCAATCCTAATTATTTTATTTTTAGAAGTAAAAAGGCAAAGGTAAAAAGAGTCAAGTGCGTGAAAGTTAGATTGAATTTAGATCAATTAAATATTGTTAAATATATGTTGATTTAGAAATAAATTTTTGTTTCCGGCATCATTGCTTTTAGTTTTTCAATGGTTGTTTTTGCCATTGGATTCCCCGTTAATATTAATGTTTTAAGATTTTTCAATTGTGAAAATTCGGTTGGAAGATCTTTTAAATCATTATTTGCCAAATTCATACTTACAACTCCTTTCAGCCCTTTTATTTTTGTGGAAATCTGTTTGATATTGTTATTGCTTACATTTAAATATTCAAGATTTTTAACATCGAAAAGACCGTCGGGAAGTTTCGCAATTGAATTCTGCTGTAATTCCAGATATTTTAGTTGTTTTGGAAACGATAAATCGCCTAAATCATTGATTTGATTAGCTGAAAGATTTAGTGATTTCAGATTTGAAATATCATCTAAATGATTCGAAATAAAACTGATCTGGTTTCCCTGCAGGTTAATTTCTTCCAAAGACGAAATTTTTGTGAGCGCTTCCGGAAAAACATTCAAATTATTGGCATCCAAATGAATGAATTTTAATTTTTGAAGTTTAGCAAGATTCTGGTTGATGCTTGTTAAGCTATTCAAACTCATTGAAAAACTTTCCAATTTTTGAAGTTCGCCAATTTCATCTGGAATAAATTTGATGCTGTTTTCACTTACATTTAAAATCGTAAGTTCCTTTAGTTTAAAAATAGATTCATCCATTTTTTCAAACTTATTTTCCATCAGATTCAGAAAAAAAATGGAACTCAATTTTTGAATTTCAGTCGGAAGATTAAACATTGTTTTCCCTCTAAAACTCATGCTGTAAATAGTTTGATTACTTTTTAAAGCATCATCGATATTGGTGTAGGTTGGATATTTTACAGGATCAATCTGTGCTTTTGCTGAGAAAAGTGATAAAACGGCTGCGAATACTAAAAGTTTTTTCATAAAAAAGAAAAATTGGCCGCCGATAACAATTACCGGCAGCCAAAAAATTATTAATAACTATTTCTTTACAAGTTTTACGGTTTTCTGGAAACCTCCTTCTGCTTCGATATTTAATACTAAAATACGAGAAGCTTCTAGCTGAGATGTGAAATCCAGATCTAAAACTTTATTTGTTCCTGAGAATTTTTTCGTAAAAACAATTTTACCGTCCATGCTGTAAGCAGTTACTGAAATATCTTTCAATCCTTTTGCAGAATTGATTTTCACCAATCCAGAAGTCGGGTTTGGCGCCACTGTTACTGTATTTTCTGTAGCGTGATTGTCAATTGTTCCTAATACGCTTTCTGTTCCTAAATTATTTTTCAGAGCAATTACCATTGTTGCAGATTTTCCTTTGTAATCAATAGTGTTTCCTGTAGCGTCAATATCTGTAGAGATCGTCGAGTTCGGGTGCTGAACAGAGAAAAATCCGAATTTATGATCTGGCGTGAACGTTAAACCTGTTGGTTCAGAACCTGCCGGCATAGAAGCGAATAATTTCACTTTAGGGTTTGCAGCTGTATGATCCGGAGCAATTACCCAGATGTAGTTTTTACCACCATCCTGCAATACCCAAAGGTTTCCAAGCTCATCAAATGTAAGGTTATCGTTTCCGTCGCCCCAAGCTTCCGTTTTCACTCCCTGAGCAGTATCGAAAGAATATGTTGTAGAAGCTCCACCTACGAAAGTTTCAACCTGAGAAGCTGTAGTTCCGTTATCCTGTAAACGATAAACTCTGTCTAAACCTTTTGCTGTGAAATAAATCTTCCCGTCGATCGGGCTGATATCAACATCTTCTACTCCATTGAATCTTGTTCCACCTACCGTTTGAGCTGCTGAGGCTGTATTATTTTGATCGGCTTTCAGTTTATTAGGAACCTGAAGCCAGGTTGCTGTTGTTCCCACAGGATCGCCCGCTGTTGTTAATCCCTGATCTAATTTTAATACATAAAGATCTCCTGAAGAAAGGTCATTTGGCGTATCTGCAACAAATTTATAAACCATGTGAGTTCCGCCGTCTTCACCGTAATAAGCGATAGTTCCGGCATTGTTGATTACCACATTTTCATGGTTCATTATTCCCATTTGCCAAAGCTTACCTTTAGTTCCGTCTGCATTTTTAGAAATAACCTGAGCTGTCGCAGGATCTATCTCTACCAACCAACCGTAATCTTTCATTCCATCTCCGTTTACATCGGCTGAAGTAGTTTGCTCTTCAGCTGTAATGATGGTTCCCCAAGGTGTAATACCTCCCGAACAGTTTCTGATGGTTTGAACCAAACTAGGATCTGAGAAACTTACGGCTCTTGATCTCGACAATTGCCAAAGTTTTGAAGTTGGATTATAATTAATCTCAGCCATCGTAACCCCACCAGGATTGGTTTCGTGATTTACAGAAAGATAACCGTTGGTACTGCTTCCGTTTTTAGCAACATACGCTGTAAAGTCGTTTTGTCCACCTACTAGACCTCCGCCTTCTGTATAATTATCACCTTCTTTCAGGATCATTTGATACTTGTGTTCAGCAGGAATAATTAATTTTCCCGTCTGAGCCGTAGGAACAATAGACGTAAAACAGCTGATGTGAGCCGCATTACACGTTGAAGGGTTCACCACAACAGGTCCCGTTGTTTTAAGATACGCATCGATTCTTAAATCTGAACTCGTAGCACCTCTGTTGTGCAATTCGATAGAAATTCTGTTAGTTCCGTTTACGAATTTAGCCTTTGGAATGGTAAAAAGATTGTATGCATTTTCTGCAGCACCATCGATTGTTGTGCTAGACCAGGTATTGAAATCGATAGCTCCCGTCGGCATATTATCTCTGATAATTTCTTCACCGTTAAGGTAAACCACAATACCATCATCTCTCATGATTCCCATTTCCATATTATCGGTAAGATCGGCAAGATTTACCGTAATATCCTTTGCAAAATAAGCCGTGATAAGTCCGGTTGCAGTTTGTGTAGTAACAGGATCGCCATATCCTAACGGTCCGTTTCCTGAAGACCAAGTAGAAATATCATACGTTTTGTCTTTCCACTGAGAAGGCTGTGCCTGATTGTTGTCTTTGTAGCTCCAAGAAGAATTTTTGTTGAAGATGAAAGTCTGAGCCTGAAACGCAGAACTCGTCATCACAGCCAGAGCTGCAATCGTGAATAGTTTTCTGTTCATTTTTTACTTAATTTTATTAGACTATGCAAAACTATTTTATTAGTTCGAACCCTCTATTAATAGGATTTTAAATAAAATATGGAGAATATTAATTAATCAATAAGCCAATGTTAAGGGAGTTAAATAATTGTTAAGAATGCAACTTTTGAAAAATTAAGACACTTTTTGGTGTGCAAAATTCATTTTAAATAAAAAAAGAATGACCAAATTGAATTGATCATTCTTTACAGCAAAGTCGTCTCGACTTTTATTTAAATAACTAAAACTATATTTTTATCTCAGAAAAATCCTTCGATTGTTTCGAGTTCAATGATTGTTGATTACTTTCTGCTCACATCCGTTAAAGAATTCAGGAAAGCGATAATCTGTTTCATTTCTGTTTCACTTAAATCTAATTTATCCGGCGGCAACGTTTGATTTTTCATTTTTAAGCCTAAACCTTCTCCTCCACCTTCATTATAAAAATCCAGAACTTCTTCCAGCGTATCGAATGCTCCGTTGTGGAAATATGGTTTCGTTAAAGCAATATTTCTCACCGTTACTGTTTTAAAAGAATTTTCATAAATCCAAGAATTCTCTTTTTTCACCGGACTTTTAAATCTTCCTTTATCATCATCCAATTCAATCGGCAATTGCTTGATCGGTTTTTTCGTAACACCTAATACTTCAGATTCATTTTCATTAAAAAACGGCGGAACCAATCCTGAAAAATGTGGTGCAAAATGGCAAGTCGCGCAATTCGCTTTTCCCATAAATAAATTATATCCTTTTTTTGCATCTTCAGAAATTTCCTTTTCATTTCTCATGAATTTATCAAAATCACTTTCAAAAGAATACAATGACGCAACATAAGAGCTCAACGCCTTTGAAAAGTTCTCTTTACTAACTTTTCCGTCTTTGAAGGCTTTGGCAAATGCTTTTTTATACTGAGGTTTTGTTTTTAACTTTTTGATGATACTTTCATAGCTTGTATTAAACTCATCTTCGTTATAAATTACGTGCTCTGCCTGTTGTTCGAGATAAAAAGCTCTCAAATCATAGAAAAATCGCTTGGCAAAAACTGCATTATACAACGATGGTGAATTTCTAAGAACTGTTTTTCCTTCCACATTGCTTTGAGATTTTGTTTTCAAATCTGTAAAAGCATTTTCAGGCAAATGGCAGGTTGCGCAGCTCATTTTTCCGTTGTCACTTAACTTTTGATCATAGAAAATTTCTTTTCCTAAATTTTTCAAATCAACATTATCTTCGGAAGATTTCAGTAAAGTATAAAAATAAGGATCCAGAAAATCGCTGCCGAAAAAGTTTTTGCTGTTGACATTCCAACCTGAAAATTCTTTCAGATCATCTGCTCTCCCATCCCATTTTCCAAATTCTTCGTATAAAGGCTGAATATATTTTTTGTAAAATTCAATTCTATCAAACTTTTCAAAATCTGTATTTTTTGAAAGATAATCAAGAGCGCCGGTTAAAATGGTATTGGCTTGCTGAACATTGTAATTTTTAAAATAAAGATCGTCATTAATATATTTTTTGATTCCCAACATCGCGTGAGAAGCTTCTTCAGAAATATTTAAAGATCCCGGCGTATCAAAACCTGTTACACCCAATGTATAAATTCTGATCAGCTCGATTCTAAGCGGAAGCGTTTTATTATTTCCTTTGCTTAGACCGTTTTTCACCGAACTTAAATAAAAACTAGCATAGCTGTTATACAAAAAATCGCTGATCGTTTTAATTTCTTCTTTGTTTTCGCTTGCTTCATCAGAAAAAATCAATTCATCTAAAACCTGCAAACCTTCCGGAGGCAAAGTATAAGCTGAAGTTCCGGCTGCTTCAATATGAAATAACGGTGCGGCGTTCAAATGTGTTTTTGTAAATTCAGGATAATGATAAGCGATATAAAATTCTATTTCTTTGAAAGAATTTCTCGTATTTCTCAATGATTCCCGAAGTTTCTCTAATGAAATCCTATCTTCAGAAAAATCATAAACATCTGATTTTAATTGATTTAATTTCGTTTTAAAATCACTTAATCCTTTATTTACTACGGTATTTTCACTTTCGACTCCCTTGTAAGTCGGGTTAAAAGACATCACGGCAAAGCCGATCAAAAGGACAATAATAGCTAAAGGATAGGATCTCATTAATTTTTTAGCGCAAAACTATCATTTGCCATTTACGAGTGTTTTAACTTTATATTAAATAATGTTTACATTTTATGGAAGGATGCCCGTAATTCACTCAAACGTATTTCATTTTACATTAAAACCATTATGCTTAAATATAAAATAGATGCAAATCAGCTTAAATTTCATATTAATTAATGAAAGAATTTAATGAATATAGCATATTAATCATCTTTACGATTGAGGTAAAGGAATTTTTATTAATTTTAAACCCCGAAACTAATTCATTAAAAAGGCAAAGAATTCTAGCAAAGCCTGTTTTAAAATAATGAGGAAGGAATATTGGGGAGGATTTTAAAATTGAACTAATCAAACTAAAATATTGTTATGAAAACAAAACTATTATTGGCTTTTGTAGGAAGTCTTTTTTCCGTTTTTTCATTGGCGCAAGGCAAAAAAGAAATGGCGGTATACGCAGAAAAACGTGGCGAAGATTATTATTTGCTTCGACTTCCGAAAGGTAAAGATGTTCCTAACGTATACGTTTATTCAAAAGGAACAACAAAGCCTTACAAAAACTATACTTCCATTCTTGAAGTGGCCAGAGATTTCCCTAAAATGATGGAAGCCAACACCACTTCTACCAAAGAAGAACTGGTTTCGATACTGAAAAAAGACGATCATTTTTATGAGATAACGCAACAGCGAAAAGATCCTAAAAACTTTGAGAAAACAACCTTTACGGTTTATGAAGTCTTTAACGGACAAAAAAGAATTGTAGAAGAATATGGTTCTATCATGGAATTTCTACCGACCCCTTACAAAGAGGCGATTTTTATAAACTAAACTAAAAAAACATATTTTATGCTAAACAAACTTGCAGCTTCAGAGCTGGTACTGAACGATGACGGAAGTGTATATCACTTAAACCTTTTGCCGGAAGATATTGCCGATAAGATTGTACTTGTAGGAGATCCTGACCGTGTGGCAAAAGTTTCTGCTTTTTTTGATAAAGTAGAGATTAAAAAGAATAAAAGAGAATTTTATACGCATACAGGAACGCTTCGTGGTGAAAGAATTACTGTAATGTCTACCGGAATTGGTACAGAAAACATTGATATCGTGATGAACGAGCTTGATGCTTTGGTAAATATCGATCTTAAAAATAAAGAATTTAAAACGGAACACAAATCGCTGGAGCTTTTCAGAATGGGAACTTGCGGAAGCGTGAATCCAGATATTCAGGTTGATAATATGCTGGTAACTAAAAATGTGGTGGGTCTTGACGGATTGATGCATTTTTATCAGGATTACAGCTTTGAGAATGAGTTTTCTAAGAATTTTTTAGAAAAATTTCCTTACGAAAAAATCAAGCCGATGCTTTATTTTGCAGATTGGGCTGAAGATATTGCTGATTATTATAAAGATGCAAAATACCACGGAAACACAGCAACTTTCCCGGGATTCTATGCGCCACAGGGAAGACAGCTTCGTTTGAAGGCTTTGGATGATAAATTCCTTGAAACATTGAACGAACTTGGAGTAACCAATTTCGAAATGGAAACATCTGCCATTTATGCGCTTTCAAAATTATTAGGCCATAAAGCTATTACTGTGAACAACGTAATCGCAAACAGAAGACGTGGAGAATTCTCTGCAGATCACCATGCTTCTGAGAAAAACCTGATTACTTGGGTATTGGATAGAATTATTAAATAGTCTTTTTTAAAGATATATTTACCTATAATAAAAGCCCCGGATTTCCATTGAAGTCCGGGGCTTTTTGAAGATTATTAACACAAATTAAAAAAAAAGGATCTCAGGAATTCTGAAATCCTCCTAACCAAATCAAATCAATATATATAAATTCTATATCTTAAAATTCATTCACCGTCACATAAAAATGACTTGAATACAAGCTTTCTGCATTCCCAGAAATATTATTTAAATTGATTGTAATATTTGAGCTTGAAGTCATTCTCGGGTTTGAGATTGCAAAAGTTGAATTTCCTGCAAAATCACCCGCCGGAGTAACCGTGATGGTAGCCCTTGTAGAAGCCAATTGTAGTGCCTGAGGAATGGCAATATTCAATGTTGTAGATTTCCCAGCCGCAAGATTGTTAATAGAAACACTTGGCCAAACCTCAAAACTTACCTGATTTTTCTGAATCGTCCCTTTGTCTCCGAATTTATATGTTCCGTTTACATCTAATTTTGCTGCGGTATTCGGTGTAGAAGTACCAATACCTACGTTAGCATTATTATCACCAATTACGATGGCGTTTGCCTGGGTTGTTGAGGCATTATATCCTACTGCTGTTGAAAAATGTCCTGTTGCCGAAGCTCCTGAGCCTAATGCTGTAGAATTTTCATTATTTGTTACTGTATTGTATCCTAAAGCAGTTTCACTGTTATTATTTGTTTTTGCATTAAAGCCTAATGCTATGGATTGAAATCCACCCGCTAGTGAATTGTTTCCAATAGCTGTTGATTCATTCTTTGTTGTTTTAGAGTTGAAACCAATTGCTGTAGACTGGAAACCTGAAGCTGTAGAATTATTCCCTACTGCTGTTGCTTCATTTACTGTTACATTAGCATTATAACCAACTGCTGTCGCCTTGAAACCAGAAATATTAGTATTTTCTCCCACTGCAACCGATTGGTTTTGAGTTACTTTCGCATTAACACCAATCGCAATCCCTTGATAAGCACTGCTAGAATTTCCTAAAGCAATTCCGTTTTGTGAAGCATTCGCGCCATTTCCAAAACTTACAGAATTATAAACTCCCAATCTTCCCATTACCGTAGAATTCACTTTGAAAACCAAATCATCCAACGTATTTGTTCCTAAAGACAATGCGGTATTTTCAGCAGCGTAAGTTCCGCTGTTTGTTCCTGTCGTATTCCAACCTGTAGAACTACCAGATCCTCCTCCATTTATTCCGTTTCCGCTTCCTCCTGTATTTACAGAAAGCATATTCCATTTAGCCTGACTCCAGTAATAGAAACCTGTTTGCGTTAATCCTCCCGTTCCGTTATTCCAAACCATAAGACCTTCTGTAGGTGAAGGAATTGTAGCATTATCTGTTAATGAAGTTAATGATATACTTGGTAAAAGAACTCCTTTATTTTTTGAACTGATTTGTAACATTGCTGAAGCATCCGGATTAGGCGTACCTATCCCTATTTGAGCAAAGGCAAAAGTATTACATAAAAAAAGTATAAGAGCGGATTGAAGGATTGATTTTTTTTCCATTGCTGAATTCCTAATTATTTATTACTTGACACTGCAAATATAAGAATTTTCAATAAAAAGGCTAATTTTTTACATATTTTTCAACAAAAACACTTATAGGTGAGTAAACGGTTATTTAATCACTGTTTAATGAATGAAATTGTTATATTAATTATATATTAAACCTGCATTAAATCTACTTAAAACGCAGGTTTTAATTCTTTTTAAAGTGTATTAAAATTACATTTTTAATAAAAAATATCACATAAAAATGATTAAAATTAAATTTATCACTATTTATTGAAAGCAAATCAGCCAAAAAACTTTATCATTTACGCCAACAAAATGTCGAGCAAACGTAAAAAATTTTCAAAAATGTTGAGTTATTTAAAAATCATCAACTAAATATGTCTGAATTATAGGCAATAAGAATACTATTCAAAGCATATTATTAATATGGTGAATTTTCCAGTTATTCTATATTATATAATAAGTGAATAAAAAACTTTAGGAAAATTTTAACAACTAATGAAAATTTTAGGAATGGTTCTTGTTTATTCTATCACAACACACAATAAAATATTTACTATTATGAACAATTCTGAATACAACAAAGCAGAAAATACAGTTGATAACACGAAAAACACTTTAGAAGACGCAGCAAACAATGCAAAATGGAAAATTGAAGAACTTGCTGACAGAGCTAAAGACTATATTAATGAAAAAAGAATAAATGATGAAGAAGCGCAACAGGAAGATTGGTTCGACAGAGTAAAGAATAATGCTTCAGATGCCTGGGATGACATCAAGGATAAAGCTAATGATGCTTGGGAAAAAACCAAAGATGCAGCAGAGGATGTGAAGGCTGAATGGAACAAAAAAACGAATTAAAATTTCAGTCATATAAATATTTTCAAGAAAAACGGAGTCTTTTTACAGAAGGCTCCGTTTTTTATTATGCTCTAAACACAAATTATTGCTACATTTGTAATATTAATAAACATTAAAAAATTATGTCATACGGTTTACTTAAAGGCAAAAAGGGAATTATTTTTGGAGCCCTTAATGAACAATCAATCGCATGGAAAGTTGCAGAAAGATGTCATGAAGAAGGTGCTGAATTTATTTTGTCTAATGCTCCTATCGCTTTGAGAATGGGAGAACTTAATGGTTTAGCCGAAAAAACTGGTTCAGAAGTTATTGGTGCAGATGCTACTTCTATTGAAGATCTTGAAAAGCTTTTTGATGCAGCTGTTGCAAAATTTGGAAAAATCGACTTCATCCTTCACTCTATCGGGATGTCTATCAACGTAAGAAAAGGAAAACATTATACAGAAATGAATTACGATTGGTTGGAAAAAGGTTGGGATATCTCAGCAGTTTCTTTCCACAAAGTAATGCGAGTGGCTTATGAAAAAGACTGTATGAATGAATGGGGAAGCATCTTGGCGCTTACTTACATTGCTGCACAAAGAACGTTCCCTGATTATAATGATATGTCTGATAACAAAGCTTATCTAGAAAGTATCGCTAGAACTTTCGGAAACTATTGGGGCGAAAGAAAAGTACGTGTAAATACAGTTTCTCAGTCTCCAACTCCAACTACTGCAGGTAGCGGCGTGAAAGGTTTCGGAGGTTTCTTGGGCTATGCTGAAGATATGTCTCCTCTTGGAAACGCAACTGCCCTAGAATGTGCAGATTACTGTGTAACTTTATTCTCTGATCTTACGAAAAAAGTAACGATGCAGAATCTTTTCCATGATGGTGGATTCAGCAGCTCTGGTGTTACTCAGAAAGTAATCAGTAAATATGATACTGAATAATTCTAGAATTATTTAAATAAAATGAAACCGAAGCAGATTTGTTTCGGTTTTTTTATTGATATCAAAAAAAGCAGTGAAAAACTTTCACTGCCCTCGTCAAATTACCATTTGTTAAGTCCAAGTAATTTTTTTCCCAATTCCGAAAGTTCAGCAATCGGATAATTTTTTTCACGTTGCAAAGGATCTCCTGGGAACCCGTCACCATCCGGACAAATTCTGTCATGCCACGAATTTAATCTCCATTGACGAAGTTCTTCGTTCTCTTCATCCGCCGGAACCATTGAAATATACTGTGCCACTCTTACTTTATCACTGTTATTCGCTCGGATACCATGAGGTTCTGAACTGTTGAAAATCAACAAATCTCCAGCTTCCATTTTTACTTTTGTGGGTGTAAATCCTGTTGTATCAGGAATGAACCTGTTTCTATCTTCAGGCTGTGTTAATTTCCAAGTATCATATTCCCTGAAAAGTTCTGGAATACATTGGAAACCTCCCATATTTTCATCAGTCTGATCTGCCAATGCCAAAACACCTTGCACGTACTGAGGTTTCGTCTCCGGATCGTAATCCCAATGGATGAATCCTTTATACTCAAACCCCGGACGAATTGGGAAGTTCAAATTGGCTCTGTCAATGCTTACCCAAAGATTTTCAGTTCCCCAAATATCTGCAAATGCCTGATGAACTCTCGGTGCCTGACGATTTTCCCATAAAATCGGAGTATTATAAACTTCCACCATTCCGGCATTATTCAATTCTTTCATTTTATGCGCCGTTTGTGGCGTGGTGTACCATGTCTCTTTATCATCTGCCTTTTTCCCTTCATATTCCCAAAGAAATGCTGCACTTTTTGCCGCTTGCTCTTTCGAAATTGCATTCTTAATAACGATATATCCGTTTTCAATCCAGAATTTCCAATCTTCTTCAGATAAAACTCTTAATGGTTCATTATTTTTTCGTTTAAAAAGCTGAGGATTATTTTTCGTTAAATTAGATGGATTTCCCGGATCTGCTTGTTTTCCGCCCATCATATTCATCATTGGTGCTGTTTCTGCTAATTTTTCCATGATTTCTGTATTTTAATTTGTTAATGAAGCAAAGTTGTGCAATAAAATTTTGAGTGAATTAATCGTAAATGCTAAATTATTGCTCTCCATTGACTTTTTTTTAGTTAATTTGTTCTTAAAATGAAAAACACACAACAAGATGAAAATTGAAAAAGAATTGATTTCGTTTGAAAAAGAACAATCGTTTAAGATACATACGCCAAGTTTCAGAAATTATTTTTTCTGGCATTATCATCCTGAAATTGAGTTGGTTTATGTAGAAGCCATCAACGGAATCAGCCATGTCGGGAAACATATTTCTGGCTTTGTAGGAAGTTATTTGGTATTAATTGGACCAAATATTCCCCATCTTAATTTTGATTATGGAATTGAAACGGAATACCAACAAATTGTCGTTCAGCTTCACGAAAACTTTCCTGAAAATACCATTATTTCCACACCTGAGTTTGAAAATATTAAAAATCTGCTCGAACGTTCTCATCTCGGATTTTCATTTCACGGAAAAACAAAAGAAAAAGCCGTTGAAAAGCTGAAAATAATACAAAATTTAAAATCTTTCGACCGATTATTAGGATTGATTGATATTTTAAATATTCTCGCCAATTCGGATGAATTTGAGAAATTAAATAACGAAGATACAAGAGTAAAATTTTTCCTGAATGATAAAGTACGAATAGGAACCGTTTACAATTATATTCATGAAAATTATGATAAAAATCCAGATGTAAACGCGGTTGCAGAAATGGTTCATCTCAGCACTTCTGCATTTTGCCGTTACTTTAAAAAACAGACCAATATGACGTTTACCGATTTTGTAAATCAATACAGAATCAATCAGGCGAAAACATTATTGTTATGTGATGTAAGCGTTGCCGAAATAGCTTACAATGTTGGATTTGAAAGTATTTCTTATTTTAATAAATTGTTTAAAAATTTGGTAGGAGAAACCCCAACTGAGTTTAAAAAGAAAAATAAGGTTAATTGATTTGAAGATGAAAAAATTTCACCCTAAAAATCATTTAACCTCATCTTTAAAAATTATAATCAAAAATAATTTAGATTTCAAACTTTGTAAGCGCTCCGTTTTTATAGCAATAAAATTCATAGGTAGGTTCATTTTGAATGGTAAATACTTTTTCGAGATGAATATTGTCGTAATGCGGTCGTAAAGAATCATATTTATGTTTAAGATGAGAAGGTAATTCATCTGGTTTTATAGGTCTTTCAACTTCAAAACCATCATCAAAAGCAAATTCTATCACAAAATCTGTGTTTCTCCAGGAAATAACAGATTCGGACTCCTTACTTTGATGTGTTGTTGAAAATGAAATTTTATCCTGCTGAATAATTTTCTCTGAAGTTCCTGCCAAAAGCATGATTCCGGAAATTACCATCGCCCCATACCCTATTTTTTTAAACAAAAATTCGCTTAAATACGGAAGGATATATTTTACGGTATATGATGAAATAATTGTTGCTACAGCAATCGCTAATCCCAACCAAAGCGCTGGTTTTGAATAAAGCCCAAGCGATATGTAAATAATCAGTTTAATTAAATGTAAAAACACTTCATTAATCGCTCTCGTAGCAACAATTTCTTCTTTTTTCAAGCCAAATCTTAAATAAAAACGGTTAAAAAGAAGTCCGATTGCACCAGTAATTCCTGAAATAAAACCTGCGCAAAATCCAATAATAATCAATAGAAATTTGGGGTAAGGCTTTGGGTTTTCCGGTTCTTTCTTTTTCGATTTAAATAATTCAGGAACATTGGCAATAAGGAAAAAACCTACAATAAGCTGAAGATAATTGGGATTAACAAATTTAATCAGCCATGCGCCCAGCAAAACAGCCGGAATAGAAAACGGGACAAACCAAAAGAAAATTTGCCATTTGATGTGTTTCTTAAACACTGCAATTCTTGATACCGAGCTCGTAAAAGTGCCGATTGTTAAAGAAAAAGGAACTACAGAACCCGGAAGCAGCAAATTTAAAATAGGAATTAAAATAAGACTCGCCCCGCCACCACAAATTGCGCTGATCCAAAAGGCAAAAATAGTTCCGAGAAATAGTATGATGATATTGAATGTCATAATGTTTTGTTTAAAAATTTTTCACAAATCCTATTCCTGCATTTCCTTTTTGATAATAAGGCATCAGCATCGTTTGAGATTTTTCTTTTTTACCGCCTAATAGATTATTAATTTTCGGATAAAGCCAATATGCCAGTTCGGTTGATAAAATCCCGAATCCTGCACCGCCTACCACATCGCCAAACCAATGCTTATCATTCAACATTCTGTAAATGCCTGTGAAAACAGCGCAGGAATAACCTGAAATTCCTAGTAAAAAATTCGTGTCTTTGTATTCCCTAAACATAAATTGGGCAGATGCAAACGCAATCGCCGTATGCCCTGAAGGAAAAGATAAATTATTCGATTGATCCGGCCTTTCTTCTTTGGCAATATGCTTCAAAGGAACCACAATGGCAGAAGTAATCAACATTGAAGTACCATAAATGATCGTTCGTTCCTTGAAATTATGTTTTCCTTTTACACCCAGCGCATTTAATCCGTAGACCAAAGCGGCAGGCGCAAACTGTGAGTAATTATCAAGCTTAATATGATCCGGCTGATGTTCGTTGATTTCCGTTCTGGTGGAAAAATTGAGTTCTTTAAGGCTGTTTATTCCCAAACTTGCAACTCCATAAGTAATGAAAGTAGCGGGAACAATCAGCTTTTTATAGGTAAACTGATGAGTTTTATCTTCAGAATGCAAAGCCGGAATAGATTGGCTTTGATGAATACTGTCAACAGCAAGGCTGTCCTGAGCATAAATAACGGGACCGACAATCATCATTGTCAGACTTAGAAATAGACTTCTCATAAGTGAATTCTGTGTCTTTTATATTAATTATTGACACAAAGTTCAGACTCAATTTTGAAGAAATTTTGAATTTTAGAAGGTGATGGTAAAAAAGTGAAAGTTATTTTCAAAATGATAACTGATTTTCCACTTCTGACGGTTGCAGATTTCTTTAATAATAGCCAATCCCAAACCACTTCCGTTACTGTCTGGTGAAGATTTTGAAAATCGTTTAAAAAGTTGATCAGGAGATAAAGAAACTTTTCCCGAATTGGAAATTTCTAAGCTATTTTTGGTAAGACTAACAGATACTCTAGCATCTGTCGGCGTATGACGGATTGCATTTACAAATAAATTATTGAGAAGTGTTTCCGTTAAATTTTTATTAGCAAAAACTTTAATCTCATCATCAATATTTTGTTGAATACTGATACTTTTCTGCTCAAAATGTTCACTGAAAATATTAATACTTTGCTCAAGCATTTCATTCAAAAAAATTATTTCATTCTGTGCAAACTGTTGATTTTCAATTTTAGCCAGCAACAGAAGATTTTTATTAATTCTGGAACTTCTGGCTAATGTAGAATGTAATTCTTCGATAATACTGTACTGTCTTTCGGTTATATTCTCATCCTGAAGAAGAATATCCAGCTTGTTTTGCAGAATAGCGAGAGGAGTCTGCAATTCATGAGAAGCATTTTCTGTAAACTCTTTCTGGGTTTTATATACAGAAATATTGTGATCGATCAATTTAGACAAAGCATTGTTTAGCTCTTCAAATTCTTTGATATCGGTTCTTTCGAAAGAAATATTCGTCTGATCGTTCAGATTAAAGGATTTTAATTTATTCAAGGTGTCGTTAAAAGGTTTCCAAACCGTGTTGGAAAGTCTTCGGTTTAAAATTAATAACCCGATGACAATGATTAAAAAGAAAGAAATGGTAGTTACTGCCAACATAATTACAGTCTCCTTAGTTTCCTCAACATTGGTTTCTACGGTAAAAAGATAAGGTTTGTTTTTAATGTAAACCACCGTCTGCAGACAACGAAAACGTTCCGCTTCTTTATCCTGATTATTCAGTTTTCTTTCAACTGTATATTTTTTATCGGCTTTTAAATGATTAAAAGGAATTTTTTCAATATCTGTTCCCGGCTGAATTTTATTCCAAAGAGCAATGCTGTTTTCAAGCTCAGCTTCAGAAACATTTAATTTATTTAACTCGGAAGCAGATTTTTCAGCAATTAATTCATTATGCTCATCCAGTTCATCTAGCCAAATGGTATCCACAACTACATAATACACGGGAATGCTTATCACAAAAACGATAAGTACGTAAATAAGAAACGGTGTGGTAGTTTTGGTTAAAAGATTCTTCATGGTATTAATTAGCGATCCATTTATATCCTGTTCCGTATACCGTTTTCAGATAATTATCATATCCTGCGTCGCTCAGTTTTTTCTTTAAATTTTTAATATGAGCATATACAAAATCATGATTATCGAGCATATCTGCAAAATCTCCTGAAAGATGTTCAGCTAAAGCACTTTTTGAGATGACTTTATTTTTATTTCCAAGAAAATACAAAAGCAGATCAAATTCTTTTTTTGTGAGAATAACCGGAATATTATTCACCAAAACGGTTTTAGAAAGCAGATCAACCTTTAATTCATTCTGAAAGATAATATTAGTGCTGTTAAATTGTTTTCTACGAATTACCGAATAAATTCTTGCCGAAAGTTCCGATAAATGGAAAGGTTTGGTTAAATAATCATCCGCGCCAATCTGAAGCCCTTTAATTTTATCATCCAAGGCATTTTTAGCAGAAATAATAATGACGCCATCCTGTTTGTTTTCTTTTTTAAGCTCTTCAAGAATTTTCATTCCGTTTCCGTCGGGCAAAGAAATATCAAGCAGAATACAATCGTATATAAAGCTTTTGGTTTTTTCAAAAGCCTGATGAAAAGTGGTGGCAAATTCGCACAGATAATTTTCACCGGAAAGATATTCTGCGATGCTTTTTGCCAGTTCGGGTTCGTCTTCTACAATTAAGATTTTCATTCTGTAAATCTATCCTTCAATTTTGAAGAAATTTTGAATTAAAATTACAGAATATTACCAAAGCTCGCCTTATCTTTAAGTTTATTTTTTTAGCGCAAAGTTTTAATTTAAATACCAAAATATTGTGAGCAAAGAAGAATCAACAAGTTGATTTTATGAAGCGTGTTTTCAAACTTCGAGAAGCAAATTTATTTGCCTTTGCTTCTAAATATTAGCGGAAAGAAATAAAAATCTTTGCGTCAAAAAAACAATCAAATTTCTATAATTAAAAGGCTCAAAAAAATAAGGCATATTGCTATGCCTCATTCTATGTTTAACCGTTAATAATTAATCCGCCGTTGGGATGAAGCACTTGCCCAGTAATCTGTGCGGCATCTTCACTCGCGAGAAATAGAAAGCTGGTGGCTATTTCTTCGGGACTGGCATTTCTTTCAAATGGTGGTTTGTTCGGGTCTTCCTCTTCTTCATCAAATGTTTCTTTGGTTAAAGGAGTCGCAACTGGTCCCGGAGCGACGGCATTTACACGAATTCCTTTGGGTTTTGCCTGAAGAGCCAAAGAACGCGTAAAAGAAACAATAGCTCCTTTTGTTGCAGAATAATCAAGTAATTCCGGATGCCCCTGATAAGCTGCCGCTGAGGTGGTGTTGATGATGCTTGCTCCTTGTTTTAGATATGGAAAAACTACTTTCGTTAAAAGAATCATTCCGATAATATTAGAATCAAATGTTTTGCGGATATTTTCTTCTTCCAGATCTTCAATATTCTCACAAGGAAACTGCGTTCCTGCATTGTTGATCAGAATATCAATACCGCCAAATTCTTCAACTACATTTTTAGCAGTTTGCTTACAGAATTCAGCATCATTAATGTCTCCTGAAAAAGTAATACATTTTCGTCCTAAAGCTATAATTTCATTTTTTGTTTTTTCGGCACTTTCATGATCTTCATGATATAAAATGGCAATATTGGCTCCTTCCCTGGCAAAAAGTAAAGCCGTTGCCTTTCCTATTCCGCTGTCTGCGCCTGTGATAAGAACTGATTTATTATTTAATTTTAAATTCATCATATTTTGTTTCTATTTTACCATTACGACTTTATTCAACTCACTCTTGAAACATCCGAGAATAAACTCTGTATAATAAAGCTGAGCATTCAACGACTGCGTTTTCGGATGAAGCTCAAGCATTTTGGTGAGAACGATTTCTCCTTTATATGAAAAAGAAAAATAAGCAAATATTTTGTAAGCCGAATTTCTGATCGGTGTACAATATCCGGTTGTAGAAATCGACCAGTCTGATTCGTATAATTTAGCAACATTCAATGCCATGGTTTCAGCGATATTCTCTGAAACACAGTCACAGTTTTCTGCTTCTGCCCGATCTACGTTCAGCAATCGTACTTTTTCAGGAAGCGTATAAGCTGTCATCCCACCTTTATAAAAAAATGAAGCATTAGGCATTTGTGAGAAGGCCAATTGTAAACATCCTGAAGTTACGCTTTCTACAACAGAAATTGTTTCTCCTGTAGTTATTAACGTTTGACTAATATATTCTAAAAGATTTCTTTGAAATTCCATAACATTGTATATTTAAAGTGATTTGATAAAAATTAAAAATCTATACTTTTCCAAGGATCAAGAACAACTTTTACGCAGCCGTCTTGCTTTTTGTCGAAAATATCATATCCCTTGGAAACCTCATCAAGAGACAGCCTGTGGGTGATAATATCATCGAGCTGTACTCTTCCACTCTGAACATGATCCATCAGTGTATCAATAATAGGATGAACGTTACATTGTCCGGCCTTTATCGTAATACCTTTATCAAAAATCTGCCCAAGCTTAAAATTATCATAATTCACAGGATAAACTCCCAGAATGGATACAATTCCTCCACGTCTTGCCGCGCTCATGCATGCTTCCAAAACTTTTATGGAACCCTTTTCAAAATTAAGAACAGCTTTCGCCTTATCCAATAAATTTCGTTCAGGTTCAAAGCCCACTGCATCAATACAAAGGTCTGCACCTCTGCCAGAGGTCATATCACGAATTTTAGCAACTGTGCTGTCAGCATCTTCCCAGAGAATGGTTTCGCAGCCCGTGAGCATTTTAATCTGATCTAATCTGTACTGAAGTGTATCAACCACTATTACTTTTTTAGCATTATGAAGAATGGCGCTTTTCACAGACATTGAGCCTACCGGTCCTGCTCCAAAAACAGCTACTGTTTCTCCGCCCTTCAGGTCTCCCCACATCACGCCAGTATACCCTGTCGGAAAGATATCTGTAAGGAAAAGAACTTGCTCATCCGTAAGATTGTCAGGAACTTTTCTGGGACCAAAATGAGCATAGGGAACACGAACGTATTGTGCCTGACCCCCATCATAGCCTCCGTACAAATCGGAATATCCAAATAAAGCTCCTCCTTTTTCTGTTAAAATACCGCCTTCCGGCCCATAATGATCGGGGTTGCTGTGTTCACATGCCGTAGGAAGCTCATGCTGACAGAAAAAACAGGAACCACATGCTACCGGAAATGGAACTACTACACGGTCGCCTATTTTCAGATTGGTGATATTTTTTCCTTTCTCTTCTACAATTCCCATGAACTCGTGTCCCATTACCATGGGTCTTGCCTGAGGGATTCCTCCGGAATACATATGAAGATCACTTCCACAGATCGCTGTGGAAGTTACTCTTAAAATAATATCATTTTCGTCCTTAATAACAGGATCGGGTACTGTATCGCAAGATATTTTGCCTGGAGCGTGAAATACTGCTGCTTTCATAATTTTATATTTTAGTGTATGTGTGGTGTAAAGGGTGTATTGTCAGTTAAGCGTTTCTTTCGGTTTCCAGATCCCAGACTCTGTGTTTTGCAATGGCATCAATAAATTTTTTGTCTTGATGTGCATCTTCTGCAGTAACGATAGCTGGATCGTCATGTGTCTTATCTGCCACATTGCTTTTATTATATATATTTTCCGTTTCGGAACCGAAATAAATAGCTTTACAGTGTTTGTACGCTTCATTTACGAAATGCAAAGTCAAATGTTTATTTTCCGGAGCCAACAGCTCTTTTTCGGATGCTTTTCCGTCACCTATAAACAAAGCATCAAAACAAACGCTGGCGATACTTGTTAAAGAATGTTTGGGTATAATAACAGAATCATCATCACCTTTTACAGGAGCTAGCGTTGGTGCAATAATCTCTACAACCGCCTCTTCACTTTCCAGTTTTGTTTTTAAGGAATTAATTGCTTTTGCATCAAATCCATTTCCGATAATGAACCCAATTTTTCTGCTTTTAATTGTATTTTTAACTGTATCAGCCATGCTTAGAGCATCTGAACTTTTTGTTTTTGGTTCTCTTTCTTCACTTTGAAGATCATCCGGATTGCTATCGGCAGGTAAACTTTGATTCGGAACATCTAAAGGTTTTACCTCAACGCCAATTTTGGAAGCTACTTTTTGAGCCAAATCTTTATTGATGAAATTCAACTGTCCCACCACTCTTTCTCTGATTTCAGGAATCGTCACTTTTGATAATTCGAAAACCAAAGCTTTCTGAAGATGCGTTTTTTCAGGATTCGACTGGCTGTTATAAAACATTTTTGCCTGAGAATAATGATCCACGAAACTTTTGCTTCGCTCTCTGATTTTTGTTCCCGAAACTCTCTCCTGATGCGAAGTAAAGCCACCATCTTTCATCATCGCCTGAAACGGACAGCCGCCGCCGATAGAATTAGGCTCATAACTTACTTTTCCTTTCACAATCTGCTGTCTCATGTGACCATCGCGTTGGTTGTTATGAACTTCATTGACGGATCTGTTAATCGGGATTTCATGGAAATTCGGAGAACCCAATCTTGACAGCTGAGTATCTGTATAAGAAAACAATCTTCCTTGCAACAGCGGATCGTTGCTGAAATCGATACCTGGAACCAAATGTCCGGGATGAAACGCCACCTGCTCGGTTTCTGCAAAAAAGTTATCCGGATTTTTGTTTAATGTAAAAATTCCGATAATTTCCACGGGAACCAATTCTTCAGGAATCAACTTTGTAGGATCTAAAAGATCAAAATCAAATTTATGTTCGTCTTCTTCAGGAATTAGCTGCACTCCGAAGTCCCATTCCGGAAATGCTCCGCTTTCAATAGATTCCCAAAGATCTCTTTTATGAAAATCAGGATCTACTCCGGAAATTCTCTGCGCTTCGTCCCAAGCAACAGAATGAACGCCCAATTTGGGTTTAAAATGAAACTTCACAAAGTGACTTTTCCCTTCTTCATTAATTAGTTTAAACGAATGAACTCCGAAACCTTCCATCATTCTTAAACTTCTCGGAATTGCTCTGTCGCTCATCAGCCACATGATCATGTGCATACTTTCCGGCATTAATGAAATAAAATCCCAAAAAGTATCATGAGCAGAAGCCGCCTGCGGGATTTCATTGTCGGGTTCAGGTTTTACAGCATGTACCAAATCCGGAAACTTCATCGCATCCTGAATAAAAAATACAGGTATATTGTTTCCTACCAGATCATAATTTCCTTCTTCGGTATAAAATTTAATCGCAAAACCTCTTACATCTCTTGCTAAATCTGTACTTCCTTTGCTTCCCGCAACCGTTGAAAAACGAACAAAAATGGGAGTTTCTTTCCCTTTTTCGGTTAAAAATTTAGCTTTGGTATATTTTGAAAGACTTTTATTTAAGGTAAAAACGCCGTGAGCTCCTGACCCTCGTGCATGAACAATTCTCTCCGGAATTCTTTCATGATCGAAATGCGTTATTTTTTCTCTTAAAATAAAATCTTCCAATAAAGTTGGTCCGCGGTCTCCGGCTTTCAAAGAATCCTGATTATTGTTTACTTTAAGTCCTTGATTGGTCGTGAGTTTTTGCTCTTCATTTGAAGTACTGTGCAGTTCCAGCTGTTCTAATTTCTGGTTGTTTAGTTCATTCTTTTCCATAATAAAATTGGGTAATTGGTGATTAACTGAGTGTATGAAATAATTCTTCTCAAAATGTGTTTTTTTGTTTTATTTCTTAAAATATTTAAACTTTAATCTGTTGTCTCAAATATTTTTTGAAATAATGTAAATCCTCTTTTTCTTGAATAGAAAGATAAAACATGATTTGGGTGGGCTCTTTTATTCCGATGTTACTGAAACATTCAAAATGAGCAATCAACGCTTTAATATGTTCAACTTCAACATCTTTTAGCATTACAAAAATTAGGTAGATGTTATCTTTTATTTCTTTAGCGTAGATCGTAGCACCGCTTTCAAACCATTCTCCTTTATTGATAATCTTCGTAAAACTTTTAGATTTTAGCGATCGTATTACCGTTTGATGATTCATCATATATTTGAATATCTTGGGTTGAAAAAGCCATACAGATACACCATATGGCTTATTAGCAAAAATGAATTACCCTTCCTGCTCTGCATCAAAATTGATGTAAGTTTCTGCAATTTCAGTAAGGTCGTAATCTGTATCTTCTTCTTCCTGAAGTGTTTTTTCCAGCAAGTCGGCAACTTTATCGTGCCCCATGGTAATGGCCAATTGGGCAAGACCGCCGTATGTGGCAATTTCGTAATGTTCTACTTTTTGTGCTGCAATAATCAACGCTGCATCACGTGTCATAGAACCTTCTTTTGTTGTTTTAATGATTTCTTCGCCTTCTTTTATGATTCCTTTAATGGCTTCACACTCTTTTTTCTGAGGCTCCTCATCCAGTAATTTGAAAACTTTTTCAAGACGGCTTACATGCTTTTTGGTTTGAAGCTGGTGATCTTCAAAAGCTTCTTTCAACTCTTCTGTGGTTGCTGCTTCCTGCATTTTGTCTAAAGCGTCTATAATTGCATTTTCAGCGAAATAAATGTCTTTAAGAGCATCCACAAAGAATTTATGTAAAGGCGCATTTTTCATTTCGTCTTTCTTCACAGTAGCATTATCTACTTTCATTTTTTCGTCAGTAGCAGTCTCTGTTTTTGAATTGGTATCTGTAGTTGTTTGTGATGTTTTTGTTGCCATGATTGATTTGGTGTTTAGTGAAAATTTTAAAAGATTACCCCTTTAAATAGATAAAGAGGCAATCAATGGAAAAAGAATTATGAATTATTACGTCTGCCTCCAAAGCCGGATCTACCGGAAGAACGTCCGCCTCCATGAGATGCCTGCCCGCCCATACGAGCGATTCTTGTACGTTCTTCTTTGCTCATAGATGCAAAACCTCTTCGTGATGATCCTGATCCTGAATTGGAACCACGACCTGAACTGCTGTTACTGTTTGATCTGTTACCGGAATTCGTGCTTCTTGAATTTCCGCTGTTATTAGAACTTGACCTTCCTGAGTTTGAGTTTGAAGATCTTGAGCTTGATCCAGAATTAGATCCAGACCTTCCGCCGCTGTTTCTGCTGCCTTTTGGTCTTCCCGGATTATCATGTCTGTGATCATAATTATCGTTGTCGGATGAATTTCTTGAAGATCTGGAACCCGAATTAGAATTGGATCTACCAGACGAGCTTGAATTTGATCGCCCTCTCGATCCACCTCTGTTTCCGCTACTTCCTGAAGTAAATCTGCCCTGGTTATCTCTTTGCTGATTTCCGTTTCCGCTATTTCCACGACTTCGTCCCCTTCCTCTACCGCTGTTATCATCATCGTCGTCATCATCTTCATCATCGTAATCGCTGTCATAGTCATCATCATCGTAGTCGTCGTCATCGTAACTATTTTCATAGTCATCGTCGTCATCGTAATCTTCTTCAAAATAATCTTCATATTCTGAGAAGTCATCATCATAATCTTCCTCATTTTGAGCATCGTTATAACCATGGTCATAACCTAGCTGATAAATTTCTTCAAGATTACTTGATGAATTGGAGTTTCCTCTCGAACTACGGTTGTTTGATTTTCTAGTGTTCATAACTGTTTTGTTTTGTGTAATTAATATTTTAGTGATGTTGCCATTGCCCATGACTAGTATAGGGCAATAACTTTTTTGGTTTTGCTTGTAAATTTAAATCTAAAAACTATTGCTTAAATCTTTTCTTAAATTGACTTATATAAAAGTCTTTGAAATAATGAATTAAATATATATCAAATATAAATGAAATATATTATCTTCTTTATGATTTGAATCACACTTTAGTATAAAATTCGCTTATTATCTATTTTAATGGTCTTACTTTCAGACATTTTCTTCAATGTCCGAATAACGGTCTCCACTCGAAGACCTGTAAGATCTGCTATTTGTTGTCTTGTTAACTGAACATGGAAAGAATAAAGATCTTCTTCATGATGGAAACTTTTAAGATAATCCATCAAGCCTAAAATTCTCGCTGTCGGATTGGTAGATGATAAGCTCTGCATCATCAGGAGATTAAAGTATAATTGTTGCGAAAAACAAGAGTTTAATTCACAGTTTAATTCGGGATTTTCTTTCAACAGTCGAAAGAAACTTTTTCTGGGTAATTTAATAATAGTACACGGTGTAAGCGTGATGGCATTCATGGGATAATTTTTTTTCAGAAACAACATAGAATCTCCGAAACTCTGCTCATCACTCAGAATATTATGAATGAATTCTTTTCCGTTTTCATCATAATGATTCAACTTCACTGTTCCTTTTTTAATCTGAAAATAATACAGGGGAGCATCTCCGTCCTGGAAAATAAATTGTTTAGCCCGATAATCTATAATTTCAGCATCAAAAGAGTGTAACATTTCTTCATCGATCTTCATACAGCTTACGGTTTTCATACTATTTAATAGGTGTTTAGGGTTTAAATTTGTTTAATATAAAATTTTTCTATTTTCAATCTGCACTCTGTTATCTTTTTCCATTTTTTTAAGCGATCGTATCACGGTTTCAACACAAAGCCCTGTGATGCTTGCCATCTGCTGTCTCGTGAGCGGAACCTGAAATGAATACGGGCTCTGTTCTTCTTCGGAGCTCTTCAGATAATCCATTAATGAAATAAGTTTGTGTGCCGGATTTTGTGTACACAGATTTTGTGCCATAATGAGTTTAAAATAAAGCCGCTGAGAAATAGATTCGAATAAATCGAAACAAATTTCAGGATACAACTTTAAGATTTCCAGAAAAGTAAACTTCGGAAGCTTGAGAATTTCACAGGAAATTATCGCAACAGCATTTACGGGATAAACTTTATTGATAAAAAGTAGTGACTCTTCAATGCTTTGCCCTTTCCCCATAAGCCCCTGGATAATCTCTTTTCCTTCTTCATTGTAATTATTAAGCTTTACCTCCCCTTTTACAATCTGATAATAATAATTTGGCAAATCTCCTTCTGTGAAAATATTTTCTGAAGGTCTGTAGGATTTGATAACGGCACCCATAGAGTGCAATATATCTTCATCAATAACCATAATTGTTTGTTTTTTAATGTTTCTTTAAGATCATCAGCTTTAGTAAAAATTCAATTGGCATTTTAAGAGCATCAATTCTTAAGCCGACATGATACAATATTTCGTTAAATAATGTTAAAATTTAAATTATTTAAATTGAAAATTAATTTTTAATAAATTATTTATTCAACAAAACATTTATTGCTTTGAAATTCACAATAACATATAACAAAAATTACCCTCCTCGTAAAATGAATAAAAAACTATCCATTTCCAAGGTGGGTAATTCATTAAAAATCTTAGTGATGATTTAAAGTTGAGGCTATATTCGCCTAAAAAAGAATTATTTTCTGGTCTTTACCGTATCCATAGATCCAGAAGTTCCGGTGGTGGTGGAAGCACTGTCTACAGGAGGTATAATAGTAACGGTGTCTGTAGGCATGGTATCTACCACGGTATCCGACATTACAGTATCTGTATTAGTAGTTGTGGTAGTTGTTTCTTTTTTACAGCTTACCACTAAAAATCCTGCGACAAGCGCTAATGCTACGATTGATTTCATATTATTTTGTTTTGGTGTAGTTCAAATGTAGACAAACAATGTCCTAAAACTATATGATTTCAATCATAGGAGTGAATTATTTAGCGAATTTTTTGGTTCCTGCCACACAAAGAATCACTCCAACGGTAATCCCCAGCATTCCCGCGCTTACCTGTTCGTGAAGAAAATAGGCAGCCAATCCTAATCCGAAAAAAGGTTGTAAAAGCTGCAACTGACCCACTGTTGCAATCCCACCTTGCGCCAAACCTTTATACCAAAAGATAAAACCAATGAACATACTGAAAATTGAAATATATCCTAAACCAAACCATCCGTTAAAGCTTACTTCTCTCACATTTGCAGGAAAATAAATAAAAAATAAAGGAATCATAATGGGTAAAGCTAAGATCAACGCCCAGGAAATCACCTGCCATCCGCCTAAGGTTTTTGATAATTTAGCCCCTTCCGCATAGCCTAAGCCACACAAAACAACCGCTGCAAACATTAAAATATCTCCCATCGGGTTTGCTGAAATACCCTGAAATACCGCAAAACCAACAACCAAAGCACTTCCTATAATCGAGAAAAGCCAGAATACAGGATGAGGTCTTTCTCCGCCGCGCATCACTCCGAAAATAGCCGTCATCATCGGTAACATTCCTAAAAATACAATCGAATGCGCAGAAGTAATATATTGTACAGCCAAAGCTGAAAGTAAAGGAAAACCAATCACACAACCTATTGAGACAAGCAGTAATGAAAAAATCTGATCTTTTGCGGGACGCTTTTCTTTATTGATTAAAATAACAGATAATGCTAAAATGCCCGCAATTCCGGCTCTTGCAATCGTTACAAAAAGCGGACTCATCTCCATGACAGCCAATTTGGTTGCCGGCATTCCGCCACTGAAGATCAACACGCCGATGAAACCGTTGATCCATCCGTTGATGCTTTGGTCTTTTGATATTGTATTTGTTACCATTGAAATCTAATTTATTGGTCGGTTCAAAATTAAAAAGGAAAAATAAATAAACACAGTCTCAGTTTTGTATATTTGCATGAGCACAGTTTAATATGAACAAAGAATTTTTATATACAGAAATTGCAGGCGGTATTGCTTCACAAATCAGAAACGGAGTTTTAAAATCAGGAGATAAATTACCTTCTGTACGAAGGCTTTGCCACGAACATCAAATCAGCATGAACACGGCAAAACGTGTTTTCCTGGAACTGGAATCGCAATCTTTGATTGAATCTAAACCTCAATCGGGATATTTTGTCAGCAAATTATTATCGGTAAAACTTCCACTTCCCGAAATCAGCCGCCCGTCTCTAATTGCCAATAATGTAGAGCCCGACGAACTCATCAGTAAGGTATATGAAAATATTGGTAAAAAAGACATGACCATATTTTCCATCGGAATTCCCTCAGGAGACCTTCTTCCTCAGGCTAAACTTAAAAAAGAGATCATCAACGCCACTAGGGAGCTTAAAGAAGGCGGAACTGAATTTGAAGAGCTTCAGGGCAATTTAAAATTGAGAAGAATGATCGCGGTTCGTTCGCTAACATGGGGCGGAAACCTCAGCGAAAATGATCTGGTAACCACCAACGGCGGAATGAATGCTCTATCTTTTTGTCTGATGGCTTTAGGAAAACCCGGCGACACGATTGCCATCGAAAGCCCTTGTTATCCGGGAATTTTACAGCTGGCAAACGGTTTGGGCTTACAAGTTTTAGAATTGCCGACACACCCCATTACCGGAATTGAAATTGAAGCATTGAAAAAAGCAATTCCGAAGATCGATCTGTGTCTTTTAATTCCGAATTATAATGCGCCGTTGGGAAGTTTAATGTCGGACGAAAATAAAAAAGAAGTAGTAAAACTGTTGTCGGAAAATAATATTCCGCTGATTGAAGATGATGTTTACGGAGACCTTTATTTTGGTTCGAATCGTCCTAAATGCTGTAAATCTTTTGATAAGGAAGGAAATGTTTTGTATTGTAGTTCAATTTCCAAAACATTGGCTCCGGGCTATCGGGTTGGATGGATTGCACCCGGAAAATACAAAGATAAGATACTGAAAATGAAATTGCTTCATGCAACCTCATCCATCACCATTGTGAATGAAGCGGTTGCCAATTTTTTAAAATCCGGGAAATATGAAAAACATTTGCATCAGATTCGCAAAACGTTACAGAATAATTATCAGAATTACGTTCAAACCATCGCTGAACATTTTCCGAAAGGTACAAAAACGAGCCGTCCACAAGGCGGACTTTCACTTTGGGTAGAGTTTGATCAGAATATTAAAACCAATGAATTATACGATTTAGCCATTAAGCAAAACATCAGTATTGCACCGGGAAGAATGTTTACGCTTCAGGAGCAATTCGACAATTGTATGCGCCTTTGCATCGGGCTTCCGTGGAATGAAAATACAGAATCCAGTTTAATAAAAGTCGGAAAACTCGCTAAATTGATTCAATAAACGCTAATCAGCGGATTGCTCATTAGCCTTGAATATTTTAAGCTATTTATTATCCGGAACGAAATTTTTTCGTGCTAGTTCTTTTCTTACACGACTCAGACTTTCAGGCGTGATTCCTAAATAGGAAGCAATCATCCATTGAGGAACTCTCAACAATAAATCCGGATACATTTTGATGAATTTCATGTATCGTTCTTCAGCGGTTTCGCCTAATAAAGAGTTGATTCTGTCCTGAAGACTTTTGATATGTTTCTGAACCAAAATATCACTCTTTTCCAGACTGTTAGGGAATTCTCCGACCAATTTACTGATGAAATCGGGATGCAGTAAAAGCACCTCAGAATCTTCAACCGCTTCTATATAATAAATTGATTTTTCGTTGAAATACAAGCTGCTTCGGTCGGAAGTCAGCCAGCTTTCAGGGGCAAACTGAATAATATGTTCTTTCCCGTTCTTATCGATAGAATACATTTTAAGCAATCCTTTTTCCACGAAATAAATATGTCTGCAAACCTCGCCATACTGTAGAAGGAATTGGTTTTTAGAAACTTTTTTTACTTCGTAGTGCAGACTGCACATATTCACTTTTTCTAAGGGAACATTTAATACTTTTGCCAGATAATTATTAATATTTTTCATGTGTTTACAGAAGCTGACTTAGAGATATATCCTGATGAGAAGCATTGTTAACTGCTACTCCGTTTTCTATAACGATAAATTGAGGGCTTTCATGGCGAATTCCCAGATCTTCAGCAATTTTATTAGACAAAGCTCTATGAGCCAATAAATCGAGATAATAGAGTTCTTGACCAAACTCATTTTGATTTTCGACTTCTTTTTCAAAATTTCTCAAGACTGTTTTGCTGATAAAACAACTAGTAGAATGTTTGAAAATTCCAATTTTATAGGCATAAGAATTTTCAATCGCTACTTTTAAATCTGCTTCATCTTCTATCTTTTTCCAGAAAGATTTCTGTTCCGAAGCCTCACTTTTGCCGCCAAATATTTTATCAAAAAAACTCATACGTTAAACTGTTTTAAATGATGATCGAGGTGTTTGTACTCCAAAAATCCCCAATCTGTCTCTTTCATTTCTCCGAAAAGCCGATGACTACTTGGTAAATTATGTTTTTGATACACTTCCCAATATTCATCCAGCGTCTTTAGCAGGTTTTTCCTGCCTTCATCGAAATTACATTCAAAATTAACGATTAGTTTTTGAAAAGTTGGCATATTTCGGGGAATTCCGTTATTGAAAATCTGCATTTCTTTTTTAGTTAAAATTCCGATGGCTTTAAAAAAGGGATTAATCTCCGGAATTTCAATTTTCCGAAGCGGAATTTGCAGCACCAAATGGCAATGACAAAGCATTTGAGAAACATCCATAGTTCCCCATTTCCGTTGAGAATTTTTGCTAAGATTTGAAATTCTCTCTATAATTTCGTTAAAATAAATTCGATTGTGAAGACTTTTCTTTACCAACCTTTTTCTTTCTTGAGATTATCAATATGTGCAAAATGATGATTGCAGTGCCAAACATACATCGCCAGGCAGTTTCTTAAATCATAATCTACGTTTTGCTCCGGATGATGAAAAGTTCTCGAAAACTGCTCATGAGAAAGCTGTTTCAGTAAAGCAGCCCATCTTTGGTGAGTTCCTTTTAGCATTCCTAAAGCAGGTTTTATAGGCATTGAAAGGCTGTCTGGAAGTTCTGCCCATTTTGCCTCATCATAAGGTTTAATCGTTGGATTATCCTCTGTTAAAGCCAATTTAAAACGGGTAAAACTATTGATATGGCTGTCTGCCAAGTGATTTACAAGCTGTCTCACCGTCCAGCCGCCTTCTCGATAAGGAGTATCCAGCTGCTCATCCGACCAACCTTCAACAACTTTTTTTATTCTCTTTGGAAAATCTTCGATCACATTAATATAATCTGATATATCTGCATCGCTAATATATTCAGGTTGCTGAAACTGACCGATCGGAAATTTCTTTTGTTCTAAGTTGCTCATCTTTAATTATAGTTTTTAATACGCTAAACAGAATAACAGCGTCTTTATCTTTTAAATAATACAACATCTTATTTTTATAATTATCATTTCGAGAGAAAATCATAAAATGATGGTGATATTGTTTCAATTCTAGATCGTTAAAAAGAATTTCTTTTTTATCAAATCTAATTCTATCTTCTACAATTTCAATTCCAGAAACGTTGAATTTTTCGTTGTTTTTGAACTTTAAATAATAATCATAACAAATATTACCAATGATTTTATCCCACAATTCATCAATAATATCACAATACAATTGATGTTTTTCGTCTAATTTTCTTCTGTAGAAAAGTTTAAAGAATATTTTAAGTTCTTTGTTTGATTTATCTCTGATGAAAAATTGATATTCTCTTCCAATGGTAAATCTGTATCCATCGATAAAATGAATTCCGTAGCGAATTCCGGCAATATCTTCTTTGTTTAGAATGGTAAAAAGATCTTTGTTCTGATCTTTGTTTTCAAATTTTATAAAATTTTCGTCAATGATTAATGACCGTTTTCTGGTATCAAATAATCCGCGGACGATAGTAAATTCCTTCATAAAATATCAATGTGTCTGATATATATTACAGACGGTTTTTGAGTATTAGTTTTTGTAAATGTATCAAAATTTTAAGAATATTATTGATGAAAGAAAAATGAATGATTAAAGATGAATGATTTTAGTAAAATCAAATATAAAAAAAGCCTCAATTCTAAAATTGAAGCTCTATATTTTAATTAATAACCGTGTAGATTAATATCCTCGGTTCTCTGCAAAGTCACCTTTTTTCCCATTTTCTTTTGAATTACTCTGAAATGCTGCAATTCATCGTCTGTCAGAATGTTTATTGCGGTTCCTTTTTCATTCGCACGCCCCGTTCTACCGATTCTGTGAATATAATCTAACGGAGATCGCGGCAATTCGTAATTGATGACATAAGGCAAAGATTCGATATGAATTCCCCGACCAATCAAGTCTGTCGCTACCAAAATCTGAGCTCCACTCGATTTAAATTCTTCCAGATTATTTCTTCTTGCACGCTGCGATTTCTGACTGTGAATTGCAACCGCCTTAATTTTATTTTTCTTTAATTTTTCAACCAAATTATCGGCAGATCTTGTAGAAGAAACAAATATCAAAGCTTTTTCAATATTTTTTTCTTTAATTAAATATCTCAAAAATGGACCTTTGTTTTCCGGAGAAACGTGGTAAGCCAGTTGTTCAATATTATCAATTTCCACTTCCTCTTTTTTGATCTCGATCATCACAGGATTGATCGATAAACGCTCTTTCATTTCTGAAACTTTGTCATTTAAAGTCGCTGAAAATAAAGTCGTTTGTTTAGCGACAGGCATCATGGCAAAAAGTTTATTCATTTCTTCACCAAAACCTAACTGAAACATTTTATCAGCTTCATCAATCACCAAATGTTTTATTCTTGAGATACTTACCGCTTTATGTTCTATCAAATCCAACAAACGACCGGGAGTTGCGATGATAACTTCTACACCAAACATTCCCTTCATCTGCGGATTAATGGAAACTCCACCATAGACAGCCATCGTACGGATTTCACGCTTTAAATTATCTGTAAAAGCTCTGAAAACCTCATCGATCTGAATCGCCAATTCTCTTGTAGGAACCAATATCAAAACTTCTACATTACGATCTTTTTTAACCTCAGCATTTTGCAGTTTCTCCAAAATAGGCATGACGAAACAAGCCGTTTTTCCGGAACCTGTCTGTGCAATTCCCATCAGGTCTTTGCCCTGCAAAATAACAGGAACCGCCTGCTCCTGAATAGGAAATGGCTTCAAATAGCCTAATTTATTGACTGATCGAATGATATTGTGTGATAATCCTAAAGATTCAAATGACATAAAAAAACTTATTTCCTGCAAAGGTAAGCTATTGGCAGCTCTTTACCGATTGAAACCTACTTCTGTTGCAATTATTTTTACTTCTAATTTTAATTTTTATTAATAAAATGCCGATTTGTCCGATAAATAAAAATTGGAAAGTTTTTTGAGCAGTAGATTTTTGTAAATTTATCAAAAAAATTCAAGGATTTTAAATATGAAAAAAGCATTAATAATAGTAGATGTACAGAATGATTTTTGTGAAGGTGGCGCATTAGCCGTTCCGGGAGCAAATGAAGTGATTCCTTATATCAACCTTCTGATGGAGGAAAATGAATATGATCAAATTATCCTTACACAAGACTGGCATCCGGCAAATCATAAAAGTTTTGCAAGCAATAATGGCAGAAAGGTAGGCGAAAGCATTATCTTAAATGGTGTTCCGCAGTTTATGTGGCCAGATCACTGTATTCAGGATACTTTTGGGGCAGATTTCCATAAAGATTTAAATAAAGATAAAGTAACGCATATCGTTCAAAAGGGAAAAAATACTGAAATTGATGCGTACAGCGGTTTTCAGGATAACAACCATTTTATGAAAACAGGACTGGATGATTTCTTAAAATATCACGAAATTCAATTGGTTGAAATTGTAGGTTTAGCAATGGATTACTGTGTGAAATTCACTTGTACAGATGCGGTTGCTAACGGGTATGTAACCTGCCTACACTTCAACGGAACGCGTGCTGTAAATGTAAAACCGGATAATGGCAGAGATGCGATTTATGAAATGATTCAAAAAGGCGTGACTGTTTTAGGGTAATGCTCAAAAATAACAAAAAAGACGTTGAAAAATATTCAACGTCTTTCTATTTTTTAAACTTAAAATTAACTTGATTAAAGCATTTTAAGATTATTTACTTCCTGTTCTGAAAGAATTCTCCAGTGTCCGCGTTTGATGTTTTTCTTTGTTAATCCTGCGAACATTACTCTGTCTAGCGCTTCTACCTCGTATCCTAATCTTTGGAAAATTCTTCTGATGACACGGTTCCATCCGATGTGGATCTCGATCCCAACTTCATTTTTAGGCTTACCTTCAATGAAAGAAATTTGATCTACTTCTGCAACACCTTCATCCAAACGAATTCCTTCAGCGATCAATTTCATGTCTTCATGGGTTAATTTCTTATCCAATGTTACATGGTAAATTTTCTTCGCATCAAAAGAAGGGTGCGTTAATTTTTTCGTCATGTGACCGTCATTCGTTAACAAAATAACTCCGGTTGTAGAACGATCTAATCTTCCGACAGGAAAAACACGGTAAGGAGAAGCATTTGCTACCAAATCCATTACTGTTTTTCTTGCTTTGTCGTCTTTTGTAGTAGAAATATAACCTTTTGGCTTATTTAATAGTACATAAACTGGCTTTTCCGGCGTAATGCTTTGGCCGTCGAAAACCACTTTATCCGTTTTCTGAACCTGATAGCCCATTTCAGTTACTACTTTTCCGTTTACTTCTACCAAACCTTGAGTAATCAGCTCATCGGCCTCTCTTCTGCTGCAAATTCCTGAGTTTGCAATAAATTTATTAAGACGGATGGTATCTTTATGAACATCCTTTTCTATTTTATTCAGTCTTCTTTTTTGTACGAAAGATTTTGCGCCGTCTTTATTTCTATCATCACCACTTCCCGGTCTTCTTCCGTATTTTAAGCTACCTCTTTCATACTTATCTCTGGTGTCGAAAGTATTTGCAGGTCTGCTTCCACCTCTTTTCGGTGCAGATTTTCCAAAAGTTTTTCTCTCTTCACTCGAATTGGTAATAAAGTCTGTTTGTTCAATTTTTCCAAATTTCCTATCCATTCTATCCTGGTAGCTTGTGCCACCCGTCTTTCTTGAATCAGAATTTCTCTCTCCAGCCTTTGGAAATGATTTTTTGAAAGGTTTTGATCCAGAAGAATTTCCAGATCTTGAAGCACGAGAGTCATCAGAATTATTTCTTGTTGAACTTCTTGGTTTCTTTGGTCTTCCTGAATTATTGTCTCTGCTCATGCTAAAATATTTTTGCAAAGATAGTAATTTAGTTACGAGTTAAAAATTAAGAATCATAACTTTGCATAATAGTTTATTTTTAACTTGATATAAAATTCAAAAATGATAACAATAGTAGATGATAATTTTTCTCAATTAAACGACTTTCTTCACGAAAAATCTTTCAGCAAAATCTTTATTTTAGTTGATGAAAATACACATGAATATTGTCTTCCTACTCTTTTGGGAAATATGGAGACTGATTTGGGATTTGAAATTCTGGAGATCGAAGCAGGTGAAGAAATGAAAAATATTCAGACAGCGAACCAGCTTTGGGAAATTTTGACAGAAATGCAGGCGGACAGAAAAGCATTGGTTATCAATCTTGGAGGCGGTGTGATTACGGATATGGGCGGTTTTGTAGCTTCTACTTATAAAAGAGGGATTCAGTTCATTAATATTCCCACTACCCTTTTATCCATGTGTGATGCTTCTATTGGCGGGAAAACTGGGATCGATCTGATGCATTATAAAAACATGGTCGGAACTTTTACATTTCCAGAAAAGATTTTTGTTTATCCTAAATTTTTAGAAACTCTTCCTTTTAAAGAATTAAGAAGCGGATTTGCAGAAATGCTGAAACACGGATTAATTGCTGATAAAGCACATTGGGAAAGTTTAACTCAAATTCATAAATTAGATATTGAAGGTATCATTCCTCACATTCAAACGTCGATGGATATTAAACAAAATGTTGTGGAAGCAGATTTTCACGAAAAAAACATCAGAAAGACATTAAATTTCGGTCATACGATTGGTCATGCGATCGAAAGTTTATGTTTAAGCCAGGGAAATCCTATTCTTCACGGAGAAGCTGTGGCAATGGGAATGATTTCTGAAGCGCATTTGTCTTATTTGGAAGGTTTAATTTCTGAAGAAGATTCAACAACGATTATTGAAAACATTCAGAGATACTATCCTTATTTAGATATCAGCGATTTTAAAGATGAAGATATTTTTAGCTTATTATTGAATGATAAAAAGAATGCAGACAGTAAAATTAATTTCTCTTTGCTTACGGGAATTGGTTCTTGCAACTTCGATCACCAATGTAGTCAGAAAAATATTCATCAATCTTTAGACTTTTATAGAAAATTAATTCAGCCTGAATTGTAATTTTTTACTTTTTTGTTAAAATTAAGTTTGAGATTCAGATAATAAATAATTCTTCAAAAAATATTTAAACAAACATTTAATTAAATTTAATCGTCTGAATTTCAATTAAATAACATTAAAAACCGTTCTTCATCGAGCGGTTTTTTCATTGATTTTAATCATAAAAATATTTTTTGGCAAGCAATTTGAAAGATACTCTGCGTCACACGGTAAAACGGAGACAGTAGTAAAATTTAAAATTAGAAATAGTAAAATATTAAAAAATTAAAGTTATGAAAAAGTTAATTTTAGGATTAGCAGTAACTGCAAGTTCATTGGCATTCGCTCAGCAGACTCCAACAACATCTACTAACCCGGTAACATTCGGTATTAAAGGTGGGATGAACGTTTCTTCACTAAGTAAAGGTGCAGATCTTGATGATTCAAAATCTAAAATCGGTTTCAACGCAGGTGTGTTTGCAAACATTCCGGTAGCAACTAATTTCAGTATTCAGCCAGAGGTTATTTATAACGATCTAGGTTCAAAATCTACTAGAAAAACTAATTTCTTAGGAAATGAATACAGATCAGATTATTCTACTAACTTAGGATATGTAGCTGTACCGGTAATGTTCCAGTATAATGTTATTCCAAACCTTTATTTAGAAGCAGGTCCGGAATTTGGTTTCTTGGTAAGTGCTAAAGATAAATTAAAAACTTCTACTAACGGAAATACAGATGCTACCTCAACATCTACTTTGAATAAAGATGATTTCCAAACCTTTAACTTCGGTATCGGTATTGGTGCAGGATATTATTTCACAGATAATTTGGGGCTTACAGCAAGATATACCGCTGGGGTAACAGATATCTTTAAAAACAACTCTGGTGATGCTGTGAGAAACAACGTTTTCCAAGTTGGTTTAGCTTTCAAATTTAAATAATCGAAAGTTTCTTCATATAACAAATTTAATATATTCAATAGAAAGTCAGACTTAGGTCTGACTTTTTTCTTTTTAATAACCAACACTTTAAGATTTCATTAAGCTAAAATTTGGTTTTATTTAACTTTTGGCAAGTTATTTGATAAATACCACTCAGGAAGTAATTAATATAATAAAGAAATAGTAAATAATTATGAAAAAATTATTATTAGGTTTAGCAATCGTTGGAAGTTCATTTGCCTTCGCTCAAACATTAGGTTTGAAAGCAGGTTTGAATGTATCTACTATTACAGCTGATGATTCTAATGCTAAGGCAGGATTTTATGGCGGTGCATTTGTAAATGTGCCTGTTGGTAAAGACTTTAGTGTGCAACCCGAAGTATTATTCAATGGCCTAGGAGCAAAATATGATGGAAACTCTGATTTAAGAATTAATTTAAGTTATATTTCAGTTCCGGTAATGTTCCAATATAATGCTCTTCCCAATCTTTATTTAGAAGCTGGGCCTCAATTTAGTTTCTTGATTGATTCTAAATTTAAGTACCAAAATGTATCTGTAAAAGCTAATGACCAATTGAAAAGTTTTGATTTCGGAATTGGTTTGGGTGCAGGATATTATGTAACTAAAAATATAGGAATTACCGCAAGATATGTAGCGGGATTAACCGATATAGCAAAAGAAGTACAAGGTGTAGATTCAGAGGGGAAAAACAATGTATTCCAAATTGGTTTAGCTTATAAGTTTAAATAACAAATTTTTGATTTCAATAGAAAAGGCCAGGCTTAAATAAATAAACCTGGCCTTTTCATGTTTTTTATATTTATTTAAATCAATTATTTGAAATTTAATACAACCTACAATTAAAGACATTTCAATTTTATTTTTTCTGATATTTTTAGTTGTAATCTTACAAAACACACTTCATTTTTCCTAAAACTAAGTTTATAATTAGCCTTGATTTTTTATTTCAAAATTATTTCTAACTACAAATTTTAGATAATTTGATTAAAAATAAATTACAAAAACTCTCTACAAGTTGATAAATTTTAACATAAAATGAGAAAAATAGACTATTTTAAACTGTTAAATACAGCACATACAACACTGTAAATTAACAACATAACAGTTTGGCAAGCTATTTGCAAAGTAAAACAATGTCTGATTAAACGATTAGGCGAAAATTTAAATAGTAAAATTAAAAAACAAAATTATGAATAAGTTATTTCTAGGACTAGCATTAGTCGCTGGTACTTTATCTTTCGCTCAAGAAACTACAGAAGCAAAACCAGTAACTCCAATCAACAAAGAAAAAGAGCCGGTAAGATTCGGTATTAAAGGTGGGGCTAACGCAACACAGTTCAGCGAACAGAAATTGAGTGCTAAAAACCAGAAAATAGGATTTAATGCCGGGGTTTTTGTTAATATTCCTTTATCTCAGAAATTTGCCATCCAGCCAGAGGTTTTATACAACCAAATGGGAGCAAAGAGCGTAGTAGCTTCTTCTGAAGTAACAACCGGGAGTACAACCGTAAAAACTGAAAAAGACTTCACAACCTCTTTAAACTATATTTCCGTTCCATTAATGTTACAAATGAAGCCTGCTGATAATTTTTATGTTGAAGCCGGACCTGAATTCAGCTATTTCTTAGACGGGAAAAATAAAGGGGATACAAAAGTTACAACAACTACAGGAGGCAGCACAACAACGCAAACTCAGTCGAACTCTGAAAGCATTGATAAAGATGATATCAGAAAATTCAATGTAGGAATGGGTCTTGGTTTAGGATACTACTTCACAAAGAATTTGGGTGTTAACGCGAGATATGTAACTAGCTTTACTCACCTTGCTAATAATTCAGGGGTTGCTGAGGCTAATAAAAATATCAACACCAACCAAGTTTTCCAATTAGGATTAAACTATAAATTCTAGTACGTTTTAACATACATATATAACCAATTTTAATTTCAAATGAAAAGGTCAGACTTAATTGTCTGACCTTTCGTTTTTTTATTTAAACTGAAATTAATTAAATAATTCCACCTCTTCTCCTTTTCCTACAGGATATTCTTCTGTAAAACATCCAAAGCAGTGGTTGGATGACCCTAAAATTACTTTTAAGTTCTCTGTGCTTAAAAATTCTAAAGAGTCAACTCCCAAGTAATCTCTAAGCTCTTCTGTTGTCATATTTGCAGAGATCAAATCGTCTTTCGAAGGTGTATCGATTCCTAAATAACAAGGTGCAATAATTGGCGGAGAAACACTTCTAAAGTGAATTTCCTTTACACCAGCTTCTTTAAGGATTTTTACCAATCTCTTAGACGTTGTTCCACGAACGATAGAGTCGTCAATAATCACTACCCTTTTGTCTTTGATCTCAGAAATGATCGGGTTCAGCTTCAAATTAACAATTCTCTCTCTCATTTCCTGAGTCGGAACGATAAAAGATCTTCCGATGTATCTGTTTTTAATCAAAACCGGACGGAAAGGAATTCCCGAGGCCTTAGAAAAACCAATCGCAGCAGGCACTCCGGAATCCGGAACTCCAATTACGACATCTGCTTCCACAGGAGCCTGTTCCCAGATTTTCTCCCCAGATTTTTCTCTGATTTCGTAAACGTTGATATTTTCTAAAGATGAGTCAGGTCTTGCAAAATAAATGTACTCGAAAGAACAGATTCTTTGTTTTGCCTTTTTCTCATCAACCATGATCGAGTGAAGTTTTCCAGGCTCGTTTTCATTCGTATAAATGATCTCTCCCGGTAAAATATCACGAACATACTGAGCGCCAACAGCATCCAAAGCCACAGACTCTGAAGCTACAACGTAAGAATTTTCGTTGATTGCTCCCAAAACCAAAGGTCTGATTCCGTTGAAATCTCTGAATGCAAAGAATTTATTTCTCGTCATTCCCACAACTGAATAGGCACCTTCAATTTTCTCCATCGTCGCTTTGATTGCTCCACGAAGTCCAAGGTCAAGATTTTTTTGAATTAATCTTAAAATAACCTCAGAATCGGAAGTCGCTCTGAAAACAACGCCTTCAGCTTCCAACTGAGCTTTCAATTCTTTCGCATTGGTTAAATTACCATTGTGCGCGATAGAAAGTATAATCTGGTCATATTCGTTTTTCGCGAAAAATGGCTGAAAATTATACTTCTTTTTATCTCCCGCAGTCGTATAACGTGTGTGTCCGATTGCAGAATTTCCCATAAAAGTTTCAGGATCCGGGATCTCTTTATAAACATCCAAAACCAACCCTTCATCTTTCATATTGGTGATTTTTCCGTCTTTAAGAACAGAAATACCACAAGCTTCCTGACCTCTGTGCTGAAGCGCAAAAAGCCCGAACTGTGAAAGTGAAAACGTATCCAGATCATTATCAGAATACATTCCGAAGATACCACACTCCTCATTCGGAGCATCTAATCTTTCTTCTTCCTGCGTTCTGAAAAGATTTCTTCCGTAGGTTTGGGTTTCAAACTGTTTTAAATATTCACTTTTATGAATGTCTAAACTTTTCATTTCTATTTTTTCTAAATTTTGATGATGGAAGCTGGGAGCCTGAAGTCTGAAGTTTACAACTAAACTTTCTATTTTACCGATAAACTTCCAGCCTCCAACTTCTGGCTTCTGGCCTAATAATTATTTAGCAAGTACAGTTTTCAATCTGTTATAGATCTCAACGTAAGCTTCAGTAACTTCACCAAGATCTCTTCTGAATCTGTCTTTATCCAACTTCTTCATAGTATCTTTATCCCAAAGTCTGCAAGTATCAGGAGAAATTTCGTCTGCTAGGATGATTTCACCATCAGCAGTTTTTCCTAATTCGATTTTGAAGTCTACCAGGATGATATTCATTTTGTCGAAAAGATCGATTAAGATTTCGTTGATGTCTGAAGTTAATTCATACATTTCGTCAAGCTCTTCATACGTTGCAGCTCCTAAAAAAACAGCGTGATGATCGTTGATAAGCGGATCTCCCAACTCGTCTTTTTTATAGCAGATATCGAAGATCGTTACCGGAGATTTAATTCCTTCTTCAACTCCTAATCTTTGAGCCATGCTTCCTGCAGAATAGTTTCTAACCACCATTTCTAAAGGAATAATTGATACTTTCTTTACCAATTGCTCTCTTTCGTCTAATTGTTTAATGAAATGAGTTTTAATCCCTTTTTCATTTAAATATTCAAAAATAAGAGTCGTGATAGCGTTGTTCATTTCGCCTTTCAAATCAACAGATCCTCTTTTCTGAGCATTAAATGCAGTAGCATCGTCTTTGAAACGTACAACTACTTCATTAGGATTATCGGTAGCAAATACTTGTTTTGCTTTACCTTCGTACAACATTTCTAACTTTTCCATTTTCAAAAATTACTTTTTATTAGATTTATATTTATTTAATTAAAATTCCTGTTAAAACAGCCATTCCAAAACTCAAAAGTGTCCCGATTAAAACATATTCAGTCAACTTTCTTTGCTTGGCCTGTGCCAGATCGCTAAACCTGAAAACAGATTTCGCTGCGATCATAAAACCTACGCCCTCCCAGTGATTCACCATGATAAAAGTGAAAACAAGCAAGCGTTCTAAAATCCCTATATATTTACCGGCACTCGATAAAGATTCGGTTTCTACATTATTTTCAGTCTCCGGAGCGGGCGTCCATGAAGACAATAATATTTTAATAAAAATAGAAGCAGGCGTTGTTAAAAACAAAGCTGCCATCAAAATTTTCAGAAAGTTCTGATCTTTAAAAAATTCAATATTAAATTCATTAAAAAAGAAAGAAAAACTTCCAATTACGGCAATATGCAAAGCCTGATCGATAAAAAACCAGATCTTTTTATTATGAATTGTTTGAAAATTCAGTTTTGCAGCATCAATAATAAAATGCGAAATTCCTACCAAAATGGCGATCCACCAAAGTTGTATATTCCAAAGAAAAATAAAACTTAAAACGGTGTGAATCAACACATGGATGTATAAAAATTTGCTTTTCAGTTTGCGATTTTCTTTGTCTGCAACCCATGAATTTGGCTGAAGAATAGAGTCTCCGAGTAGATGTGCCAATATGAGTTGAGTGAAAACCATCCCTACAATTCTGAAATTTTCTTTCTAAAATACTGATTAGTTTCTACGATAAGCTCGTAATTTGCGCGCTTCAGTCTCTGGCTGATGGAGGATTGAGAGATATTGAATCTCTTCGCCAAATCTTCCTGAGTAATATCTTTATTCATAATCATTTCATGAATAATTTCCGCGGTTGCCATCGTCCAGTTATCAAAATCTTTGGAAGACCATTTTAGCAAAATATTTAGGTCTCTGTCCACAGAAGTGCTGGAAGTTTTGATGGAAACGGTGTGTCCGTCGCTTTTCAGGTCGTTCAGTAACCTTCCGGAATGCACGTATGCCGTTCCGTTGGATTCTGTAATTTTTTCAGACGAAAAATTTTCTTCACCGATCCCGATGGCAATTCTTACATCTAAATTTTCCTGACTTTTTATAAGTGATTTTATGGCTAAGAAACGCCAAAAAACATCGTCTATATTGCACTTGAACTGAAATTCGTCTCCTCTGTAGATTTCCCATGTGCTAGGAGCGCTTCCCCAATTGTCGAGAAGATTTTTAAGCTTGGTAATCCAAACTTCAGTGTCGGCGTGCTGTGAATTTATAATATCTCCGGTAATGACCGCTATCATTTTGCAAATATAAGCATAATTACTTATAAATAAAAAATATAAGCAGAAACACTTATAGATATTAATTATTAGTGAATCTGCTTATATCGATTTTATAATAAAGAGCCTTATTTTAGGCTTTTATATGAACTATTTTTTAATAAATTGATACGTCTTGTCATCAAGTTTCAACAAATAAGAACCTGTTGACAGACTTTGAACCGAAATATTTTTCTTGTTTTTGAATGGTAAATTTTCAGAATAAATAACTTTTCCGGAGAAATCAAGTACTTGAGCATTCTTTATATTTTCTACTTTTCCGCTTACAAAAATGTTTTCATTAACTGGATTTGGATAAATTTTAACCTCATCATTTTTAGCCACAGCAATATCCGATGTGGAAAGAACTCCTAAATTCTGGCAGTAATTAATTCCGTAAGAATCCCACTCGCTACTTGTAAATGTTGTATTGGGCTGTGAAACTGTATTTTTTCTGTAAAGAGAAATATCTCCGTTGGCATTACTCGTCGCTTTAGCTCCAATCGCATCAACTGTTGAAGATTTATAAGCTAAGTCAACATATTGAGTTCCGGAATACGTTAAAGCATCCCCAGCTGTCAAAAATTTAGCTTCATTATTTGTATAACATGACAATGTAGATTTTGGATTTAGCACTACAAAACTTTCATTGTTAGGGATTTTACCTTCCAATTCATAGCTATTTCCGTAGTAATAAGAATTATAGGTACTGTTATAATATTGTACTCTTATTGTATAATTGTTTAAATCTACTTCATGACCCGTTTTGTTTACAATTTCTAAAGCTTTGTTATTGCCTGTTCCCTCGATATATTTAACAATAAAAAGATCTTTTGAATTTTCGTCTGATGCTAACGTATTAACCGTAGCCGTATTACTATCAACAGACTGCAAATATCCCTGATCGTACGCTTTCACCGTAAAAGAATAAGATGTGGAAGGCGTTAAATGATCAATAATAATAGATGTAGATTTTGTTGTGTTTACCAAAACACCATTCTGATAAATATTATATCCTAAAACATCTGTGCTTGTACTTGGTGACCAAGATAAATTTGTATAATAGGCTCCGGACTGAGTTGAAGTTAAATTTAATGGAGATTCCGGAGCAACAGCATCAGGAGTCTGTGTCCAAATTGCATTTACCCATTGAGGATTGTCTATAAAAGGATTTCTATTATTTTGAATAGCATATACCGCATTATTTCTATCTGTTTCCCTTGGAGAAACAGGATCCTGATTATGCCACTGAAGAAGCATGGCAATATAAGCAGGTTCAAATGCTCTTTCTGCCGTACCATCTAGCGCAGAACGATCCAAAGCAGGATTAGCATTTGTAGAGTGATTAAATGAAGGTAATTTATTCTCATATCTCACTGCAAAATACAATAACATTCTGGCAATATCTCCTTTAAATTCATCGATAGGCTCATAAACCCTGTTCGTGTAAACATAATTAGGAATCGCACTATTGGCTATTCTGGAAGTATTTGTAAAAGTATAATGAACCGTAGAATTTCCAATACCGTAAGGATAATTATTTCTTAACTGATTAATCCTTGCATCCGTAGGAATCACAAAATGAAGATCCGAATACATAGGATAATTGCTGTTAAAAGTACTCTGAGGAACAGCATGCTCCCTATTATATCCTAATCCTTCTGCATTTGAGGTGCTGATTAAATCTGCAGCCGTATATTCATATGCATCAGCCTCCAAAGGTTTCTCGGAATAAATATCTAATAAAATAGTAGTATTGGAAGATCCGTGATCGTAATATTTATCAAGATCTGTCTGATTATAATAATTCGGAAGATCACCATAGTTCCAATTGATATTTTTTGTCGAAATAATATCGTGAAGTTTCGATTTTAAGGCGTACCCAGACAATCCTGTTGTTCCATCATAGTATCCTGCAGGTGCCTGAGCTGTAAAATACGATGAAATAAGGATTATTGGAAGTAGAAGTTTTTTCATGCTTTAAAAATTGGGAGGCTAAAATAGTAAATTAATCTACTTAAAGTTCAGTAATTTTTATTAAAAAATCATTAATTTTTAAAATATAAAAAATTGAAAATTAAAGTTTTGCGAATAAAATATTATGGCGTCAATAATTTTTTTGGACGTTTCGGCAATTTGGTTATCTTTGGGAACTAACTATTATCTATATGAATACAGAGACAATTGACAACATCAAAATGATTGCGGAAACAGCAAAAGAATTTGCTGAGAAAAATATTAGACCTAATATTATGGAGTGGGACGAAAGTCAAACGTTTCCAAAAGATCTGTTTCATCAATTAGGAGAAATGGGCTTCATGGGAATCGTAATTCCTGAGCAATATGGTGGTTCTGGTCTTGGTTATCATGAGTACGTTACAATTTTAGATGAAATTTCACAAGTTGATCCTTCAATCGGCCTTTCAGTAGCTGCACACAATTCACTTTGTACCAACCATATTTATGAGTTTGGAAACGAAGAACAAAGACACAGATGGCTTCCTCAGCTAGCTTCCGGAAAAGTAATCGGAGCATGGGGATTAACGGAGCACAATACAGGTTCAGATTCAGGAGGAATGTCTACTACAGCGGTAAAAGACGGCGATGAATGGATCATCAACGGAGCTAAAAACTTCATCACTCACGCAATTTCTGGAGATATTGCTGTTGTAATGACAAGAACGGGAGAAATTGGTGCTAAAAATAATTCAACCGCTTTTGTGTTGGAAAAAGGAATGGCTGGTTTCACTTCTGGTAAAAAAGAAAACAAGCTTGGAATGAGAGCTTCTGAAACGGCAGAATTAATTTTCGACAACGTTCGTGTTTCTGATGCTAACAGATTAGGTGAAGTTGGAGAAGGTTTCAAACAAGCCATGAAAATTTTGGATGGCGGTAGAATTTCTATCGCGGCTTTAAGTTTAGGAACAGCAAGAGGTGCTTACAAAGCAGCTTTGAAATATGCTAAAGAAAGACACCAGTTCGGAAAATCTATTTCAGAATTCCAGGCTATCAACTTTATGTTAGCAGATATGGCAACAGAAATCGATGCTTCTGAATTATTAATCCAAAGAGCTGCAACATTGAAAAATGCTAAGCAAAAAATGACTAAAGAAGGAGCTATGGCAAAACTATACGCCTCTGAAGCTTGTGTAAGAATTTCAAATAACGCCGTTCAAATCTTCGGAGGGTACGGATATACAAAAGACTTTCCTGCTGAAAAATTCTACAGAGATTCAAAACTTTGCACCATTGGTGAAGGTACTTCTGAGATCCAAAGGCTGGTAATTGGAAGAGATATCACTAAATAATTTATCGTAAGAAAAATTTAGAATTATATTATTAAAACTGAATAACACTCGTATTTTACGGGTGTTATTTTTTTTACATAAAATATTTACGCATAACATTAATTCAATGTATTGCATAATTATTTAGATTGATTGTCTAAAATTTTCTTAAAAAATTTAGTTTTTCGTAATTAAAATTTATTAGCTTTGATACACCATAATCAAATAATATTTTTATATGAAAAAACAATTATCGATGATTGGAATGCTCTTGATCACAGGCATTTCTTTCGCGCAGACAGACCGTCTTTGGACTGAAGGTAACAGAAAAACCTCTTCAGAAATCTTTGAAAACAAGACGAGCATCAATAATCCTAAAGTTTACAGCCTTGATATTAATGGTTTAAAAAGTGTTTTATCAAGAGCCCCTAAAAGATTGGCGGTAGGTGAAAAATCTGAAATCATCATTTCTTTCCCTAATTCTGAAGGAAAAATGGAAAACTTTAAAGTAAGAGAAAATTCTAATTTTGATCCTCAACTGGCGGCTAAATTTCCAGATATCAAATCGTATGTTGGTGAAGGTTTAAATGACCCAAATTCTACAGTTTATTTCAGCGTTTCGCCATTAGGTTTATCATCAATGGAAATTTACGGTGACAAATCTGCGGTTTTTATAGAACCTTATACAAAAGATCTTTCGAGCTATGTGGTTTATAAAAAATCAGACAAAAAAGATGATCTAAATAAATTTGAATGTACCGTAATTGATGTTGCGCAAAAAGGCGTGGCAAATGCAAGCAATATTGCAGCAAGACCCAATGCAGATGATGCCAAACTGAGAACATTCAGACTAGCGCTTTCCAGCACTGGAGAATACACAGCCTATTTCGGAGGAACAAAAGCCAACGCTTTAGCCGCAATGAACAACACCATGACCCGCGTAAACGGAGTTTTCGAAAAAGATTTCTCTGCAAGAATGGTTTTAATTGCCAATAACGACGCGGTAATTTATACCAATGCTTCAACAGACCCTTATTCTTCTGCTTCAGGAATGAGCAGCTGGAATTCTCAGTTACAATCAACTTTAACTTCAGTAATTGGTGAAGCAAATTACGACATCGGTCACCTATTCGGCGCTTCAGGCGGCGGCGGAAATGCAGGCTGCATCGGTTGTGTTTGTACAAACGGCTCAAAAGGAAGCGGATATACTTCTCCGGCAGATGCAATTCCATCTGGTGATAATTTCGACATCGACTATGTTGCTCACGAAATGGGGCATCAATTCGGAGGAAATCACACTTTTTCTCATGGAAATGAAGGCACAGGTGTAAATATGGAACCTGGTTCCGGATCTACGATCATGGGCTATGCAGGAATTACGAGTCAGGATATTCAGGCGCATTCAGATTCATTTTTCCACGCGGTCAGCATTCAGCAAATCACCAATAATATTAAAGCTAAAACTTGCCCGGTAAGTACCAATACAGGAAATTCTATTCCGACAGCAAACGCAGGTTTAGATTATACCATTCCGAAAGGAACTCCATTCATGTTAACCGGAACCGGAACCGATGCCAACGGAGATTCTTTAACCTATATCTGGGAGCAAATGGATAACGCTTCTTCCTCTCAAACGGGAGCAAGTTCTGCGGCAAGTGCTACAAAAGCATCTGGACCAACTTTCAGATCGTGGACTCCACAAACAACACCGGTAAGATATTTCCCAAGAATGGCTTCTATTTTAGCAGGCGCAACCACCACGGCAGGTTCCGAAATTACCGTAGAAGCGCTGTCGAATGTAGCAAGATCATATAACTTTAGATTTACAGTTCGCGATAACCGAGCTGGCGGTTCTGGAAACAATTCAGATGATGCAGTTATTACAGTAAACGGAACTGCTGGCCCGTTCTCTGTAAGTTCCCAAAATTCAGCAACAACTTACGCAGGAGGAAGCTCTCAAACAATAACATGGAACGTGGCAGGCACTACTGCAAACGGTGTAAATGCAGCGAATGTAGATATTCTTTGGTCTACCAATTCCGGCACAACATGGACTACTTTATTGGCAGGAACTCCAAATGACGGATCTCAAACCGTAACCATTCCGAATGTTTCTACAACAACGGGAAGAATTATGGTAAAAGGTTCAAATCACATCTTTTTTGATGTAAATAACGCTAATATTACTGTAAATGCAGGATCAGGAACATCAGACACCACAGCTCCAACAGCACCTACCCTTGCTGCTTCAGGAACAACTTCCACAAGCACCAATCTTTCATGGTCTGGCTCAACAGATAACGTTGGCGTTACAGGTTATGACGTATACCAAGGTTCATCATTGATTGGATCAACAGCATCAACATCTTACACCGTAACCAGCTTAAGCCCTTCAACCACTTATAATTTCACCGTAAGAGCAAAAGATGCAGCAGGAAATACTTCCGTTTCCAGCAATTCAGTAAGCGTTACAACCCTTGCGGGAAGCACCGTTTCTTACTGTTCTGCGACTTCTACCAATACAGCTGATGAAAGAATCGGAAACGTGACTTTCGGATCGATTAATAACACTTCTACAGGAACAGCAGGATACGAAAACTTTACTTCTCTTTCAACAAATGTTACGAGAGGAAATTCTTACACGATTTCTGTAACTCCTATTTGGACTTCTACTAAATATAATGAAGCTTACGCAGTTTACATTGATTATAATGGCGACGGCGACTTTACAGATAGTGGAGAATTAGCCTGGACAAGAACAGGATCAACAGTAAGTCCGGTTACGGGAACAATCGCAATTCCTTCAACTGCAACGCTTGGAAACACAAGAATGAGAGTGATGATGCAGTACAGCTCTGTTCCATCATCTTCTTGTGGATCTTACACTTACGGACAAGTTGAAGATTACACCTTAAATATTATTTCTTCAGGAAGAGGTGATTTACCAAGTACAAAAGATTTATTGACTGAAATTAAATTATATCCAAATCCGGTAAAAGATATTTTAAACATTTCAAATACGACGAATGAAGATTACAACATCTTCGATATGGGTGGAAAACTAATTAACTCAGGAAAGCTCGACAGAGGTTCCGTAAATGTAGCCAACCTTCCAAAAGGTGCTTACATGATTCAAATCGGAGAAGTCTCTAAGAGATTCATTAAAAACTAAAACTTTAAATTAAACACTAAGCGAAAGGCTGTTCGGAAACGGGCAGTCTTTTTTCATGAGAAATAAGTAAAAGGCAATGAGCAATATTTATCAATCTTTATAAAAAACAAAACAATAAAAAACAAAACAATAAAAACCTAAGCCCTAATTCTTAATATCTAAAACCTAATTTTTATCTTTGCTTCAAATAAAAAATATTCATGGATAAAATTGATAGTCTGAACCAGGTAGCAGAATTCCACACAACCTTTAAAGCCCCTATTTTAGATACTCCCCAAATTCCTTCTGCGGAAAGATGCAATCTTAGAGTTGAACTTTTACAGGAAGAATTAAACGAATTGAAACAAGCCATTGCAGATAATAATATCGTAGAAATTGCTGATGCTTTGTGCGATTTACAATATGTTTTGAGTGGCGCTGTGCTAGAATTCGGACTTGGCAACAAATTTGTAGAGTTGTTCAACGAAGTTCAGCGTTCGAATATGTCTAAAGCCTGCGACAATGAAGAACAGGCAGAAGAAACGGTTGAATTTTATAAAGCGAAAGATGTAGAATCTTTTTATGAAAAATCTGGTGAAAAATTTAATGTTTACAGAACTGCAGACCATAAAGTATTAAAAAATAAATATTACTCTCCTGCCGATCTGAAAATGATTATCGAAAAATAGTATGAAAAAATTTATTACAAATATTGTTACTGTTTCCGCGTTATTTCTGGCAACACAACAGGTAAGCGCTCAAAAAGTAGTGGTAAACCGCGAAGTAGAAACTACCAACGATGGTAAAATGCTTTTAGGAAATCAGCTTAAGTCTCAATTTTCTAAAGAACCGTATTCTGAGTGGTACACAAAAGAGCACGACGAATATGCTTTAGATCAAAAAGCAATTGCTGAACTAAAAAAGGCAAAATTTAATTCTTACGATGTTGTGGTTTTCATGGGAACATGGTGTGAAGACAGCCACAGAGATTTTCCTAGACTAATGAGAATTCTGGATGAATTAAGATATCCTGAAAATAAATTAACGATCATTGCTGTAAATCGCAAAAAAGAATCTCCATCGGGCGAAGAAGGTCTTTACAATATTCAGAAAGTACCTACAATTATTGTAAAAAAATACAATAAAGAGATTGGAAGAATTATAGAAAGGCCTACAACCGAATATATCGAAAGAGATTTGGTTGAGATCATGAAAAAGGACGATTCATCGGTAATTAAAGAAATATTTAAACTGTAAATATTGAGAAATTATAAAATCATAGCATCATTTTTTGCAGGCGCAGGTATTGTTCTGCTTTTATTTTTTGGAGTGAAATCATGCTTTAATCTTGGCGGGAAAAGCGAAAAGTCGGATTATTATATTTTGACAAACCAGATTTCCAAAATGAATAAGCTGGTAGTTATCGAGCAGAATACCTCTTCTATGCAAAAAACCAAAATGGGACTGGAGTTTTTCGGAAAAGAAGTGACAAGCAACAGCATTATCACGTACACAAAAACGAACGCTCAGGTTTCTTATGATTTAAATAAAATGAAAATTGAGGTTGATTCTATCAATAAAAAATTGATTATCACAGAATTACCCAATGCCGATATCAGAATCACGCCGAGTGTTGAAATTCAATCTATGGACGATTCTTTTATCAACAGAATTTCTGAGAAAGACATTAAAAATGTAACGCAAAAAGCCAAAACAGCTGCCATTAACTCTATCGATCAAAATAAATTAAGAGACGAAGGCCATAAACAATTACTGGAAAATCTTAATAATATTTTCGTTTTGGCAAAGGCTTTAAATTACAAGATTGAAGATCAGACAGGAAAAATAGGAATCTTAGGGCTTTAAAAATTTTCGTTTTGGCAAACACTTTGAATAACTTAAAGCATAAAATGTAAAGTTATGAACATCAAAGGAAATGACAAAAAGAAAGAATCTGCAAACAGCGCAGAAACAAAAAAGCAGAATCAGGATTTTCAGAACATTCCCTCATCATCAGAAAAAACAAATCCGCCGGATGTAGAAAAGAAGGACGTTCAGAAATCTTCGAAAAACAAGTCGGGAAAAACCGACAATACAGAAGAATAAATAACAAAATAAAAAGGTTCGGTTTCGTTGAAGCTGAACCTTTTTATTAGAAAAATATACAAATAAAAGTCAACCAAAATTGGGAAAAGTGAATGATCATCAATTCGCTTCGCTCGTGATCTATCTATGGACTATCTAATTAACTAACTTACTCACGAAGCAAAATTGACAATTCACTTTTTATTAAACGATCGTGGATTTTCCGAGCTTTACATTTTCAAAATTGTAATATGATTTTTCGGAATATCTAATATAATCTGCGATAAAACTTCCCACCTCACTCGTAGAATAAGGTTGTTGGGAATTCAGATCCACGGTAACATATTTATTTTCGATCGCATGCTCTACAGACGCTCTTAATTTTTCTGCAGCATGATCTAGTTTTAAATAATCAAGCATCATTGCGGTGCTCAAAATAGAAGCAATAGGATTGGCAATTCCCTTTCCTTTTGCCTGCGGATAAGAACCATGAATAGGCTCAAACATCGCATTTTCATTTCCAATCGAAGCGGAAGGGAGCAACCCAATCGAACCTCCAATTACACTCGCTTCGTCGGAAATAATATCTCCAAACATATTTTCAGTAACAATTACATCAAACTGTTTAGGATTTAAGATCAGCTGCATCGCTGCATTATCTACAAACATAAAATCCAGCTCAACATCAGGATATTCCGTGGCAATTTCTTTGCACACTTTTCTCCATAATCTTGAAGTATCCAAAACGTTGGCTTTATCGATTAATGTTAATTTTTTTCTTCTTTTTTGCGCTTCCTGAAAAGCCATGTGAACGATAGGCGCAATTTCATCACGGTTGTATTTACAAATATCATAAGCATAGCCTGCCTCTTCGTCTGTAAATTTTTCACCAAAATAAATTCCACTCACCAATTCCCTGAAAATCTGAATATCTGTTCCTTCAATAATTTCTCTTTTTAAAGGACTTTTTTCAATCAAAGAATTAAAAGTTTTCAAAGGTCTGATGTTAGCAAAAAGCCCCAATTCTTTACGAAGTTTCAACAAACCTTGTTCAGGACGCACTTTCGCATCCGGATTGTTATCAAAAGACGGATCACCAATTGCACCAAAAAGCACCGCATCAGATTCTTTACAGATCGCTAAGGTTTCATCCGGCAAAGGATTTCCTGTCTTAAAAATCGCTTCTGCACCCACCAAACCATATTTAAATTCAAATTTATAATGAAATGCTTCCGCAATTGCATCTAAAATTTTAATGCTTTCATTTACTACTTCGGGTCCGATTCCGTCTCCTGCAAGAACCGCAATTTTAAAATCAGTTTTCATATACTTTTTGTGTCTTTAGTTCAAATTCCTGGATCGCCTGTTTTTTGCTGATTAAAAAGTCAATATCGTCGTAACCATTTATCAGACATATTTTTTTATAAGAATCAATTTCAAAACTTTCGGTTTTATCATTGAAGGTAATTGTTTGTTTCTCAACATCTACTAAAATTTCTTTTTCAGGATTTTCGGTAATATCATTTAAAATTTCTTTCAAAAATTCTTCAGAAACTTTTACAGGTAACAAACCGTTATTCAAAGCATTCCCTTTAAAAATATCTGCAAAGAAACTGGAAACTACGACTCTGAATCCATAATCCGTCAACGACCAAGCCGCGTGTTCACGGCTACTTCCGCAACCGAAATTATTTCCGGCAACTAAAATTTCACCGCTGTATTTTGGATTATTTAAAACAAAATCAGAGTTCGGCTCATTTGTATGAACATTGTATCTCCAATCTCTGAAAAGATTGTCTCCAAAGCCATTTTTATCAATACTTTTTAAAAATCTGGCAGGGATAATCTGGTCTGTATCTATATTTTCAACCGGCAAAGGAATTGCTCGGGATTTTATAATGACTAATTTTTGCATTTTTTTAGATCTATTAAGATGTGAATGGTGAATTTTGCTTTGCAAGTCAATGGTGAATCTCTTTAACAATTTTAAATTAACAATTGACTTTTCACTTATGAAATAAAATTCACTTTTAAATTTAATTTTCCAAAACTGAAATCTTCCCTTCAATCGCTACTTTTGCAGCCGTTAACGGACTTGCGAGAATCGTTCTTGCACCTTGCCCTTGTCTTCCTTCAAAATTCCTGTTCGAAGTCGAAACACAATATTCACCTTCCGGAATTTTATCATCATTCATCGCCAGACACGCCGAACATCCCGGTTGTCTGATCTGAAAACCTGCTTCATTGAAAATTTTATCTAAACCTTCTTCTAAAATCTGCTTTACGACCTGCTGAGAACCCGGAACAATCAAAGCCTGAACATGTTGCGATTTTGTTTTACCTTTAATATAATTCGCCGCAGAACGGAAATCTTCAATTCTTGCATTCGTACAACTTCCAATGAAAACATAATTAACTTTAATATCAGAAAGTGCTTGCCCAGCTTGTAAACCCATGTATTTCAAAGCCTTTTCCTCAGATTCATTCTGCGGACTCGGAATATTCTGATGAATTGAAATTCCCATTCCAGGGTTTGTACCGTAAGTAATCATTGGATAAATTTCGGAAGCATCGAAAGAAAATTCAGCATCGAACACAGCTTCTTCGTCTGTTTTCAACGTTTTCCAATATTCTAATTTTTCTTCCCACTCCTCACCTTTTGGAGCGAAAGTTCTGCCTTTAACATAGTTGAAAGTTGTTTCATCAGGAGCAATCATTCCACCACGAGCGCCCATTTCGATGCTCATATTACAAACGGTCATTCTTCCTTCCATCGACATTTCTTCGAAAACATTTCCAGCATATTCGCAGAAATAACCTGTTCCGCCATCGGTCCCGACTTTTGAAATGATGTATAAAATCACATCTTTTGGCTGAACATTTTTATTTAATTGACCATTTACGGTAATTCTCATCGACTTTGGCTTGTTCAGCAACAAGCACTGACTTGCAAAAACTTGCGCCACCTGACTCGTTCCAATTCCAAAAGCAATAGAACCGAAGGCACCATGTGTAGAGGTATGACTGTCACCGCAAACAATGCTCATACCAGGTTGTGTAACACCTAATTCAGGAGCAATAATGTGGACAATCCCTTGGTATTGATGTCCTAAACCATACAATTCGATATTATTTTTCTTGCAATTTTCTGTTAGCTGCTCAACCTGATTTCTTGAAGAATCGTCACGAATCGGTTGATCCTGATCCAACGTCGGAACATTGTGATCAGCTGTCGCAACAATTTGTTTCGGTCTGAAAATTTCAAGATTTCTGGATTCTAATTCTGCAAAAGCCTGTGGGCTCGTCACTTCGTGAATCAGATGTTTGTCGATATATATAATTTGAGGCCCGTCTGGGATTGTTTCCACAACATGTGCGTCCCAAACTTTATCAAAAAGTGTTTTTTTAGTACTTTCCATATTAATTTTAATTGAAAATCAATCCTTCTATCCTATTTTTCTCGTCACTTTATCAATGATTATACTTAAATCATCATTGTTTACTTCTTTTTTACTGTCTGCGATTTTCAAAAACTCCTGATATAAGAAGTCCAATTCGTTTTTAGTCACCTCAAAACCAATATGTTTGAATCTATAAGCCAGTGCAGAACGCCCGCTTCTTGCCGTCAACACAATTGTTGAAGCATTTACGCCCACTTCTGCCGGATCAATAATTTCGTATGTTTCTCTGTTTTTGATAACTCCATCCTGATGAATTCCAGAACTGTGCGCAAAAGCATTGGCTCCCACAATTGCCTTATTAGGCTGAACAGCCATTCCCATCAGATCAGAAACCAAAATACTCATGGGGTTGAGCATTTTGGATTGTACATCAGTATGTAATTTTAAATGTGGATGCTGTTTTAAAATCATCACAACCTCTTCCAAAGCTGTATTTCCGGCTCTTTCGCCAAGTCCGTTGATGGTACATTCGATTTGCCTTGCCCCGTTAATCACACCGGCAATAGAATTAGCAGTTGCCATTCCCAAATCGTTATGACAGTGACAAGACAAGATTGCCTTGTCAATGCCAGTTACATTTTCTCTCAAATATTTAATTTTTGCTCCATATTCTTCGGGCAGGCAATATCCCGTAGTATCCGGAATATTTAAAACAGTAGCCCCTGCCTTAATAACAGCTTCACAAACTTTTGCTAAATAATCATTATCGGTTCTTCCGGCATCTTCAGCGTAAAATTCTACATCTTCAACAAAAGTTTTAGCATATTTTACAGCCTGAACTGCTCTTTCGATAATATCTTCTCTATTGGAATTGAATTTAAATTTAATATGAGAATCTGAAGTTCCGATTCCTGTATGAATTCTAGGTCTTTTGGCAAATCTTAGAGCTTCTGCTGCGGTATCAATATCTTTTTGATTGGCTCTCGTTAAACCGCAAACCTTTGCATTTTTTACTAATTTTGAAATTTCCGAAACGGAATGAAAATCTCCGGGACTCGAAATCGGGAAACCTGCTTCGATTACATCTACCCCCAGCTCATCAAGTTTTTCGGCAATAATTAATTTTTGTTCTGTATTTAATTTACAACCTGGAACTTGCTCTCCATCACGTAACGTGGTATCAAAAATTTCGACTTTTTCGGAATTCATAATGAAGTTTTTTACTTAATTTTGATTCAAAACTAGAAAGATGAAATGTTTTTTCATTTTTCACTTTTATAAAAATTACAATACTCAAAATATTGAAAATTCACTACAAAAAACTGATTAACAGTATTTTAAATTACATAAATTTACAATGGCAGAATTGCATAAAGATTTTTTATTTGTATTAATTAAGTCGTTAACGACCTCCGAAAAAAGACAATTCAAGCTGTATGTAAACCGTCTTGGAATAAATGTAGATGCCAAATTTCTACTCTTATTTTCCGAGCTTGATAAAATGAAGGAATATGATGAAAATATCATCATAGACAAGAAGATTTCTACCAAACAACAATTATCAAACCTGAAAGCTCATCTTTATAAACAGATTCTGGTGAGTTTAAGAATGAATCCGAGTCATCAGAATTATAGAATACAATTGCGCGAACAGCTTGATTTTGCGAATATTCTATATCAAAAAGGGCTTTATAAGCAGGCTTTAAAAATTTTAGATAAAACCAAACAGGCTGCTTTAGAATTAGACGAAAAAACGATTGTTTCCGAAATCATTGATTTAGAAAAAGTAATTGAATCACAATTCATTACACGAAGCATCGAAGGTCGTGCCGAGGAATTGATTAAACAATCCACGGAAATCAGCAAACAGAATCATTATACTACAGAATTGTCTAACCTTTCATTAAAATTATATAGTGAAATGCTGACACACGGTTATGTAAAAAATGATGAAGATCGTGCTGATATCATGGAAATTTTTAATGATCAAATTCAAAAAATTAATTTTAAAAAGCTAAATTTCACAGAGAAATTATGGTATTTCAAGGCTCATGTTTGGAAAAACCAGTTGCTTCAAGAATATAAATATACGCTGAAGTACGCTTTTCAATGGGTTGATTTATTTCACAAAAATCCGGAAATGATCGTAAGTCATCCCGTTTGGTACATTAAAGGCAATACTTATCTTTTAAAAATTCTTTTTTTATATGGAAATATCGACATTTTAGAAAATAGTTTTAAGGATTTCAATGAAGTTGTTTACTCTTCAAGCTTTGCTCAAAATGAAAATTTACAATCACTTGTTTTTCTGACACATTACAATACTTTAATGAATATTCACTTTGTGAAGGGTGAATTCTTTTCCGGTTCAAAACTGATTCCCGAAATCGAGCTAAAAATGGAAAGACTTCGAGATAAAATCGATGAGCATCATTTTATGATTTTGTACTTAAAAATGGCGGCGATGTTTTTTGGCAGTAAGAAGTTTAAGGAGTCGATAAAATATTCATTAAAAGTAATTGAGTCCAAAGGAAATGTGCAGGAAGATCTATTGTTCCACACAAGGATTTTGATTTTAATGGCAAAATATGAGTCCGGAAATGACGAAGATTATGATGAATTTATTAAAGCTACTTTAAAGTTTGCTAAAAAAATGAAAAAGCCAGATGATTTTCACTTTGAAAGCATTCAATTCTTTAAAAATTTAAACAATTTACTTCCCAATAAGCAGCTGGAAGCCTTTAAGGAATTTGATAAAAAGCTTGAGATTTTCTCTGAAAACGAATACTACAGAAGATCATTATTTTATATTGATATCCACGGGTGGGTAAAATCTAAAGTGAGAAATGTGGATGTAATTGAAATTATTAAGGAAAAAGTAAGGTATAAAAGAAAGCATTAACCTAATTTTAACTTATTCATAATTAGACCGTTGATTATTTCCCAATTTTTAAAAACGTTTTAATTCAATTTTTAGTATTAAATATCGCTTCAAATAGACATGAATGTAGTATTTTAAATAAAAATTCCGTATTTTTGCATCTTAAAATTTCTTAGTAAACAATGATAAAAATTACACTTCCAGACAGTAGTGTCAAAGAATTCGAGGCGGGAGTTACTCCGCTAGATGTGGCAAAATCTATAAGCGAGGGATTGGCTAGAAACACCATTTCCGCAGTTGTTAATGACAAACAAGTAGAGACGACCACGCCTATAACCACGGATTCTACGGTACAATTGTTAACATGGAATGATGATCTTGGAAAGAAAGCCTTTTGGCATTCTTCAGCCCACCTTTTGGCGCAGGCGATCCTTGAGTTTTATCCTAATGCTAAGTTAACCATTGGTCCTGCAATCGAAAAAGGATTCTATTATGACGTAGATTTCGGTGACGAAAGCTTATCTGATAAAGATTTCGAAAAGATTGAAAAAAAGGTTTTAGAAAACGCTAAAAAAGGTTCTACATTCTCTTTATATCCGGTTTCTAAAGAAGAAGCTTTAAAAGTGTATGCAGACAATCCTTATAAAGTTGAATTGATTTCTAATCTTAATGATGGAGAAATCACTTTCGTTACACACGATGATTTCACAGATCTTTGTCGTGGAGGGCACATTCCGAACACGAGTATTGTAAAGGCAATGAAGATTTTGAATGCTGCCGGAGCATACTGGAGAGGAAACGAAAAAAATCCTCAATTAACAAGAGTTTACGGTATTTCTTTCCCAAAACAGAAAGATTTAACAGAATATCTTGAGCTTTTAGAAGAAGCTAAAAAAAGAGATCACAGAAAACTAGGTAAAGAACTTGGAATTTTTGCTTTCTCTGAAAAAGTAGGGCAGGGTTTACCTTTATGGTTACCAAAGGGAGCTGCTTTAAGAAAAAAATTAGAGAACTTCCTTTCTGAAGCTCAGAAAAAAGCAGGTTACGAGTTTGTAATTTCTCCGCATATTGGTGCAAAGGAATTGTATGTAACTTCCGGTCACTGGGATAAATATGGCGCAGACAGCTTCCAGCCGATTAAAACTCCAAATGAAGGAGAAGAATTTATGCTGAAGCCAATGAACTGTCCGCATCACTGTGAAATTTATAAAACTTCACAATGGAGCTACAGAGATTTGCCGAAAAGATATGCAGAATTTGGTACAGTTTACAGATATGAGCAAAGTGGTGAGCTTCACGGTTTAACGAGAGTTCGTGGATTTACTCAGGATGATGCGCATTTATTCTGTACTCCGGATCAGTTGATGGATGAATTTAAGAAAACGATCGATTTGGTTCTTTATGTTTTCGGTTCATTAGGTTTTGCGGATTTTACAGCTCAGATTTCATTAAGAGATCCTGAAAATAAAGAAAAATACATCGGAACTGATGAAAACTGGGAGAAAGCAGAAAACGCAATCGTAACTGCTGCAACTGAAAAAGGTTTAAATACAGTAACTGAATACGGCGAAGCTGCATTCTACGGACCTAAACTAGATTTCATGGTAAAAGATGCTTTGGGTAGAAAATGGCAGCTTGGAACAATTCAGGTTGACTATAACTTGCCTGAAAGATTTGATCTTTGGTACACAGGAAGCGATGGTGAAAAGCACAGACCGGTAATGATTCACAGAGCGCCGTTTGGTTCTATGGAAAGATTCATTGCGATTCTTATCGAGAATACAGCGGGAGATTTCCCATTGTGGCTGGCTCCGGATCAGTTTATCATCTTGCCAATCAGTGAGAAATATGTAGATTATGCTAAAAAAGTTTCTCAATTATTGGAAAATCACGATATTAGCGGATTAATTGACGACAGAAACGAAAAGACGGGTAAAAAGATCCGTGATGCAGAATTGAAGAAAATTCCATTTATGATTGTAGTGGGAGAAAATGAAGAAAACGATGGCACAATTTCTGTAAGAAGACGTGGAGAAGGTGATTTAGGAGTGATGAAAATTGAAGATTTTGTTACTTATTTTAAAGAACAGTCAAAAACAGGATTTGAGTTTAATGCTTAAATCTGAAAAAAATATCATTATGAATACATTTTAAAGATAAATTTTTATTCAGAATGATTGATAAAAAATAGAAAGTTAACCAATAAAATTATAATACAATAGCACAAAGATTTAACAACAGGGGCCCACAAAGACGTCCTGTACAGGAGGACTTACACTTGATCAACGATAAAATTCGTGTGAGAGAGCTTCGTTTGGTGGGCGATAACGTAGAGCCGGGAATTTACCCAATCGACAAAGCAAGACAAATTGCTGCGGAACAAGAACTTGATTTGGTAGTAATTTCTGATAAGGCTGAACCTTTTATTGCAAGAGTATTGGAATACAAAAAATTCTTGTATGAGCAAAAGAAAAAGCAGAAGGAACTAAAAGCTAAGCAGGTAAAAGTAGTCGTAAAAGAAATTCGTTTTGGTCCTCAGACAGATGATCACGATTATGAATTCAAGAAGAAGCATGCTGAAAAATTCCTTGAAGAAGGTTCAAAATTAAAGACCTACGTATTTTTTAAAGGGCGTTCGATTATCTTTAAAGACCAAGGAGAAATCTTACTTCTAAAACTGGCTCAGGAACTAGAGCACGTTGGAAAAGTAGATCAGCTTCCTAAGCTTGAAGGAAAGAGAATGATTATGATGATGAGTCCTAAAAAACCAGCTAAATAAGCATAATGGCGGTGTTCCCGTCAACTTTACAATATTAAACCTCAAAGTAATTTGAGGTTTTTTGTTTTTAAGAGTAGCATAAAATTTTAGAAGCTATTTCCAGCTATCCACTCATACTCCTCGCTCAATGCTTTTGCCATTGCCTGCTGCGGGGTATCCGTTTCTATCTGGGCTAGGATTTTGTTTGTAAATTCACTTTAGCTTCCACTTTTTTTGTTATTTTGCATGAAATTCCAATGCACAGGAAAATCCAAAAGTAAAAAACTACATCATGAAGATAGGATATCGATCCTTTTTTGTTCTCGCATCCATCATATTTTTTATTTGTTGTTACTATTATTATCCTTTCCTATCAGATGATAGTCTTATTTCATTAAGATATGTTCAACGCTTTTTAGAAGGAAAAGGCTTAAGCTGGAATGATGGACATCCGGTGGAAGGTTACTCTAATTTGCTTTGGGTTTTAGCAACTTCTGCTTTGGGAAAACTCGGTTTAGATCTTATTTTTTCAGTAAGACTATTGGGAATACTTTGCTCTTTAGGTACTATCGGAGTAATTTTAAATCATTTTAGAACTCAAAATATAAAGAGAGAATACGTTTTTATAGCCATTATTCTGCTCATTACAACACCGTGTTTTGCTGTATGGGGAATTGGCGGGCTCGAACAACCATTGTATGCCTTTCTTTTTACCCTTGTTTTAGCAGAAGTTTCATTTATTCTAAAGAATAATAACCTAAAAAGAATTGGCTGGCTTTCAATTTGGTTAGGATTATTAGCCATTACAAGACCAGATGGGTTTTTATTTACTATTTTGGCTTCAATATTTCTATTGTTCATTCATCGTAGAAAAAGAGGAGATCTTATTAAAATAGGCTTCACTGTATTACTTATTCCTACTCTATTTCTTTTGTCACAAATTGCTTTCAGATATAGTTATTACGGAGAATTAGTTCCCAATACCGCACTGGTAAAGGCGAAAATAACAATACATTATATTCTTAGAGGCGGATTTTATAATCTGAGAGCTTTTTTAGGAACATTATTGCTTTCCGGATCCGGAGTCTATTTTCTTTATATTTTGGTCATAAAAAAAAGAAATCTGTTTGGGGTTTATTTATTGTTAAACCTAGCCGCATGGCTGTCATATACAACGCTTGTTGGTGGAGATATTTTCCCTGCTTTTAGACATTATTATATTGTATTGGTATTGTTTACTTTTGCGATTATTTTCGGATTAAAAAGTGTAAAAGAAATTCAATTCAACAATAATAAAAAAATCATCATCATTATTTTATTAGCTGTAAATGCCTATTCTCAAACGTTTTTTACAGACAATGAAAATACCATGATTGAGCGATGGGAATTCAGAGGAATGCGATTGGGAAAAACATTAAAAAACACTTTTTCTGACCAAACTTTATTAGCAGTTACAGTTGCAGGATGCATTCCTTATTCGTCTGAATTACCGACAATTGACATGCTTGGCTTAAATGATTACTACATCCCACGGCATCCACCAAAAAATTTCGGAACAGGAACTTTAGCTCACGAATTGGGTGACGGAGATTATATTATGCGAAGAAATCCTGATATTATTGTTTTTCATACTGGGTTTGATTTTAAAATTGATTTAAATGTCGGAGATCAATTAAAAGCAAATAAAATCTTTATTAGTAATTATCTTCCTATTATTGCTGAATCAAAAAATGAAAAGTACGTGTTGTACTTCAATAAAAATGGTAAAAGTGTTGGAATAAAAAAAGGTAACAATTCATTAAAAATTCCGGGATATTTTTTTAAAAATTCTTCTGATAATATCAGCCTTTTCTTAAATAATAAATTATTAAAAAAGATGGAAGCTGGTAAAACGTATCATATTACAATTGATAATATTCCCACTGGAAATTGGGAAATTAAAGAGTCAGCAGGAGAGAATATTAATTTTCAAAGTAAAGTTTCACAGAAAAACAATCAGCTTTATCTTTTAATTACTCCTAAAAATAAAATGTTTTTAGAAACTCTTGAATTAGAAAGAAAAGATTGAGATTTTTTTCGTAATTTTGCAAACTATTATTCCCTAAGTATATTTGGGAAACCAATACAGATATTGATAACAAAACATAAAAAGCAAAACAATGCCAAAATTAAAAACGAAATCAGGTGCTAAAAAGCGTTTTGCTCTTACTGGAACAGGTAAGATCAAAAGAAAAAATGCTTACAAAAGCCACATCTTAACTAAAAAAGAAACTAAGCAGAAGAGAAATCTTACTAGCACTTCTTATGTAGCTAAAGTGGATGAGAAAAGCGTTCAACGTCAATTAGCAATTAAGTAGTTTTTATAAATCTATATTCGGTTTATAAGAATTCAAACAAATTCAACAATTTAACCCTGAAATGGAGCCTCTAAGAGTAATGAAACAATTACCGCACATTTCAAAAAAACAATTTAAATTATGCCAAGATCAGTAAATGCCGTAGCTTCAAGAGCTCGCAGAAAGAAAGTTTTAAAGCAAGCTAAAGGTTTTTTCGGTAGAAGAAAGAACGTTTGGACTGTAGCTAAAAACGCGGTAGAAAAAGCAATGCAATATGCTTACCGTGGTAGAAAAGAGAAGAAAAGAAACTTCAGATCACTTTGGATCACTCGTATCAACGCGGGAGCTAGAGTACACGGAATGTCTTACTCTCAATTTATGGGAGCTCTTAAAAAGAATAACATCGAACTTAACAGAAAAGTTTTAGCAGATTTAGCAATGAATCACCCTGAAGCTTTTAAAGCTGTTGTAGATCAAGTAAAATAATGTAGAATTTTTGTTATCAATATAGTCCCGAGTTTTTTGCTCGGGATTTTTTTATTATCTACATTTGTTGGAATTATAGGATACATAAAACTTTCTTTAAAAGTGAAAAAATTAACTACTCTTCTACTCTTTTCATTAATAAATTATGGCTTAGAGGCGCAAACTCTTGTTCCGGCTTATCAAAACAGAGCCAATCAGGTTTCACAAGCAAACATCACCAATAATCTTCAGACTTTTGGAGATTTTGGAGTAAAAACTACGGGTTCTACAGCCAATACGAATGCTTTAAACTGGTTAAAAGAAAAATATACAGCGATGGGATATTCAGCAAATCAAATGCAGGAAGATCCTTTTAGCTTTATTTATATGGGGCAGACCGTGAATACAAAAAATTTAGTTATTACCAAACAAGGAACTGTTTATCCAAATACGTATGTTATTATTTGTGCACACTACGACACCATTACAGGACGTGGCGTAAATGATAATGGAAGCGGAACTTCTATCCTTTTGGAAGCTGCCAGAATTTTAAAAGATATTCCGACAGAGTATTCGGTTAAATTCATTCATTTTTCAGGTGAAGAACAGGGATTGTACGGAAGTTATCACTATGCTGATAATGTGGCTTTCCAAAACGGAAACCGTGTAATGAATATCCGATTGGTGTTTAATATTGATCAAGTTGGCGGGAAAATAGGCAATCTTAATGATAAAATAAAATGTGAAAGTGATCAAGGCGGTCAATCATCAAACAATGCAGCTTCACTTTCTTTTACTCAGCAATTAGCAACTTATACTACTTTATATTCTCCGCTTCAAACGGTAATGTCGCATGCTTATTCATCAGATTATATGCCTTTTGAAGAAAATGGTGATATTATTACAGGATTTTACGAAAATACTGAAAGTAATACAGAGCATACGGTAAATGATACTTTTGCAAATGTAGATCCTACGTATGTTTACAATGTAGGAAAAGCGGCTGTCGGAGCATTACAGCATTTTGCAGTAGCAACTACAAGCCTTTTAGGAGTGAATGAAACAGCTACAAAATCATTAGAAACTGTAAAAATTTATCCTAATCCAGCTAAAGATATGATTAATATTGATTTACCTAATCATGTAAATACATTTAGTTTTGAATTAACCGATATGTCAGGACGTTCTCTTTTACAGTCTGAAAACCAAACCAAAGTGAGTCTTTCGGGTTTATCAACAGGAACTTTTCTAGCGACGATTAAAACAAAAGACTCAAGTGTAACTAAAAAATTGATTATTGAAAAATAAATTACTATTAATTAAATAATATAATGAATTAAAATCCTAAGTGTTTGCTTAGGATTTTTTTATCACTACATTTGCGGAATTATTGAAAATTTAATAAAAATATAACGTGAAAAAGATCATTGCTTCATTATTTGTTTCTTTGTCGATATTGGGTTTAAAAGGTCAAAACTTAATACAAGCCTATAAAGACAGAGCAAATTTGGTTTCACAAACAAATATCACAACAAATTTACAGGAATTCAGCAACTTAGGCATAAAAACAACAGGCTCACAAGCCAATACAAATGCGCTGAATTGGCTTAAAGACAAATATATTTCTTACGGATATAATGTTAGCCAAATTGTTGAAGATCCTTTTACTTACGGAAATACGAGTTCTAAAAATTTAGTTATTACCAAAACAGGAACGGTTTATCCTAATAAATATGTGATTATTTGTGGACATTTCGACAGCATTAACGGCCCCGGAGTGAACGATAACGGAAGCGGAACATCTATTATTCTTGAAGCAGCACGAATTATGAAAGATGTACCTACCGAATATTCGATTAAATTTATTCACTTTTCCGGTGAAGAGCAAGGATTGAGAGGAAGTACCCATTACGCGAATACCGTTGCTTATAATGGAAATAATCGTGTTTTAGATATTAAGTTGGTTTTCAATCTCGATCAGGTGGGCGGAAAAATGGGCAATAATAACAATACAATTTATTGCGATAAAGATATGGGCGGAAATTCCAGTAACGATATAGCTTCTGCCGCTGCTAATCAGGAATTGATCAATTGTACGCATCTATATTCAACTATTTTAACGGATATTGACGAAGCTGAAGATACCGATTATATGCCTTTTGAAGCAAAAGGTGAGGTGATTACAGGCTATTTTGAAAAAATTCGAAGCAACTATCCTCATACTGCCAATGATACTTTTGCCAACACAGACCCTACATATATTTTTAATGTTGGAAAGGCCTCTTTGGGCGCTTTGCAACATTTTGCAGTGGCTTCTTCAACATTTTTAGGAACTAAAGAAAATTCACTGCATAAATTGGAAGCATTAAAAATTTACCCGAATCCTGCAAAAGATGTTATCAATATAGAAATTCCGGATTCAGCAGTTAAAAATTTTCAATTTGAAATTACAGATCTTTCCGGACGTGTAATTCTTCAAAAAAATAACGAAACAAAAATTAATGTTTTAGGTTTACAGAAAGGTGCTTATTTAGGTATTTTGAAAGCAAATGATGAAAGAGTTGTGAGAAAAGTTTTGATTGAATAATCCTAATATATACAAAGCCAATTGACTATCAATTGGCTTTTATTTTATCTTCCTCTAGTTCCACTTTTTCAGTTGCTAAAGGATTTTTTGGTTTTTCAACCTCTTTTTTAGGCAATTGTGATTCTTCATCCTTTTTTGGTTCTTCTTTTTCTTGCATTGTGATTTGTTTTTAGTAAATATAAACTTATCATTTTTTTAGTTATATAATTCTAGATCCAAATTACTTTTTTACAGAATTATACTGTTGTTGTGTAATTATTTTTTTATCCAACATTTTATTTAGCCACTCTAAAGCTGTCCTTCTAGGTTGTATGGGCAATTTAGATAAATTTATTTTATTGAAATTTGAATAATCTATGTATAGACTGTACTTTTCACAAAAAGCTTTGAAATAATCATAGTATGCTTTTTCATTACTATATTTCTCTGCCATTATTTTGGAATAATACATTACTGTATCTGTTCTATCTTCTTTATTTGAATCCATTAAAAAATAATATAATTCATCATATGCAACAATATCACCCTTATTTTTTACAAGATTAGTAATACTATCATAATTTGAAATATTACTCATTGTGACAACTTCATTCTGATTTATCGGTTTATCAAATATTTTCTTTTCTCGACATGAATTCAATATAATGATTAATATTAAAATAGTAATTGCTTTCATAAAATTAATTAAACTGAGTTAAATATTTAGCTTATGTATTATTTAGATTTGACAAACAGGCATGAGTTGGAATTGTTTTTACCAAGTATTTTATTTGATGAATAGCATTATGCATTTCTTAAAGTCTAAAGCCTTTAAGGTAAGGGATTTAAACTAGTAGATCGATTATTAAATATTCTATCCCATGTACTTCGTTGGTCTGTTCCTTGAGGCTTAGTACTACCTGATTGCTTATTCGTTTGTTGTCCGTTTTTAAAAGAATTCCAGCTTCCAAATTGACCCGTTCGTTTTCCGTGCTCACTTCTTGGTGTGTTTGGAAGATATTCCCCATTCTTATCAGTGTGTTTAGCAGATTGTGGTCCTATTTCAATTCCATTACCACTACCATTAAAAAAATCTCTTTCATCAGGAGCAATAATAGTTACACCTTTCATTTCTTTTGAATCGGAAATTTTTTCTGCTACAGATTCCGTAAGATTTCCTTTTTCATCAACAGTAGTTCTCCCAGTTCTACAAGAATGCAATATTACAGTAAATCCTTCTTTACTTTCAGAATTTTTCCATAAATCACTGCTTTTGTTTAGAACATCATTTAAAAGTGCTCCTGAATTAATTGTTGTTTCTCCTGGTTTCCCATATTCATTGTAGAATTCCTGAGGATTGCCGTGTGCGAAAACATGAACAGTTTTTGTATTTGCATTATCTGTATATTGACCATTATTAGCTGTCTTAACTATTGAATGATTTGCTTTTGTGTCTTTTATTAGTACTGCTTCTAATCCTTCCAACTCTCTTGCATCAATAACTCTATTTTCAGAAAATGCATAAGTGCTATTATAGGTATATTTCTCAGCAAGCGGATCTACATTAAAGAACCTTCCCACATCAGGCATATAACTCCTCCACTTAAATGAGTAGAAACCAGTCTCTTGTAGCTCTTGTCCTTGGTACTTATAATTCTTATACGAACTCTGCCCAAACATCGCAGTCCCACTCTTCAGATGATTCATCCCGAAAGGATAATAATCATTCACATCGGTGATTTCTAGGGTCTGGGTATTAACTTACCCTTACATTTCCTAAATGATCTTTATACTGATAAATGTACTGATCTTTCTGATAATCATAAAATCCTTCAGAAGGAGGAAGAACTGTAAATAAAGTCAATTAACTGAATTATTTTTAAGATAAAATCCCCTTGCATGTACAAGGGGTTGTTATTACTCACGGATTATAAATCCGCGAGATCAGGATTTTTTCAAAAATAATGCAATCTAATTCTTACAAATTATCTAATCATAAATTTCTTTATACCATCCGTTTTTTAAAGAAATACTTTTTGCAAATATCTTTTTTCTATATTCTTCTGAAATAAACTTCCCTATGCCTGGAGAGTATTCATCAGCAGAAGGTTTAACATATACATTACCTAAACTATCTACTTTTAAATAATAAATATTCATATCAACAAAGTCTGCTGTGAGTTTTTTCAGTTGATTATCAACATTAATTTTTAAGTTCTCTTTTAAAGAATCTTTTGGATAACTCTCTTCTACATCAATAATACTCTTAGACTCTTTATTATAATTTATCGTAAGTCGTACAAAATTATTATTCTTGATACTTTCTAAAAATATTATTGGTAAATTTCTAGAAGAAAACCCTCTTACGTAAATCTCACTCCCTTGATAATTTGAAAAATTATAATTCGAATATCTGTTAATAAATTCTTTTTCATAATTACTTTTACAAGATATTATAAACAATAGACATAAATAATAAATAAATTTTTTCATTTGATTTAAATTTTATGGTGTATTAGCTGGTGTAGGAGTTCCCACAGTTACTTGAATTTGCATGTCTCCATAATTGTACTTATCTGAAAAAAGCACACCACTAGATATAGAAAGTTGATCATCAGAAGAATCTAACTGACTACTATAACCATTGGTGCTAGAATTAACTACACTATTATAATGTGCTCCTAACGATAATTCAGCTCCTGTGAATTGCATAGCACGACCTGATGCGCCAAATAAAAAATTCCCAAAATTGTTTTGATTATGAGCCAAACCTTCAACTAAAAATATTGTATTTGATGTATTGGTCGTAGGGTTACTTGGTTTTGCATTTGGAAACATTTTAGGTACTTGCGTATAAGCAAAATCCATTTTTCCTCCGCCTATTCCTTCTTTTTTTATATAATCATATCTTTCAGAAAGACTCCTATTACTCGCTTTATTTTTAGGATCAAATGCTCCTGACCATCTAACTAATGTACGGACTTGTTTTTCTGTAACAAATTCAAGTTTATTTATTTTACCTGATTGTATATCAGCAACATCATTTTTAGGATCAGCAAATCTAAATTTCTGCTGTGTACTTCCATCACTTTTTACGACTCTTCCCTTACTTCCATTCCATAAGTTATGCCACCAATTATCCTTTGTAGTACCAGTATAGTTTCCATTTTCGTCAAAATTAATAAATTTTCTTCCATCTGGATCTATATACCTTATAGGGTTATCGCCTGCATAAGTGTAAGGGCTAAATCTTCTCATTTTCTCCGCCAACGGATCTACCACCCCCCATCTACCAATATCCGGCATATAAAATCTTGCCCCATAATCGTACATTCCTGTCTCTTGTAATTCCTTGCCATTGTACTTGTAATTCTGATATTTCCCAGTTCCAAACATCGCCGTTCCCGATTTCAGATGATTCATCCCGAAAGGATAATAATCATTCACATCGGTGATTTCTAGGGTTTGGGTCTGAGGATTTTTACCAAAACTTACCCTTACATTTCCTAAATGATCTTTATACTGGTAAATATACTGATCTTTCTGATAATCATAAAATCCTTCTGCTGTCGGGAAAAACTGTAAATTAGGAGTGTGAGACGGTGGAAGAACCTTCTTTTCTTCAGGAGAAAACGCCTGGATTTCCATTGCTCGGGATGATTTTAAAGATAATGATCGCATTTCAGCGCTCCCCCCACCTGTATTACTTGTCGTACGGGTAAAGTACTGAAAGCCGTCCAGATAATCCGTAGTCTCTAATATGAGCGTATTACAATCTATAATTCCACATTCAATAGTGGGGTTCACTTTTTGAAGCTTAATCCCATCAGCATTGTATTTATACTCTAAATTAGTCCCTGCACGTTCTATTCTGCTCGGAAGATTAAGGAAATTATAATCGATATTTGAGATATACTTATCTGGCATCGTTTTCATATTTCCGTTCAGATCGTAGGTTATCGTCTGCCCACCACCTTCATATCCTGTAGAGTTATCGGTGTCGTCGGTAATAGTATTGACCCTATTTCCTATATAAGTATAAGTAAGATTATCAATAGTAGTCGGCGTAATGCTATTCGTATTTTCAAATACCGATGTTCTAAAAAGGTTCATAATATTTCCGTTCAAATCATACGCTAAAGATTCTAGATTTTCAGCACTGGAAGGGTTGTTCGGGTTTTGATAATATCCGGCCGTCAGCCTGTTTAAACCATCATAAACGTAGCCATACCTTTTCGGAGTGGTGGAAGGATTATTGCCGATATTTTCAACCGATCGCCAGTCTACCTCGGCAATATTTCCGTTGTATTTCGGCTTAACTTCTTTTGCTGAAAATTGAGAAGTCGGGTAACTAATTCCTTCTTTCCGATTGTATTTAATTTTATAGGCAAACAGTTTTCCATTTAAATCAGGAACCGACATTTGCCCAGGATTAATACCCGTCATCCAGCCTCGAATATTGTAAGCATAATCAATACTCTGAAGATTATTTCCCACCTTTTTATTGCTCAGCTGCGAAAGCTCGTTATAGCTATTATCGGCCAACAATTCTTCCGGTTTACTGTCTACCTGATGATAATGCTGCAGCAATCTGTTCTGTTGATCATATACAAAACGTTCTTTCACCATAATTCCCGCCTCTCCCGTTTTTCGGATATGCTGAGTTTCTGTTTTTTGCGGAACTCCCGAAAAATCAAGCTTGGAATAAGATCGGGTATATCCTCCCAAATGATTGATGGAATACGACCCAATCGCTCTTCCTC